>JBHJOM010000024.1:0-56473 GCA_050329715.1 Phycisphaerae bacterium
GCCGGACGGCAGGCGGGCACCCGCGCCGGCTGGATAAGCGGGGACAAGGCCGGGGAGGGTCAGGCGGTGGTCGGTGGTGGCGAAGGTGCCGGTGAAGGCCATGTCGGCCGGGGGGATGAGGGTGTTGGTGCTGAGGTTCAGCAGTTGGACGTTGGCGGTGGTGAGCGGGTCGCCGGTGCCGGTGAGGGCGAAGGATTGGCCGGCGGTGGACGTCGGCGGGTTGTAGAGGAAGTCGACGGCGGTGACGGCCGAGGCGAGGAGGCGGCGGGGCTCGAGATTCTCGAGCGCGGCACGCTGGACAGGACGCGTAGCGAGACAGCGGTTTGGCACGTGGCCCCCAGGAGAAGTGTCGGACGGCGGGATCGTTCATCGGCCACCCGCGGTGACCTGTCGAACCCGACGCGAGTACCCTACCCGCCGGCGGGCGGCGGGGGCAAGTTAGAATGAGCGGGCGAGGCAAGATGTCGCGGTCGGGCGGGGGTGAGGCGGCGGCGGCGGAGCGTCGGCGGGCGGCCGGCGGCGGGGTGGTGGACTTGGGCGCGGGTTCGCTGGACAAAACTGGACATTGGCTGCACCTGCGGTGGCCTGGGGTTGGACATCGGGTGGCTTGCGGGCGGGGTTGGGTGGACGGCGGGTGGCGGAAGGTGGACGTTGGCGCGGTGGCGGGTGTCGGGTGTCGGCCGGGGGGTGGAGAGTGGGTTGTGGTCGCGGTCGCGGGGGTGCCTCACGCCTCTATTGGCTCAGCCACATCACGGCCAGCGCGCCCAGCCAGAGCAGGAACAGGGCAAGGCCCAGCCAGAAGGCGAGGCGTCGCGGCTTGAAGGGGCGGAGCGGTTGTGCGGGGGTTTCGGCCGGGGGGCGGGCGGTGGGTTGGTGGCCGGGCTTTTTCGGCTCGGCGGGTTGGGTTCCCGGGGGGCTGGCGGTGTCGGTCATGCGTTGGCCTTGATGCGGTAGCCCTTGTCGAAGTCGGTGAAGCAGAAGACGTCGTCGAAGTCTTCCACGGCGTCGCCTTCGGTCTTTTGCAGGTATCCGTTATCGACCAGAAGAAAGACGATTTCGCCGAAATCGCGGGTTGTTCGGAGGTTCCAGGACCGCAGGACGGTGCCGGCCAGGAAGCCCCAGCGGTCGACGGCGAAGTCCCGCAGGCCGCAGGCGAGTTCGGCACCGGACACGTGTCGGCGGGCGGGGTCTTCCTCGGCGGCGCGTTGCAGTTGCTGGACGGTTCGGGAGAGGCCTTCCTGGACGAAGAGGAAGGCGTCCATGGGGTATCGGCCGTCGTCGGCGACGATGTCTTCGAGCGGTTTGAGTTCGGGGGCCTCCGGGGGCATGGCCCTGATGTTAAACGCCATGGGCGAAACTCGCCACGGCGAAGGTTGATCTGAGGCGCTCGGCGAAGGGTTCAGCGGCTGTGCGGCGGGCATCGTGGCGGCAGGGGTCGGCGAGATCGGCAGCCCGTTGGAGGCGGTCGAGGTTGTGCCGTTGCTCGGCGGGGGTGGTTGCCGATGAGCAGGTTGGAAGAGCACCAGACGGCGGCGGTTTTTGCGTCCGGGCGTCTGGGCGGCATAATCCGCCGGTCCCGAACAAGCACCACGCCCCACCACGGAGCACGACACCCATGACGCATCGACAGGCCCACGACCCCTCCCGTCCGGCAGTGAACGCCGCTTGCCCGCAAACTGCTTTCTCTGGGGCCCGACGGCCTCGGTTGAAGCATGGGGCGATGCATTCGGCGATGCATGGTGCGGTGCGACGGGCGGCCGGTTTGGCCGTGGTTGGCGTGGTGGCCGGCGGCCTGTTCGCCGGCTGTGCCGCCCCGGTGCCCCCGCCGTTCGACCCGCGGGACTTTGGCAGCGGCGAGATCACCGGCAGCGCGTTGAACACGACGCCCGCCTACCGCGTGCTGCCGACGGAGTTGGACAACCCGTACGTGGACGAGGACGGCCGGCCGCGGCGTGGGGCGATGGAGCGGATCGAGCGTGAGGACGTGACGGTTCCGCTGGCGCTGGCCGGGGCTGAGGTGCCGATCAGTTTGCGGGAGGCGGTACAGCGCGCGGTGGTGAACAACCTCGAGGTTGCGGTGGCGGGCTTCCAGCCGGCGATCGAGCAAGCGCGTGTGGTCGAGGCCGAATCGCGGTTCGACCCGGTGTTGTTCTGGAACAACGCGTTTCAGAAGACCGACCGCGACGCCCCGTTCGATCTGAACCAGAACCCGCTGACGCAGAACGAGGCGAGTCGCTTCAACCAGTTCACCAGCGCCGTCGGCGTGCGGCAGCTGCTGGAAAGCGGCGGGCAGGTGCAGTTGAGCCTCGACTACGGTTGGAACGAGTTGCCGACCCGCTCCGGCCCGCTCACCCCCGACCTGGACGAGGACTTCCAGACCCTCCGCCCGACGCTGAGCATCAACCAGCCGCTGCTTCGCGACTTCGGGCGTACGACGAACCGCGCCCGCATCATCATCAACCGCAACCAGCAGCAGATCAGCCTGCTGGACTTCCGCACGCAGCTCGAGACGACGATTCGCGACGTGGAGCAGGCGTACTGGAACCTGGTGCGGGCGATCGAGGACGTGCGGATTCAGGAGTCGCTGCTGCTGCGGACCATCGAGACGGCCGACATCCTGCGGGCGCGTATCGACCAGGACGTCTCCAGCGTGCAGATCTTCCAGGCCGAGGCGCGGATCTCGGCGCGGCGTGCGTCGCTGGAGCGTGCGCGAGCGGTGGCGCGGAACGCGTCTGACCGGCTCAAGCAGCTGATCAACGTGCCGGACCTTCCCGTGGCCGGGCCGGCGCTGCTGGTGCCCTCGACGCTGGCCGTGGCCGAGCCGATCGTCTTCGACCTGGACGACCAGATCGAGACGGCGTTCGTTTACCGTGCCGAGCTGGGGCAGCAGCAGCTCCGCATCGACTCGGCGGACCTGACGCTGAAGGTGGCCAAGAACAACCTCCGCCCGCAGCTTGACCTGGTCGCCTCGGCGAGCCTGGACAGTGCCGACAACTCCCCCAGCGGCCTGATCGAGGACGTGGGCGGGGCGGATTACTTTTCGTGGTCCATCGGGCTGCAGCTCGAGATTCCGCTGGGCAACCGCGAAGCCCGGGCCATCTACCGCCGCGTACTGCTGCAGCGCCAGCAGGCCGTGACGCAGTACGCCAGCATCCAGAACCAGATTTCGCTGGACGTGACGACCACGCTGCGGGAGGTGGTGACGACGTGGCAGGAGCTGGCACTGCGTCGTAAGCAGCGTTTCGAGGAGACGGAGGCGCTGGCCGGGCTGCAGGCACGGGAGGACGCCGGCGAGCCGCTGACGCCGCAGTTCGTCGACCTGAAGCTGAACACGCAGGAGCGGGTTGCCGAGGCGGAGCGTTCGGAGGTGGAAGCCCTGAGCGCCTACAACGTGGCGATCGCCAACCTGGAGCGGGCCAAGGGGACGCTGCTGCGTTACAACAACGTGGTGATGGCCGAGGAAGACCTGCCGTTCGGCTCGAGCTACCCGCGGGAGTCGCAGTTCGACCTGAAGTCGCGCGAGCAGGCGGACTTCCTGCGCAGCCGGCCGGAGTGAGTGGGCGGGGGGCTCAGGCGGTGGGGCATGCTCACCCCAAGAAGAGGACGTAAGCCGCAAGCCGAAGGCTGCGCTTCGAGTGTGGAGGTGTGATCGGTTCTGATCGCACCCTCACGCTCGAAGCGCAGCCTTCGGCTTGCGGCTCAGTTGTGTTTCCCTGTCGGGCAATTCACGTCGGTCAGTCGACGAGCACGACGATCTCGACGCGCCGGTCGCGGTTTTTGCCCTGGCCGGTGGTGCGGTGCTCGCCCCAGCCGACGGTGGCGATCTTCGCGGGGGCGATGCCCTGCTTTTCGAGGAAGCGGGTGACCTCGGCGGCGCGTTCCAGGGACAGGTCGCGGTTGTCCCTGAACTGCGACCTGGTCTTGCGGATCGGGTCGGTGTCGGTGTGGCCCTCGACGCGGATGGTCTTGCCCGGGTGGCTCGACTTGATGGCCGAGGCGATCTTGGTCAGCGTCGACTGGGCGGACGGCTTGAGGGTCGTCTTGCCGGAGTCAAACAGCACGTCGCCGGCGACGCGTACGGTGACTTCGCCGCGGGCGGCGTTGTAGCTGGTCTCGACGCCGGCCAGGCCGTCCAGCGGGTTGCCGGAGCCGGTGGGGGTGCTGGTCAGCTCGCTCTGAAGCTGCCCGATCTTGGCCTCACGGTCGGCCAGTTGCTGGCGGAGTGCGTCCAGGGCGGCCGGGTCGGCCTGGTTGGCCAACTGCATCTCAAGCTGGCCGGTGCGGGCCTGAAGCTCCCGGTTCTGCTCGTGCAGGGCCAGGTTTTCCTTGTGAAGCTTGTTCTGACAGCCGACGGCCGTGACTAGAAGGGCCGGCAGCAACATGAGCGTCCATGCTCGGTTCATCGCGTCTCCTTGCGAAAGAGGGGTTTGGGAACGGTGTTATAGCTGATGATCGGCTTTCGTCCGATAATTCTGCAGCGAAAACAACAGCTTGCAAGGCTGAACGGGGTCGGGCGGGCGTCTCTTCAGGCGGCGTCTCGTCGTGCGGTGTCTCGTTAGGCGGTGTTCCGGCGTGCGGGGTCCCATGCGGGTACGCGGGCGGGGCGGTATGCTCCGGGCATGTCTTTCCTGACGAAGCCGTTGTTCGTGATCTCCGGGCCGTGCGTTATCGAGAGCCGGGAGCTTTGCCTCACCGTCGCCGAGCGGCTGGCGAAGGTGTGTGCCGAGGCGGGCATCGGCTACTGCTTCAAGGCGAGCTTCGACAAGGCCAACCGCACGTCGGTCGGCAGCTACCGCGGGCCGGGGCTGGACGAGGGGCTGAAAATCCTGGCGGAGACCAAGCGTGAACTAAACCTGCCGGTGCTGACGGACGTGCACGAGGCGAGCCAGGCCTCGGCGGTGGGGGAGGTGGCGGATGTGCTCCAGGTGCCGGCGTTTCTGGCCCGTCAGACGGACCTGCTGGCCGCCTGCGGGGCGACGGGCAAAATCGTGAACGTGAAGAAGGGGCAGTTCATGTCGCCCGCCGAGATGAAGACGGCGGTACAGAAGGTTCGCAGTGCCGGCGACGGTGAGGTGCTGGTGACGGAGCGGGGAACGTTCTTCGGCTACGGGCGGCTGGTGAACGACTTCGCCGGCCTGCCGGCGATGGCGGCCACGGGTTGCCCGACGGTCTTCGACGCGACGCACTCGACGCAGAAGCCGGCCGGCGAGGGGACGCGGTCCGGCGGCGACCCGACACTGGCACCGCTGCTGGCGCGGGCGGCGGTGGCGGCGGGGTACGACGGCGTCTTCGTCGAGTGCCACCCGGACCCGGCCTCGGCGCTGAGCGACGCGACGAGCATGATGCGCCTCGACGACGTGCCGGACCTGCTGCGTGCGCTGAAGCGCATCGCCGAGGTTCGGTAGCGGCGGTTTCAGGGGGGATTGATCGGCCGGAGGCGGATAGCCGGGGGTTGCTAAATCGCCCGTGTCGGCCGGGGCGGTTTCTTTCCCGGGCGGATTGCGCCATAATCGTAGCGAATGGCGGCCCGTCGGGTACGCCGGTCTGAATCAGGTACACGAGGGAGCTCATGGGTCCGACGAACGTCGCGCTGGTCAAGTTGTTCCAGGCGGATCAGAAGCTGGCAGAGGTTCGCGAACGGCTGGACGCCGTGACGCGGGACGTGCGGATTCAGCGACGAAAGGTCGTCAAGCTCGAAGAGCAGCAGGCGTTGGTCTCCGAGCGGCTCAAGCACGAGCGGGCCAGTGCCCTTGAACTCGAGAGCGACGTCAAGGCCCGCCAGGAGCACATTGACATGCTCCGCGAACGCCAGCAGAGCGCGCAGACGAACAAGGAGTACCAGTCGCTGCTGGTGGACATCAACAACCACAAGGCGGACCTGAAGAAGATCGAGGACCAGGCCCTGGAAACCATCGGCAAGGCCGAGGCCTCCACGGCCGAGCTGGCGGGGATCGTCAAGAGCCTGGAAGTCGAGCGGGCGTCGCTGGCGGAGAAGGAAGCGCACATCAACGACCGCGTGCAGGAGCTGGAGGGCGAAATCGCCCTGCTGCAGCCGATCCGCGACGAGGCCGTCGCCGAGGTGCCGCCGACTGCCCTGCAAACCTACGACCGCCTTTGCGAAGCGTTCGACGGCGAGGCGATGAGCGCGATCGAAAAGATCAACCCGCGGGAAGAGCGGTACATCTGCGTCGCGACGAACATGGAGCTGACGGCCGACATCTACAACCGGCTGGCGACGCGCGACGAGCTGGTGTTCGACCCGTCGAGCGGGCGGCTTTTGTACATCCCCGAGGACGTGCCGACCGAAGACTGGGTGGCGGCGAAGAAGAAGAAAAAACCGGCCGTCAAGCGGGTTAAAAAGGTGCCCGGCACCAAGGCCAAGCCGGCCAAGGCGGTGGTCGTCGAACCCGTCGCCGAACAGATCCGCGCCGAGCCGGATGCCGAGCTGACGCCCTGGCAGAAGCTCGCGGCGGACTGCGCCAAGGACAGCACGGAAGTCGCCATCCACGACGGGGTGCACGCGGTCGAGGTCGGCGTGCTGGTGGACGGGGTGGTGCAGGGCTACTACCGCGCCCGCAACCCCGAGCACCTGGAGCGGCTGCTGGAGCGGCGTCGCGAGCCGGCCGGCGGCGAGGCCGCGGGCCTCGCCGGGGCCGTGCAGGTCCTGCCGCGCGAGGAAGCCGAGCATGCCGCGAGCAACCCGCCCGCCCCGCCGCCCGCCCAGCCGTCGGCCCAGACGCCCGCCTCTGACGCCTCTGACGCCGCAGGCTCGGATCCCGAAACACCTGACGCCGAAACACCTGACGCCGAAGCCCCGCAGGCCGAAGCTTCAGAGGCCCAAGCCCCAGAGGCCGACTCCCCAGAGTCCGACGCCTCCGACGACGAGCGTTCCGACGCGACGCCTTCGAACGCCGGCGTCACCGGCACCGGCCCTGCATGAGTCGGCCGCGGGCGGCAGGCGTGCTGCGCACGTGCCCCGCATGTACCGCGCGTCTCATCCGGCTTCGTCTTCCGTAAGACCTTCGATTTGTACGTTCACAGATTATACGTTCACAGACAGGGGGACTCTCCAGATGGAAACCATTACCGTGCGGTTTGACGGCGGCAGCCGGGGCAACCCGGGCCCGGCGGGCATCGGCGTCGTACTCGAGGCGGCCGACGGCACCGTCATCTTCACCCTTGGCCGGTTCATCGGCGTCGCGACCAACAACGTCGCCGAGTACAAGGCCCTCATCACCGGGCTCGAGCAGGCCAGCACCCTCGGCGCGACCCATGTGCTGGTGATGGGCGACTCGGAGCTGGTCATCAAGCAGATGAAAGGCCAGTACCGCGTGAAAAACCCCGGCCTTAAGCCGCTGTACGAGCAGGCGAAGGCCGTCTGCGAAACCTTCCGCCGCGTGCAGTTCGACCACACCCGCCGCGAAGGCAACAAGCTGACCGACAAGCTGGCCAACCTCGCCATGGACCGCAAGCAGGACGTGACGGAGGCATAGGTGCCGTCCGCCCATCGCCCGCCGCCTTCGGCCCGCCGCCTTCGGCCCGCCGCCTGCACCTTCGCCGGTTCATGCCTTGCTCCAGACAACCGCGCGCACGATCTGAAGCGCACCCGCATTCCAAGCGGCGGGCACGATCATCGATCGCCGGACCAATCCTGCATCTGCGTCGGCTCGACCGGGACTGGCCAGCTCGCGCGGTAGGCGTCGGGGTAAAGGCCGATTTGATCACCCGGGATCGGGCGGAAGCCGATCCACGCGAACAGGCCCCCGTTTGTTTCGCCGTCCGGCCCGACATCGTCGCCGCCGGTGGCCGCCTTCAGCAACGCCGGCTGTTCCTCGTCGATCTCCAGGTTGGCCAGCAGGTCGAGCCGCTGGCGGTTGCCGGTGGTCATCGTGCCACTGCGGTAGAAGATGTTCCGCCAGATGTGGTTCTCGCCCGGCTCCTCCAGCATCGTCGCCAAGAGCGGGTACCGGCTGAGGTAGAGTTCGTTGCGGTAAAAATCGGCCGGCCAGTCGCCTTTGCGGAGCATCCGCCAGACGAAGTTGTCCGGGTACCAGCCGCCGGAGATGCCCTGCTTGCAGTCGATGAACAGGTTGTTGTCGACGACGTTGTCCCGCCCGGAGTTGAACTGTACCGCACCGAACCCGCCGCCGGCACCGCGGATGAAGATGTTGCCGTAGACCAGCATCCCGCTGATGGCGTCGTCGAAGCGGATGCTGGCCTCGCCGTGGACGGCGAGGCCGCCGGCCGGCTTGCCGATGCTGGTGAACCGGTTGTAGCGGAACACCACGCCGCGGAAGGTCGGGTTGCGCCACATGTCGATAGCGCCCTGGTCGTCCGACTCCTGCACGGCCGAGTGGACCTCGTTGTACTCGACCAGGTGGTCGTTGCCCTCGATGCGCATCACGCTGCTGGGGGCGTCGTACATCAGGTTGTGGGCCACGCGGTTGCCCACGCCCTCCAACTGGATCGCGGGCGTGTACGTCCGGTCGATTCGGCCCATCGCATAGATTCGGCAGTTCTCCACGAAGTGCTCGCCTGGGGTCAACGTCTCACGGTCGCCGCCGATCACCTCGGTGGCCCGCCGGCCGATGGTGTGGACGTCGCAGCCGAGCAGGCCGACGCGCCGGCCGCCGTGGACCATGATCCCGTTGCCCGCCATGCGGCTCACCGTGCAGCCGGCGAGCAGAACATCCCGGCAGTCGCGCAGCTCCAGCCCGTTGTACCTTGCCAGGTCGAAGCTCAGGCCCTCGAAGCGAACGTGCTCGACGTTCCGCATCGTCACCATAGGCGTCGAGAGCAGCCCGAGCTCGACCACGGCGTCGTCAAGGTCGCTCGGCGGGTAGAGGTAGAGGATCCCGTTGTCCCGGTTCAGGTACCACTCGCCGGGCTGGTCGATCTCCTCAAGCAGGTTGAAGGCGTAGTAGAGGATGCCCTGTCCGGTGTCCATCGCCCGCCCGTCGTAGTCGTAGGCCTGGGCGCTGGTCAGGGTCTTTTGAACCGGGTCGATCTCGGCGATCCGGATCGTTGAATCAGCCCAGAGGAAGTGGAAGTAGCCGAACAGCCAGGGGTCTTCCGCCTCGACCCACCGCGCGTGGCGCTCGTCCTGATAGCGGATCACCGACGGCACGCCCTGCGCCCGGTTGCCTGGCTCGACCAGCGCCTCGATGCCGACGAAACCCTCGTTGGGCCAGCGGGCGACGGTCATCGGCTTGCCGTCGATGTACAGCTCCAGCGTCGGCGGGCTCGGCGGCTGGCCGATGCCGCGGACCGCCAGCTCGCCATAGTCCGTTACCCCGGCCGCACGGAGGTCGCACTGCATCACCTTGCCGCGGGCCGCCTCGGGCAGCCGAGCGAGGATCGCCGGGTCGGTCACCGGCGTGAAGCCCGACAGCCTGGTGCCGCCGTAAAAGACCGCCCCGCCGGGCTCGGCGGCGCGGTAAACGGTTGGGGCACCTTCACTCCCCGAGTCCTCGGCCGTCAGCTCCAATGGCGCCGTGACCGGATACTCGCCTGCCCGCACAATGACGCCGACCGGGCCGGCCGTGCCGCCGGCGCGCAGGGCACGCACCTTGTCGCGCGCCGCAGTGAGGCTGGCCACGGGGTCCGCCGGCGTCCCGGCGGCGTCGTCGTCGCCGGCGGGGTCGACGTAAACCTCGGCGGCGAAGTTCTCGATCCGGGGCACACGGGTCCGGCTGGCAATGGGGTCCCGCGGCGGCAGGCCTTGTTCCACCCGGGTGAGCTGAGCGGCCAAATCCTCGGCCTCGGCGCGGTGCACGGCCGGGTACTGCGCATCCTCGGCGATCGCGAGATAAGCCGCCTTCGCCGCCGCCGGGTCGCCCTCGGCCAGGTGGCTCTGGGCGATCCGAAGGTGGGCGTAGCTCCGTACACTCGCGTCGATTTCGGGGGACGCCATCACCCCGCGACAAACCTCGCGGACGGACACAAACTCGCCGGCCGCCCAAAGCTCACCGACACGGGCGAACGTCGCCTCCACCTGCTCCCTGCGTTCAACGGCCTGCACCTCCGGCGACAGTTCGACGCCGAAGGTCTCTCTCAGCCGGTTGAACTCCGCCCGCACATCGTCGCGGTCCCAAGCCCGGCGGAGCACCTTGATCTCGTCCATCACCCCGAAATAGTTGTGCCATGCGTTGCCGAACGTCATTTCACCGGCGACGGAGAAATCCCCCTCGAACCCGGCCGGAAACGGGTAGTGCCCCTGCAGAAACCCGTTGACGAAGATGCGGACGAACCGCTCGTCCCGGTCGGCCGAGAGCACCACATGGGCCCACGCGTCGACCTCGAGGCCCGCCGAACTGCCACCGCCGAACGCGGCGATCTGGCCGTCCGGCTGACGGTAACAGAAGTAGTAAGTCACCTGGCCGGTGCCGGTGAAGTCGATCACCAGGTACGCATCCGGATACGTGCCGAAGGCAAAGACCCGCCGCTGGTTCTGCGGGTCGTCGATCTCGAACTGCGTCGGCTTGACCCAGCACGAGAAGGTCCACGAGCCGGTGCCAAACCGCTTCCCCTCGGGCAGCATCACGCGGACGATGCCGCTCTGGCCGTCCATGGAGACAGCCTTGCCGGCGGGCGAATCGACCCACTCGGCGGAGACTGTGCCGTTCAGGCCGTTGCCCGAAACATCGACTGCGACCTCGCCATCCCCCTCATTCAGCGGGTAGTGGAGCAACAGCCCCTCGTCAGCGGCGTGCACGCCGCCGGCCAGACAAAACAGCAACACGACGAGCCAACGAACCTGCAACATAAAGCTTTCTCCTCCGCCGCCGGCGTAGCGCCGGGCGGCCTGTACCTGCCAAAACCGCCACCAGCTTACCCCAAACAAGTACCCCTGGCTGCGCGGGGCTCTGTACGCCGAGCCACACGCCTGGTTGGATCGTGCAGCCTGATCGGCTACACCTTCGGCATGCCCGCACTCACCATCTGGCGTAACCAGCAGTTTCCACCGGCCGTCGAGGCGCGCCTTCGCGCCGGCCTCTCGGCGATTCCAGGCCAGCACCGCCTCAGCGACGCCCCCACACTCGCCGCCGACAACCTCACGCCCGCCCCCGCCGACCCGGCCTGCCGGGCCGCCAACGTCGCCTTCGGCCAGCCGCACATCGACGACGTGCTGGCAGCCGACGGCCCCCGGTTCGTCCAGCTCAGCACCGCCGGCTACACCCGGTACGACACCGCCGCCGTTCGCGAAGCCTTCGCCAAACGAAACGCCTTGCTGGCGAACGCTTCGGGCGTTTACGCCGCGCCTTGCGCACAGCACGTGCTGGGTTACATGCTGGCCGAGGCCCGGCAGCTGCCGCAGGCGCTGCATCAGAGCCGGAGCGAGCAGTGGCAGCCGGCCGGGCACCGCGCCCGCAGCCGCCTGCTCGACGGGCAGTCCGTCCTGATCCTGGGTTACGGTGCCATCGCCCGGGAGCTGGTCCGGCTGCTTGGGCCTTTCAAGATGAGCATCACCGGTGTCCGTCGACAGGCTCGCGGCGACGAGGGCATCGAGATCATCCCGCCCGACGCCGTCGACGCCCGCCTGGGCGGTTTCGACCACGTCGTGAACATCCTCCCGGCTAGCCCGGAAACGAAAAACTTCTTCGACGCCGGCCGCCTCTCGAAGCTGAGCCCGCCGGCCGTGTTCTATAACATCGGCCGGGGGGACACCGTCGATCAGGACGCACTCGTCGAAGCGCTGAAGGCGGACAAGCTCGCCGCCGCGTACCTCGACGTCGCCGCCCCGGAGCCGCTGCCCGCCGGGCATCCGCTGTGGAAGGCGCCACGCTGCTTCATTACCCCGCACACCGCCGGCGGCATGGCCGACGAGTGGGAACGCCTCGTCGACCACTTCCTGGCCAACCTCGCCCGCTTCGCCGACGGCGAACCCCTGCAGGACAGGCTGTTCTAAACCCGGAGCGTCCGGTCCCCGCCTGGCAGGAGGACCACTCGACGGTCCGAAACATGACTTCAGCTTCCCGCCTCTGTGACCCCTTCAACACTGCGGCCTCCGCGATGTTCTTCATTCCCGCCCGCCGGGTAGAACGCCAGGAGCACGAGGAAGCCGACGCGGCCGGCGAGCATCAGGCCTGTCAGCGTCCACAGGCCCGGGCCGGTGAGGCTGACCGTGTCGGCGCTCGCGCCCACGTTGCACGCCGCCGACGTCGCGACGAAGACCGCCCGTGCCACCGGCAACTCCGCCGTGAACGCCAGCAGCAGCCAGACGCCCACAAAGACCGTCGCCAGCAGCGCCGCCGCCCACAACGCCGCCGGCGCGAAGAGCCGGCCCACGGCCCGGCCGCGGAGCACGCCCGCCATGCCCAGCAGGAGCACCAGCACCACCTCCGCCCGCAGGCCGCCGCCGGCGCCGGCCACTCCGCCGCCAAGCAGCATGACCGCCTGCTGGAGCCACAGGCTCGCCCGGTGCGTCTCGGCCGGGGGCACGAAGCCGAAGCCGGCCGAACGCAGGTCGACCGCCGCAAGCTGCGCCTGCCGAACCGCCTCCCACGCCGGCAAGCCGACGGCCAGCCCCCCGGCCGACAGCAGCAAAAACGCCACGAGGCACCCGCCCGCGTAGACGCCCGCCAGCCGCCACGCCCAGGTGCGGTCCAGCAGCCCCACGCCCACCGCCCCGAACGCCACGGCCGGCAGCAGCACGCCGAACCGGAACGCCGGTGCCGCGTACGCCTCGGCCGCGACCCGCCCGCCGGCCGGCAGGCCCAGGTTGCTCACCGCCGAGAGGCCCAGCAGCAAATCCCCCACGGCGAAGCCCATTGCCGCCGAGGCGAAGAGCACGAACGCGACCCGCCAGAGCACCGCCGGCGCGTGCAGCTTGAACCCCAGCAGCCGGGCCGTGCCCAGTGCCGCGGCCGAGAGAACGAGCCACGCACAGACGAGCACGTGCACGATCACGAGCAACTCCCCGACGCCGGTGAGGTCGGCGACGCCGCTGAAGCCGAAGGTGAAGCCGGTGAGCGTGCCGAGGTTCACGGCGAAGAAGGCCGCCCGTTCCGGCGAGAGCCCGTTGCCCGCCGGCAGGACCGGCAGAAGGTGAAACGCCGCCGCCGCCAGGGCGAGCCAGGCCACGTAGGCCGCCAGCAGATAGCATTCAGCCCGCATCACGCGGCGTTTGTACCCGCCGACGGCCGCGTTGTCGTCCGCCCCATACTCATGACGTCAGCAGTCGATCGAACCGGAGAGCCGCAGAGCCGCAGAGCCCGCAGAGCAAAAGAGCACACAGAGAAAATGAACATGCCGAGCTCGATCAACCCCGCAACAACCCCGCAAGGCCGACCCACCCCATCCATCTATTTCTTCTCTCTGTGATCTCCTAATCTCCGTGGCCTCTGTGCCCGTATTTCGAGCGTGGAAACCCTTCACTTCTTGTAAACCTCAGCCGGGTCAACGAGCCGTTCGTCGTTCACGCTCAGCTCGCGGCCGCCTTCGGTCAGCGTGCGGAAGAAGCAGCTTTTGTACCCCTCGTGGCAGGCCGCCCCGTGCTGGTGGGCGCGGACCAGGATGCAGTCCATGTCGCAGTCGACGCGCACGTCGACGACCTCCTGCACGTGGCCGGAGCTTTCGCCCTTGAGCCACATCTTGTCGCGGCTGCGGGAGTAGAAGTGCGTCTTGCCGGTCTGCAGGGTCAGGTCGAGTGCGGCGCGGTTCATCCACGCCATCATGAGCACCTCGCCAGTGTCGGCGTCCTGCACGACGGCCGGCAGCAGCCCCTGGTCATTGAACTTGATCTGGTCACGAGCGTCGGCGGCGGTCTGGGTGGTAGCGTCGGGCATACAGGCGAGTGTAACGACCCCGCCCGCGCCGCGGGAGGCCTGCCCCATGCGGCAGTCCGCCGGATTCGCCGGGGAGGCAGGCGTGAGAAGTCAGAAGTCAGAAGTCAGGAGTTAGGAGGCCGCCGCTTGCCCTGCTGCCTGTTGCCCGCTGCCTGCTGCCTACCCACCATGCCTGTCGCACTTTGTCCCCTTGGCGGCGTCCGCCATCGCGCGTAGATTCAGCGCCATGAGCAAGAAAACCGTCGCCGACGTGGACGTCAAGGGCAAGCGGGTCCTGATGCGCGTGGACTTCAACGTTCCCATCGAGAACGGCCAGATCTCCGACGACCGCCGCATGGTCATGGCGATGCCCAGCATCAAGAGCGTCGTGGAGCGTGGCGGCCGCCTGATCCTCATGAGCCATCTGGGCCGCCCCAAGTCCGGGCCGGAAGCCAAGTTCAGCCTCAAGCCGCTCGTCGGCCGGCTCGCACAGCTGGTCGCCGCGTGCAACGCCGCCCCCAACCCGCACGAGGCCCGCAACGAGACCGACCTGAAGATCACCGGCGCCGGCTCCGTCCCGCACGGCATGGGCAAGGTCCACTTCGCCGAGGACTGCGTCGGGCCGGAGGTCCAGAAGTTGGCCGACAGCCTGGCCGACGGCGAGATCCTCCTGCTGGAGAACGTCCGCTTCCATAAGGAAGAAGAGAAAAACGGCGAGGCCTTCGCCCAGCAACTGGCCGCGCTTGGCGACGTCTACGTGATGGACGCCTTCGGCACCGCCCACCGCGAGCACGCCAGCACCTTCGGCGTGCCCAAGCTGCTCAAGGCCGCCGGCAAGCCGGCCGTCGTCGGCTTCCTCGTCGAGAAGGAACTGGCCTACCTCGGCGGCGCGATCAGCGACCCGGCCCGGCCGTTCGTCGCCATCCTGGGCGGCGCGAAGGTCTCGGACAAGATCATGGTCATCGAACGCCTGCTCGACAAAGCCGACGAGGTGCTCATCGGCGGGGCGATGGCCTACACCTTCTTCCTGGCCCAGGGCAAACAGGTCGGCAACAGCCTCGTGGAGAAGGACAAGGTCGACCTCGCCAAAGACCTGCTTTCCAAGGCCGGCGGAAAGATCAAACTCCCCGTCGACAACATCATCGCCAGCGAAATGACCGACACCGCCGAGACGAGCGTGGTGGAAGGCAACATCCCCGACGGCATGGAGGGCTTCGACATCGGCCCCAAGACCCGCGACCTCTACCTGAAGTCCGTCCACGGTGCCAAAACGGTGGTGTGGAACGGCCCGATGGGCGTCTTCGAGAAGAAGCCGTTCGCCGCCGGCACCGAAGCCGTCGCCCGCGCCTGCGCCGAAGCGACCAAGACGAACGGCGCGACGACGGTGATCGGCGGCGGCGACTCCGCCGCGGCCGTGGAACAGATGGGCCTGGCGAACCAAGTCAGCCACGTCAGCACCGGCGGCGGCGCGAGCCTGGAGTTTTTGGAAAAGGGTGCGTTCGAGACGATTGATTTGCTGGACGGGGAGTAGGGATCGAGGGGGGGGAGGAAGGCACGGAGGCACGAAGGCACGAAGGGTGGGGAAAAAGTCAGAAGTCAGAAGTCAGAAGTCAGAAGTCAGAATTCGGACCTGCTGCCGGCTGCCGGCTGCCTGCTCCCTAACCCGCTACTGCGGCCCGCCCGCCGGCGCTTCTCGGTCAGCGCCTGCGGGTCCAGGTCTCGTCGGCGGCGGCGTCGGGGGAGTCGTCGGGGAGGTCGGCCCGCGCCAAGTTCCTCAGGAAGGTTCCGACGGCCGCCAGGGCGTGCGGTTCCGTCCGCACGATCAGGCGGCCGTTGTAGACGTGGGCGTCGTGGTACGCCAGTGGCGGCATCGGCTCAAACACGTACCGGGCGATCATGTGCGGGAGGTCGGACGTCTCGAGCTTTACATTCGGCCGGTAGTTGAGAAGCCACCGCATCCAGTCGGCAGAGAGCCCGGCCGCGTGGAGGCTTTCGATCGCAGGCCGGTGCGCCTTCTGCAACTGCAGGGCTATACGAATCTCGCGGTCACGCTCCGCCCACAGGAGAGGTCGTACGTCGAACATGGCGATCCACCTCGGCTGGAACCCGCAGACGGAGACCGTGCCGTCGGGCCCGAGGTGATAGCCGACCCTCTCCCGGCGGAAGTCCGGGTGGTCCTCGGCGAGGCGGGCGTGCCACATGGAACTTAGCAGGTGTGCAAGCACCTCGCCGGCCGGCTCGGGCGAGCCGTGCTGTTGGGTCCTGTTGCCGTGCCAGCGGAGGCTTGCCACGTCAAAGCCGTCTTGAAAGGTCAGGTCGAACCCGCTCGCCTCACTCCAGGCGCAAAGTGCCGCCACAGGCGACATGCCGGCGGTCTGGATGTGCACCAGCGTCCTTTGCAGCCGTCGGGCGTGCTCCATGCCGACCGGCACGACCGACCCGTCGAGCATGACGGCGGCGTGCGTGGCCGGTTCGCCGGAAAACTGCCCGCCGGGCGACGGCCAGTTGTGTGAGGGCTGACGCCGGTCCAGCAAAAGCAGCCCGGCCAGGGCGACGAGGCCTGCCACGACGCCGGTTACGAATGCACGCGTCATCGGGCCTCCAGTGTCAGCATTGCGTCGATGAGTCGCTGCAGTTGCGCGTGCTCCTCAGGCGTGCGGTCGACGACGACGAAGCGGCCGTCCACGGTGCCCGGCAGTTGCTTGTAGTCATTCGGACGGAGAATGCCCAGTTCGATGAAGTACGCCTCAAGCGTGGCCTGCAGGGGCCCCTGCTCACGGTAAGGCCGGCCGACATTGGCCGCGTTCATGGCGCCGAGTGCGGTGTTGCGTTCCCGCAGGTGTGCCAGATACGAACGGTCGATGGCGAGTAGTGGTTCCAGGTCATAGACCCGCCGCACGCGGCCGGGGCCCTCGCCGGGCCAACTGGCCAGCTCCTGCTCGAGAACGACGACGGCCGCCTCCATAACGCTCATGCCGGTGCCGGCCGCGTCCTGTGACGGTCGAACCGCCCAGTAGGAGCCGAGTACGACCCCCACCCCGGCCGCGGCCGAGAGGGCGTCAAGCAGAATGGGGCGTCGTCGACTCACGCAGGCACTTTACCGACGCGGCGGGCAAGCCGCACGGTGGAATGAGCAATTGGTAATGAGTAATGAGCAACAAGTAATGAGTGAGAAGAAACAAGCGATGGGCATACGCTCAAGCATCAACAGTCGATAGACGCTTGGTCATTGGGTCTCTGCCCACTGCTCATTGATCATTGCTTCTTACTTATTTCTCATTGCCCCCTCACTTCATCGACCAACCGGCACCGGCGCGTAATCCGCCAGCAACGCCCCGGCTTGTTGCACCGCGTCCGCGACGTCGATCATGGTTGCTTCGGCGTCCGTGCGGCGTTTGGCTTCCAGTTTGCCCTCCTTCAGGCCGCGGTCGCCTACGGTGATGCGCAGGGGGAAGCCGCACAGGTCGGCGTCCGCGAACTTGGCGCCGGGGCGGGCGTCGCGGTCGTCGAGGATGATGTCGTAACCGGCGGCTTTCAGGTCGGCGTAGAGGGTGTCGGCGGCGGCTTTCATTTCGCCGTCGTACTTGATCGGGGTGATGCAGATCTCGTACGGGGCAATGGCACGCGGCCAGATGATGCCCCGGTCGTCGTTGAAGTTCTCCACCGCCGCGATGAGGATTCGGCCGATGCCGATGCCGTAGCAGCCCATGATCACCGGCCGGCTCTGTTGTTTTTCGTCGAGCACGTTGGCGTCGAGGGCGACGCTGTAGCGGGTGCCGAGCTTGAAGACGTGGCCCAGTTCGATGCCGCGGGAGGCCTGCAGGGTGCCGCCGTCGTTCTTGGGGCTCGGGTCGCCGGCCAGGGCGTTGCGGACGTCGGCGGCGACGCAGCGGGCGGGGTCGGCCAGAACGTCGCCGCACTCGCGGAACCAGTTGAAGTTGCGGACGTGTTGGTCCTTCTCGTTGGCCCCGGTGACCCAGGGGGTGGTGCCCCGCGCGGCGTCGAAATCGACGACGAGGCCGGCGGCCGGGTCGAGCATGACCTGGTGCGGGCCGACGTAGCCGATGGCGTACCCCGCGGCGGTGGCCTCGGCGATGTCAAAGAGGCTGAGCGTGGCGTCGGCGGCGATGAGGCCGGCGGCCTTGGCGGCGTCGGCGAGCTTGGCCTCGTTGACGTCGTGGTCGCCGCGGACGACGGCCAGAACCCGCCCGACCTTTGCAAGATCCCCTGCTGCCTGCCCGCCGCCTGCTGCCTGAACCTTGAACAGCAGGGTCTTGAGCATGTCGGCCGGGGTGACCTTGAGGTGTGCGGCGACGAGGTCGATGCCGGGCAGGCCGGGGGTGTGGAGTTTTTCAAGCGGGGCGGCGGGTTCGCCGGCGAAGTCGTGGGGGCGGGGGCCGGTCTGGGCTTTTTCCTGGTTGGCGGCGTAGTTGTGTTTGTCGCTGGTGAGCAGGACGTCCTCGCCGGCGGAGCAGTTGGCCATGAACTCGTGGCTGCCGGAGCCGCCAATGGGGCCGCTCTCGGCCTCGACGACGACGTACGGCACGCCGCAGGCGGTGAAGATCCGCTCGTAGGTGGCGTACATGGTGTCGTAGGAGGCGGCAAGGCCGGCCTCGGTGGCATCGAAGCTGTAGGCGTCCTTCATGACGAACTCGCGGACGCGGAGCAGGCCGAACCGCGGGCGGAACTCGTCGCGGAACTTCGTCTGGATCTGGTAGAGGTTCAGCGGCAGTTGCTTGTAGCTGCCGACGTAGGACTTCACGAGGTCGGTGATGACCTCTTCGTGGGTGGGGCCCAGCACGTTCTCGCGGCCGTGGCGGTCCTTGAAGCGCATGAGGTTCTGGCCGTAAAGCTCGTCGCGGCCGGAGGCCTGCCAGAGTTCGACGGGCTGCAGGGCGGGCAGCAGGACCTCGGCGGCGCCGGAGGCGTCCATCTCGCGACGAACGATCGCCTCGGCCTTGCGCAGGGCGCGGAGCCCCAGCGGCAGGAACTCGTACGCGCCGGCGGTGAGCTGACGGATGAGGCCGGCCCGGAGCATCAGCTGGTGGCTGATGATGACGGCGTCGGCGGGAACCTGCTTCTGAGTGGGGATGAGGGATTGTGTCCAGCGCATGGCGGCAGAAGGTAGTCGGTGGAAGGGGGAATGACCAATGCCGGGAGGTGAGGCAGCAGGGAGCAGGCAGCAGGGGCGGGGGCTCAATGAGCAATGTCCAGGGAACCCATGACCAATGGGTCTCCCGTCGGGCCGTTCTGAGCTAATCGCTATTCGCTAATGCCTGTTCCCTGTTCCCTGCTGCCTACTGCCTGTTCCCTGCTGCCTACCCCCCAGCTTATCTGACGTCCCCGCATCGCATTAGCCGCGGTCTGACGGTTTGACTTGGGTATGGCCGGCCTGTAGCTTCGCCGGGGCGTCGGAGGCGGGCCTGATCCGGGGGTCTGGCCAGTCGGTTCGGCCGAACCATGTGCCCTCGGAGGCCGTCCAATGCGTATGGTCGTTTTGCACTCTTCACCTGCGAGTCGTCGTTTGCCAGCGAGCTTGAAGCGAGCCGTCGTGTCGGCCTGCCTTGCGGCGGGCGTTTCCTGTGGCCTGGCGTTGGGCGTGCCCGTTGCCTCGGCGCAGATTGCACCCGCGGCGCGCACCGCGTCGGACCTGACGCCGTACCGCGCCCAGATCGGGCAGGCGGTCGCCGGCTACGCGGAGCGGATGCAGGAGGGCGACCTTGTCGCCGCGGCCGACGCTCGAAAGCAGCTTCTGGCGGAGTTGCAGGGTTTTCAGGTCTCGCCGGCGTTCCTTGAAGAGGTCGCCCGGGAGGCCAACCGTGCGTTGCTGCCGGTGATCCGCGACAATGACGACCCGACCCGCCGGCTCAATGCCGCGATCGCGGTGGCGGAAATCGCCGAGGCGAGCCGGTCGCTGCGGTTGCTCCCGGCCGTCGAGGCGGCGATGGCGGACGAAAGCAAGCCGGTGCAACTGTGGGGCGTCCGCGGCAGCCGCCACCTGATGGCCCGCAGCCTTTCCGAGCCCAACGGGACGCTGCACCGCACGGTGTTGCAGATTGCGGAGGAGAATATCAACGAGGGTTTGCTGGTCGGCGAGGCGTTTCGCGCCCTGACCGTGAACCAGACGGACCGATTGCTCGCCGCCGGCTCGCGGAAGGACGAGGTGCTCCAGGGCCTGCGTTCGTTGATGCGCAAGCGCATCGACCTGTACAGCGTCGAGCCGGGCCCGGACCTGCCGGAGATCGACTGGCTGCCGCCGGCCTACCTCGTGAGCGTGCAGGTGTGGGAGCAGTTCAACCCGGAGGAGCGTTCGGAGGTCATCCAGTTGACCGTCGACCTGATCGACGCGGCCTTGACGCGGATGCAGATGGTCAAGCAGGTTGAGCAGGGACCTTACGCCCAGGTCATCCGCAAGATGGGCGAGAGCCTGGGCGCGGTGGCGTTTTCAGAGAACATTTCGGTGCTGGCGGCCCCGGCGGTGTCGCTGGCGCAAATCCCGCTCCGCCCTCCGCAGATCAGCAGCACGCGAGCCCGTGTGGACGCGGTGTTCGGCGCGATCGGGCAAGTATGGGAAGACGTGGAACTGCCGTGAGGTGGGCGAGTGCCCGGCGTAGCCCCGGCGATTGCCCGGCCGCGGGCCGTGCCGAGTCGCGTGCGTGAACGGGGCGGCGTGGCCTTCGCGGTGGACCTGCGGTCCCCTGCAGTCGCCTGCGGGCCGTGCATCTCGTTAGGCTTTTGAGGGCTTGAATCGTTCAGGACAGTTCAAAGGCATAGGCCGAACATCGGCACGACCTCGGCCGATTTTCGTTGACGTCGGCTCAGGAACAAGGAAGGTACGCGACATGAACTTCACGAAGAGGTGCCTGGGCGGTTTGGCCGGTTGCGTCCTGATGTTGGCCGCCGGATGTGGGGAGTCGGGCAACGCCGGCAGCCAGCCCGAGGCGGAGTTTGTTTACGCCAATCGCGGCGAGGTCAGCACGCTCGACCCGAACCAGATGTCGTGGATGCAGGACATCCGCGTCGGCCAGGCGCTCTTCGAGGGCGTGTACGTGCTGCACCCCGAGACGCTTGAGCCGATCCTGGGCACGGCCCAGGCCGTCGACGTCTCCGACGACGGCATGGTCTACACCATCACCCTCCGGGAAGAGGCGAAGTGGAGCAACGGCGACGCCGTCACCAGTGACGACTTCATCTTCGCATGGCGGCGGATGATGCGCGAGCCCGGCGACTACAGCTACCTCGTGAATGACTACATCGCCGGTGCCAAGGACTACGCAGACGCCTACGAGAAGGACCCCAACGCCGCGGATTTTGAGGCGGTCGGGATCAGCAAAATCGACGATCGCACCTTCGAGGTGACGCTCGACCACTACATCGGCTATTTCCCCGGCCTGTTGGCGTTCAGCCCCTACCTGCCGCTGCACGAAGCCAGCATGAAGGCGTTCGAGCGGACGGATGACGCCGGCCGCGTGACCTACGACCCGGCCTACTTCACCAAGCCCGAGACGCTGGTGACGAACGGTGCCTACACGCTGGGCCGGTGGGACCTGAAGGTCGGCCAGACGCTGGTGATGAACGAGAACTACTGGGACAAGGCGAGCGTCAAAAGCCGCACGATTCGTTGCCTGGACCTGCCGGACGTCAACCAGCAGTTGCAGCGTTACGAAGCCGGCATGGTCGATTGGCTGACCGACATCCCGGGGCAGAATGCCGCCGACATGCGGGATCAGGGGCGGGACGACATCCACATCTTCCCGGCATACGGCACGTATTTCTGGGTGTTTAACACGTACGGCACGCTGCCGGACGGGCGCGAGAACCCGCTGGCCGACCGCCGCGTCCGCCAGGCGCTGACCATGGCAATCGACAAGGATCAGATCGTCGACATCGTGAAGCTGGACCAGATGCCGGCGACGAACTACGTGCCCGCCAACGCCGAGTACTTCCCCGGCTATACCTACCCTGATGGGCTGTCATTCGACGTGGAGCGGGCCAAGGCGCTGCTCGCCGAGGCCGGCTACCCGAGCGGGCAAAACTTCCCCCGCCTGAAACTGCTGCACAACACCGATACCGGCGATCATGCGCAGGTCGCCCAGAACCTGCGGCGGCAATGGGCCAACAACCTCGGCGTCCAGTTCGATCTGGACGGCGTCGATTCGGCGCAGTTCAAGGCCCGTTACCGTCCGGAGCTTAAGAACGGCGAGTTGAAGCCGGGGCAGTTCGAGATCTCCCGCGGCAGCTGGTACGGCGACTATCTGGACGTCTCCACGTTTACCGACAAATACGCCGCCAACAGCCTGAACAACGACGGTGCCTGGGTCAATGCCGAGTACAACCGCCTGCTGGACGAAGCCAGCCGCACCCGCGACCCGCAAGAGCGGCTGGACATCCTGAGCCGGGCCGAGGGCGTGCTCCTGCAGGAGGCACCCATCCTCCCGCTGTACCACTATGTAAACAGCTTCGTCCACCGCCCGGACGTGACGGGCATTCCCAAGAACGCGAAGAACTTCGTGGTCATGAAGAACGTGCAGACGCCGCGGAGCACCGGCCCCGGCGTGGCGGGAAAGTGATGCTTTCCAAGTGATGAATGACGAACGAGCGTAGGGCTTTACGCAGACGGGCAGAACGTTGTGCCCTTCGCATGACCTGCCCCGACCCGGCGAGCGGTGGGCGTAGCCCGTCCGGCGTTAGAACAGCAAAGTCGCGACTTAGGGCCTCTGAAGGCAAGTCATTCTCACTCCTCATTCATCACGCATAAGGCCTCATGTTCCGTTTCATCTCAGCCAGAGTCATCCAGTTCCCCCTGATCCTGGCGGTGATCTATCTCATCACCTTCGCATTGGCCTGGGTTGCGCCCGGCGACCCATTCTCCGGCTCGCGCGAGCGCAACCTCACGGACGAGCAACTGGAGAGTCTCAAGCGGCAATACAACGCCGACGACCCGATCAAGTTCCTCGTGACCTACCCGGCGAAGATGGTCACCGGCGACTTCGGGCCCAGCTTTGCGACGCAGGGACGTTCCGTCGGCGAGATCATCGCCGCCGGGCTGCCGGTCAGCATCGCGATCGGCGCGACGGCCATTGCCATCGCCGCGGTCGTGGGGGTTTTGGTAGGCACGCTCGCGGCGGTCAAGCGCGGCGGGGTTCTCGACTGGCTCAGCAGTTCGATCGCACTCACCGGGGTCTCGGTGCCAAGCTTCGTGGTGGCCGGCGTCCTGCTGCTGGTCTTCGCGGCGCAGCTCAAGGTCTTTCCGATCGGCGGCTGGCCGGCCGTTGAGGGCCGCGGCTACGAGAACCTGCACGTCTATCTCGCCGCCGTCGGGCCGGGGGCGGAATTGAGCTTCTCCCAGAACGTCCAGGCGTTGACCGCCGCCACGAATGACTACGCGCGCCATATCGTTCTCCCGGCGGTCGCGCTATCGCTCCTGCCGATGGCCTACATCACGCGGCTGACCCGCGTGAGCATGATGGACGTGCTAGGCTCCGACTACGTCCGAACCGCGCGGGCCAAAGGCTTGTCCAAGCTCAAGGTCATCTTCAAGCATTGCCTGCGGAATGCGGCGCTGCCGGTGCTCAGCTTCCTCGGGCCGGCCGCGGCCAATGTGCTGGTCGGCAGTTTCGTCGTCGAGACCGTCTTTGCGATTCCCGGGCTGGGCAGCTACTTCGTCTCCAGCGTCATCGACCGAGACCAGACGCTCATCCTGGGTACGGTCATGGTTTACAGCGTGTTGCTGCTATCACTCAATCTCGCCGTCGATGTCATGTACAGCCTCGTCGATCCTCGCATCGAACTGACCCAGAAGGGGGCCTCGGCGTGAGCGATTCGTGGCTTTATCGCGCAGGCGGCGTGGCCTTGAGCCCGTTCCTCGTCCGTTGGCCGCCGAAGCGTGTCCTGCCGGCGACCGACGTGGTATTCAGTGCCGGGCCGACCGCCGGCCCCGGGCCGCACCTGGCCGAAGTGGCCACACCGACCGGCGCACCGCTACCGCCCGGAATCGACGACCCGTCAGGCCCCGGCGTCGGGACGCCGAAGCCCGACCACATCTGGCGGCAGGCGTTGCGCATGCCCCGGGTCTGGCTGGGCGGCGGCATACTGCTGGCGATCGTGGCGTCGTGCCTCCTGACGGGCCCGTGGACGCTGGGGTTCTTCGAAGGGTCGTCGCTGTTTTATGATCGGCCGTTCTCCGTCCGCTCGAACGCCGCCCCGTTGGCCGAAGCGGCCGAGGGCGGCAGCGGCTTCGTGCAGGACCTGGACCGGCCCAACGTGCTGGTCGGCCTCTTCGGTTACGACGTCGAACGCCGCAGCCTGCTCTCGCGGGTTCTTCTGGGCGGTGTCGTGTCGCTCGGTGTGGGCCTTGCCGCGGCAACCATCAGCGTGGTGCTGGGTGTGGGTGTGGGGCTCATCGCAGGCTACGCCGGCGGGCGTACCGACCAGGTCCTGATGCGTATCGTCGATGTGATGTACGGCCTGCCGTACGTGCTGCTGGTGATCCTCTTCAAAGTCGGGCTGGAGCCGCCGTTGGAGCGGTTTTTTGAGGCAGCGGCACTGTTCGACAGCCCCAAGAGCGCCGCGAGCCTCTCGGTGATGTTCGTGGCGATCGGGCTGGTAAGTTGGCTGACGATGGCGCGGGTCGTTCGCGGGCAGGTGCTGAGCCTCCGTGACCAGCCGTTCATCGAGGCCGCCCGGGCGGCGGGCGTGAAGCCTCGCCGCATCTTCCTGCACCACATGCTGCCGAACCTCGTCGGACCGATCCTCGTCTATGCTACATTGACCGTCCCGCAAGCGATCCTGCAGGAAAGCTTCCTGAGTTTCCTTGGCATCGGCGTTCAGCCGCCGCTGCCCAGTTGGGGCAGCCTCGCCGCCGACGGGCTCGAAGCGGCGATTAACCCGATCCGTAGCTACTGGTGGCAGTTACTCTTTCCTTGCCTGCTGCTGGCCGTTACCTTACTAAGCCTCAACTTTCTGGGCGACGGTCTCCGCGACCTGTTCGACCCGAAACGGGACACGGCCAAGTTGTAGCAGCCGGCTTCTGCTCTTGGCCCTTCATACACCGACGAAAGAACCATGGAAAACCGCTTCGGACTCAAGGACTTCATCCTGGTCGGGCTCGTCCTGGCTGTGCTCGTCGTGCTCGTGCTGTCGATGCTCCAGTTCGACCGGCAATGGGACGTCGTCAAAAACCTCGAGAGCCAGAATCGCCGGATGGAAGGCGACCTGAGCCGAATGAACCAGAAGCTCGAACAGGTAGCCGCCGGCGGCGGAGGCGGCGGGCAGATCGTGCAGAACTTCTACGGCGTCGGGCCGTCACCTCAAGGTCAGGGAACGCCCCAGACTTTCGTGCCGCAGACGAACGGCGGCTCGCAACAGGGCATGGCACAGGCCGGCGGAAACTCGGCCGGCTCGGCCGGCGGCAGCACGTCTGTCGCCGCGGCGGCAGGGGCCGAGGCGTTCGAGCTGATGCGCCGCGCCGAGGCCGAGCCGGAATTCGCCCGAGGCGGCTGGTACCTGGACAACTTCGGCACCAAAATCGGCGGGATCACGCCACTGATCAGCCAGGACGTCTACTCGACCTGGATCGAAGGCCTTGTGCTCGAGGGGCTTGCCCAGCGCAACCCGTTCACCAAGGAGTTTGAACCCAAGCTCGCCGAGCGGTGGGACATCTCCGAGGACGGGCTGACCATGACGTTCTACCTCCGGCCCGGCGTGCGGTTCAGCGACGGCTCGCCGCTGACGGCCGAGGACGTGAAGTTCACCTTCGACTGGATCATGAACCCCGAGGTGCAGGCCGAGCGGCAGCGGTCGTATCTGGAGCAGTGGCTCGAGTCGGTCGAAGTGGTCGATTCCCGCACCGTGCGGTTCCACTTCAAGGCACCTTACTTCCTGAACTTCGAGACGGCGGCCGGCACGGGCATCATGCCCAAGGCCTTCTACTCGCAGTACAAACCTCAGGACTATAACGAGGAGATCGGGCTGCTGATGGGCAGCGGGGCGTACATGCTCGAGAACCCGACGACCTGGACGCCGGCACAGGATGTGGTGCTGGTGCGCAACCCGCGCTACTGGGGCGTCCCGGCTACGTTCGACCGGATGGTCTTCAAGCAGATTCAGGAGGAGGCGGCGCAGCTTGCCATGCTCCGCAACGGGCAGCTCGACCGCTACGCGCCGTCGCCGGAGCTTTACGACAAGCTCAAGGCCGACCCGGAAGTGATGCAGATGGCCAACGCCCTGAACTACGACTCGGCGTACGGCGGCTACACCTACATCGGCTGGAACCAGGAGCGGCGGGTCAATGGCGTGGCACAAAAGACCAAGTTCGCCGACCCGCGCGTCCGCCGGGCGATGACGATGCTCATCGACCGTCAGCGGCTCGTCGACGAGCTGTACCGCAATTATGCGAACGTGGCGACGGGGCCCTTCGTGCCGGGCAACCCCCAGGCCGACCCCTCGATCGAGCCGTGGCCCTACGACCCCGACGCCGCGATGGAACTGCTCGCCGAAGCCGGCTGGCAGGACCGCAACAACGACGGCGTGCTGGAGGACGAAAGCGGCCAGTTGTTCCAGTTCAAGCTGATGTACCCGGGTGGCAACGATATCACCGAGAAGATCGTGCTGGCGATCCAGGGCAATCTCGAAGCGGGCGGCATCATGGTGGAGACCGAGCGGACCGACTGGCCCGTGCTCGTCAAACGCCTGACCGAGAGCAACTTCGAGGCCGCGACCCTCGGCTGGAGCAGCGGCATCGAATCGGACCTCTACCAGATCTTCCACTCGGACCAGGCGAAGGTCGGCGGCGACAACCGAACCGGCTACCGCTCCGCGCGGCTCGACGAGGCCATCGACGCCGCCCGCACGACGATGGACAAGGACCAGCGCATGGCGCACTGGAACGAGGCCCACCGCATCCTCCACGAGGAGCAGCCCTACACCTTCCTGCTCAACCGCCAGGCCCTGCGGGTCATGAACAAGCGCATCAACAACGTCGAGAAGAGCGCGGTCGGCCTGAACTACGAGTTCCTCAACGGCGGCGTCGTGCCTTGGTTCATCCCCAGCAGCCAGCAGCAGATGACGCGGTAATTCTCCGCCGCTGACGTTTCGGGAACGCGATGTTCAACTACATTCTTCGCCGAATCCTCCTTTTCATCCCGACGATCATCGGGGCGACACTGCTCGTCTACGGCCTGATGTACATGGCCCCGGTGAAGATCACCGACACGCTGCTGCCGCCCGACGGGCAGTTGCGTCCGGAGGTTCGCGAGGAGCGTGAGGCCTACTTCAACGAGCGATTCGGGCTCAATGACCCGTTTCTGATTCAGTACGCCCGGTGGCTGAACAACGCCTCGCCGGTCGGCCTGCCGGTGTGGAAGTACAACGACCCTGAAGTGGTTGAGAGCCGCGCCGTGCGCCGGGCCTGGCGGGCCGAGGCCGAAAAGCAGCTTCTGGCCGAGGATCCGACTCTCGGCGGGCAGGCGTTGGTCGATGCCGTGACGGCCGAGGAGGAGCAAGCCCAGGCCGCCGGCGAGGTCAACTTCTCGCCGCGCCCCGGGCAGGTCCGCTTCGACCAGAACCCTATCAAGGGCAGCGAGCTTGGATACAGCTTCGTGTGGAACCGCCCGGCCTACGACCTGATCGTCGAGCGGCTACCCATCACGCTTTTGCTCAACGCCATCAGCATTCCGCTGGCACTGGGCATCAGCATTCTCACTGGCGTCTGGTCGGCCAAGCACCGCGGCGGCTGGCAGGACTGGGGCACTGGCACGCTGCTGCTGGGGCTCTACAGCATTCCCGTGATCTGGGCCGGCGTCATGATGATCGGCTTCCTGGCCAACGCGCAGTACATCGCCCCGCCGCCGTTCCCGCCGGCGCAATTGGGCAGCCTCGAAGCCCAGACCCAGCCCTTCTTCCCCGGCACGGCCGCCGACGGCGGCTTCCGTCGCGGCTACCTGCTGGACTCGCTGTGGCACCTCGTGCTCCCGGTGCTCTGCCTCACGTACGCGCAGTTCGCCTACCTAAGCAAGCTGACACGCACCAGTATGCTCGAAACGCTCGGCAGCGACTTCGTCCGCACCGCGCGGGCCAAGGGCCTGTCGGACAAGCTGGTCGTCTGGCGGCACGCCTTCCGCAACAGCCTGGGCCCGATCATCACCGTGCTCGCCTCGCTTCTGCCGGCGGTCATTGCCGGCTCGGTCGTCGTCGAACGCATCTTCAGCATCGACGGTATGGGCTCGCTCGCGGTTGAGTCGCTGCTGCTGCAGGACCGTGAACTGTTCCTGAGCCTGACGCTGGTGACGCTCATCCTCACGATCATCAGCTACCTCATCGCCGACCTCGCCTACGCCGCGGCCGACCCACGGGTGAGCTACGAATGACCCCGACACTCCGCCAACTCCGACAGCCCGATACCGACCGCACCTCCGGCGGCAATGGCGACGGTACGCTCGGCGACAGCGTCCCCACCGACGTCCGTGGTGCCACAAGTGTCAGGGCCACGGGCGCACTGGACGTCGGCCGGCGTGCCGCCGAAGGGGACATCCACGGCGGCCGGCCCACCGTCGCCGACAGGCAGCCGCCGGCTACCGATGCCGCCCGCCTCACCCCGCAAGACGACATCGGCAGCACCGTGGACGGTGCCGACCTCGCCGGCGTCAGGCCCGCCCGGTCGTTGTTGGCCACGGCCGTCATGCAGACCCTGGGCCGGTGGGGTGCCCGCATCGGGCTGACGTGGGTGGTGCTGCTCATCCTCCTGGCCGTCTTCGCGCCGTTCATCGCCAACAGTCGCCCGTACTACGTCCGCCTGCCCGACGGCACGTGGATCAGCCCGCTGTGGCGCAGCCTCACATTGATCGACATCGCCCTGCCCCTGATGCTTCTGGGCGTCACGGCATTGGCCCTGGCCGCCTGGCAGTTCAAGCTCCTTCGCAAGGCGATGATCCCGGCGGCGGCGGGTCTGGTCCTGGCGTCGCTGGCCGTCGGCTGGGCCCTGGCCGACCCGCCGCTGCTGGAGCGTCTCAGTCAGTACCGCCAGGCCCAGGAGCGGGGCAGTTACGAGCAGGTCGTCTTCGCGCCCATTCCCTTCAGCCCCAACGACCGCATGAGCGACCTGGGCGACGCCCGCGCGCTTGCACCATTCTGGAAACCCAACGAAAAGGCCGCCAACTTCCCCAGCGACCACTGGCTCGGCACCACCATCAACGGCGAGGACATGGCCAGCCGGATGATTCACGCCACGCGCGTGGCGCTGGCGATCGGCTTCATCGCGACGAGTATCGCCGTGGTCATAGGCGTGATCGTGGGCGCAATCATGGGGTACGCCGGGGGCATCGTGGACCTGCTGCTGATGCGGTTCATCGAGATCCTTCAGGCCGTACCTATTCTCATCGTGCTTTTGATCGTGATGAGCTTCTTCGGCAAGAACATCTGGCTGATGATGACGACGATCGGGCTGCTGGCGTGGACGACGAACGCGCGGTTCATCCGGGCCGAGTTCCTGCGCCTCCGCGGCATGGACTTCGTGCAGGCCGCCCGCGCCGCCGGGCTGCCGGTGCGGTCCCTGCTCTTTCGCCACATGCTGCCCAACGGCGTCGCGCCCGTGCTGGTGAATGCCAGCTTCGGCGTGGCCACGGCCATCCTCTTCGAGAGCACCCTCAGCTTCCTGGGCCTCGGCCTGGAGGCCAAGGACCCGAGCTGGGGGCAGTTGCTCAATCAGGCGCGGTCCGGCGGGACGGGGTTTAACTGGTGGATTGCCATCTTCCCGGGCCTGGCGATCTTCCTCACGGTGTTCGCTTACATCCTCATCGGCGAGGCCCTGCGCGATGCGCTGGACCCCAAGCTCGCCAAGCAGGCCTGAGCACCGGCCGACCGAGAAGTACAAGTCGCTTTCGGCTTACGACATGCCTCTTCGAGGCCGACACTTCAGTTGCGGCGGTGCCGGAACGTCGTGGGTGTGGAGCCGGTCCACCGGCGGAAGCTGCGTGTGAAGCAGCTTTGGCTGCTGTAGCCGAGCAGGCGCGCGACCTCGGCCAGGCTCATGTCCCGGCGTTCGAGCAGGGCCAGTGCCCGGCGGTAGCGCACCTCGTCCACCAGTTGCTTGAAGCTCGTGCCGTGCCGCGTGAGGCGGCGGCGCAGCGTCCGCTCGCCGACGTCCAGCGTGTTGGCAACGCGGGTTTCGGTCGGGGCGTCGTCGCCCAGGAGTGTGTCGATGCTCCGGCGGACGCGGGTGACGAAGTTCATCTCCGGGTCGCAGGCCGCGGCGCTGCGGCCCAGCTGCGCGGTGAGAAATGGCAGCAACTCCGCGTCGGCGTGACGGTTGACGGTCGTGAGTGCCGAAGCGTCGAAGTGGACGGCATTGGTGTAGTGGTCGAACACAACGCGGCAGCCGAGCATGGCGGCATAGTTTCGCCTCATGCCGCGGTCGTCGTGCTCGAAGTGCACCTCGAGCGGGTGCCACGACTCCCCGACGATGCGCCGGATGATCTGGATGAGGCAGCCGATGGCGTACTCGGTCCGCTGGCGTTTACGGCGCACGCGCGGCTCGACGAGCTGGTAGGCGAGCCTGGCCCGGCTTGCATCGACGGCGAAGCTGAGGTCCACCGCATGGCTGTATTCGTGAATGTGGTTCACCATGAAGGTGAGCGAGGCGCGGAGGTTGGGCTGGTGGTCGATGGCGTAGCCGAGCGCCTGCAGGTCGGCGGGGCGGTAGTCCTGCGCGGCGCGCAGGCCGAGGAACGGGTCGGCGGCGGCTTCGGCGGCGGCCTCGAATGCCTCGCAGATGACGGCCACAGGCGCGACGGCGTTGATGTCGTCGGCGATGCACGTCGGGTTCAGTCCCAGGTCCAGAATGATGCGGCGGCAGTCGACGCCGGCCCGTGTGGCGGCGCGACATAAAGCGCGAAGCTGGCAGACGCTGCCGACCGGCCGGCCGTTGTGCGGTCCTGAGTCGTCCGGGCGAATGCCGCTACCGTTCGTGGGCAGAATGTTCATGTTGACCCTCCCGTGGTGCTGCCGGTCGCCGCGTTGATGCGCCTCGACCGCCGATGCCGTAAAGCACCGGCCTGCGATCCACAACAGGCCAACTTACGACGTTGCCGGCCACGGAAAACTGCGACAGGTCGCCCTGCGGCACGATGCCACACGAAGCACCTGGGGCCGCTTCGTTCTGCCGCACGGCCGGCCGGTCGGGCAAGACTGTTGACGCTGCTGCTTTGCGGTTAACCTTCGTTCTTCAGGAGACTCATCCGGTCTGAGGATGCAATTTCATCAGTTACAGTGAACCCGCTTATCAGGAGATACGATGCCCACCGCAGCCCGTGATTTTGGCGTGCAGAGTTACTGCTTCCGCAGCTTCAAGGACAATGCCGCCGTCGCCCGCATGGTCCGCGAGATCGGCGTTGATAAGGTCGAAGTCTGTGCCGTGCACGCCAGCTTCGACGACCCCGCTGCGTTCAAAGACGTCGTCAAGACCTACGCGGACGAAGGCGTGTCGGTCGTGTCGATCGGCGTCGAGACTTTCACCGGCGACGAGAAGCACGCACGCAACCGGTTCGAGTGCATCAAGGCGGCCGGGGCGAGCCACCTGTCGGCGCACTTCAAAGTCGACAGCTTTCAGAAGGCCGTCCCGCAGATGGCCAAACTCGCCCAGGAGTACGACGCACGCGTGGCGATCCACTGCCACGGCGGTTACATGTTCGGCGGGCAGCCGGACGTGATCGCGCACCTGCTGGAAATCGGCGGGCCGAGGATCGGCGTCTGCATCGACAGTGCCTGGGCCATGCAGATCGGCCCGCGCCAGGGCAACCCTGTGCAGTGGGCACAGAAGTTCGCAGGCCGCGTCTACGGGCTCCACTACAAGGACTTCACGTTCGACCGCGACGGCAAGTGGAACGACGTGGTCGTCGGCACCGGCAACCTCGACCTCCCGGCGTACATTCGCGCCTTGGAGACCAACGGTTTTGACGGGTACGCTGTCCTTGAATATGAAGCCGACCCCGAGAACCCCGTTCCGGCACTCAAGGCATGTGTCGAGCGGATGCGCCAGCTCGAGGCCTGAGCTTCGGCATACCAAGGAGCCTGCATGATCCGTTTCCTACCGCTTATTTGTTGCCTGCTGGCCGTCCCCGCGTTCGCCCAGGTGCAGCAGGGCCTGCGGACGGTCAGTGTGACGGGCGAGGGGCAGGTCAAGGTCGAGCCGGACGAGATCGTCGTGACGCTCGGCGTGCAGACCTTCGCCACAGACCTCAAGGAGGCGACCGACCAGCTGGAGGACCGCAGTGCCGACCTGCTCAAGGCCATCATGCGCCTCGACGTGCCGGAGAAGGACGTGCAGACCACCTCCGTCCGCGTCTACCCGCGGTACCGCCAGCCCGCCTCACGGGAGGTCGGGCAGCAACAGCAGATCGAAGGCTTCTCGGCCAGCCGGCTCTATCGGGTGACGCTCCGCGACCCCGAGAAGTTCCAGGCGTTGCTCCGGGCGTCGTTTGAAAGCGGGGCGAACACGCTGCAGGGCTTCAGCTTCGAGACGAGCCGTCGCGACGAGCTGATGACCCAGGCCCGCAAGGAAGCCGTGGCGGACGCCAAGGCGCGGGCCGAGTTGCTCGCCGGCGAACTGGGCATGCAGGTCGGGCTGCCGCGGAGCATCCAGGAGACGGGCGTCGGCTACAACCCGCCCACGCCGATGATGCAGTCGGCACGGGTCGAGGCGGACGCCGGCGGCCGGACGACTGCCCTCGGAGAGATCACCGTGACTGCAGGCGTTGAGGTGACCTTCGACCTCGTCGGCAGGTAGCCGGGTGCCGAACGGGGTGCTTATAAACCGCGGGGTGAGGCGCTGGCGTATCGCCGGGCGGTCCGGGTAGCGTTGCCGCACAAAGGTTGAACCATGAAACACCGTCTTCTCGTCGTCGCGCTTTTGCTGTCCCTGCTGCTGAGCACCGGCGGCACGTTCACGTGCAGCGGTTCGTCGAATGACGACCCGCCGGTTCAGCCGGCCGACTGAACAGCCCCCGGGCGCCAATCCCCGGCCCACGGCCGCAAGCCCCGCCGGCCGCCGCCTACTTGTACGCCTCGACGATCCGCCCGATCACGCCGCTGGTGCTGCGCCCCTCGATCAGCGGCGCCAGCGCCACGCGCCCGCCGGCCGCCTCCACCAGCTCCCACCCGACGACCTGCTCCTTCGCGTAGTCGGCACCCTTCACGAGCACGTCCGGCCGAATCGCCTCGATGAGCCGCAGCGGCGTGTCATCATCAAACTTCACGAGGTAGTCGATGCTCTCCAGCTCCTCGAGCACGCCCACGCGGTCGTCCTCATGAATGACGGGGCGCTTCTCCCCCTTGAGCCGGCGGATGCTCCCGTCCGTGTTCACCCCCACGATCAGCACGTCCCCCTGCCGCTTGGCGAACTGGAAGTACTTCACGTGGCCTAAGTGCACCAGGTCGAAGCAGCCGTTGGTGAAGACGATCCTTCGGCCCGCGGCACGGTGCCGCTCCACGTCCACCAGCAGGTCTTCGAGGGTCCGTTCCTTGCCCAGGTCGTCGTGCAGGTCGGCCAGGAGTTCCTCAATGATCTCGTCGGGCGTGACGGGGATCGCGCCGAACCGCTCCACCTCCAGCCCGCCGGCCACGTTGGACAGCATAAGCGCCTCGCCCCAGGAAGCGCCCGCCGCCCGGGACACGGCCAGGGTCGCCAGCACCATGTCGCCGGCGCCGGTCACGTCGTACACCTGCCGCGGCTTCGTGGCGAAGTGCTGGTGCTCGCCCTCGGCCGTGGCCAGGTAGGCGCCGCTCTTGTCGAGCGTGATGACGGCGACCTGCAGGTTCAGCTGCTTCAGGAGGTGCTCGGCGGCGGCGGGCCAGTCCGCCGGGCCGCGGCAGGGCAGGCCGGTGGCGGCTTCGGTCTCCGGGCGGTTGAGTTTCAGGCAGGTGGCGCTGCGGTAGCGGTCGTAGTTCGAGAGCTTGGCCGGGTCGACGAGCGTCGGGATGCCCCGCTGGTTCGCCGCCTCGATGATGCGCTGAATCACGTCCGGCCGGAGGACGCCCTTGTCGTAATCCTCGATGCAGACGACGGCCGCACCCTCCATGGCGTTAAGGGTGTTGGCCACCACCGCCTCGGCCATGTCGTCGGGCAGGGGCTGGCGGTTTTCGTAGTCCATGCGGATCATCTGCTGCGGGTGGCGGTGCTGGGCCGAGCCGACGAGGCGCATCTTGCAGGTCGTCGGGCGGTCCTGGCAGCAGACGAGCCCGTCCGTGTCGCAGCCGATCTCCCGCAGCAGCCGCCGGACCTCCCCGGCCGTCGCGTCGTCGCCGATGCCGCCGACCACGGCCACCTTCGCCCCCAGCGCCGCCAGGTTCGCCGCGACGCCGCCGGCACCGCCGAGGCGCAGTTCCTCGTGCTGAAAGTGGAGCACCGGCACGGGGGCTTCGGGGCTGAGCCGCTCGGCGTTGCCGTACATGTACCGGTCGACCATCAGGTCGCCGACGAGCACGACCCGGCTTGCCGGCAGGTTTCGGACGATTTCCACGAGACGGGCGGCCATAGGTCGGGTTAGTCTACAATCATCGGAACCCCCGGCGAACGTCTGCGTCCAAACGGGTGTCGCACAAAGCCGGCGCAGCAGGCTGTCTAACCGTCAGGCAAGGGGCCGAACATGAACCAGATCGACCGAATTATCGCCCGGGTACGCGGCCGGCTCACGCTCCGGCGGTTCGTCGCGGCGCTCGGGCCCGCCGGGCTCGCGGGCGCTTGTGCCGTGCTTTTGGGCGTGCTGGCGTGGTGGCTGTTCGGGCTGGTGCCGCCGCGGCCGTGGGCGTGGGTCGGCGGCGTGGCGGCGGCGACGGTCGCCTCGGCGGCGGTCTTCGCGTGGCTCAAACGGCCGGACGAGATGCAGGCCGCCATCGCGATCGACGTCGCGCTGGGTACCAAGGAGGCGTTCAGCACCGCGCTACACACCCGCAACCAGTCGGGCGACGCGTTCGCCGTCGCGGCGCAGCGGTCTTGCGCGGCCGCGGCCGGTTCGGTCCACCTGACGAAGCAGTTCCGCCCGACGTGGCCCAGGCTCCTCTCGCCGGCGGCCCTCGTGCTGGCATTGGCCGGGGCGGGCGTGCTGTTCCTGAAGCCGATGGACCTGTTCGCCGGGGACGAGCCGGTGGCACTCGCGCCGGTCGACGCGACGGACGCCCAGGACCGCGCCGCCGAGCAGCGCGTCCGGGCGACGCTGCAGAAGATCGCCGCGGCCCCCCCGGCCGTGGCGGACGCCGAGGCCCTGCGTGACGCGAAGGTGCGATTGCAGGAGATCGCCGACCGGCCGATACGTGATGCACAGAAGGCCAACCGCATCGTGGCGGACGCCAACCGGGATCTGGCCGAGGCGCTGCGCGAGGAGGCCCGCAAGAACGACCGGTTCGTGCAGGCGCGGGAGAACCAGAAGATGTTCCGGTCGCTCCAGCCGGCCACGGAGGCTGAAGAGGGGGCCGTCGCGGAGGCGAAGAAGGCGCTGTCCGAAGGGAACTTCGCCCAGGCCGCGGCCGACATGCAGGCACTGGCCGAAACCTTCGACAAGCTCCCCCCCGGGCAGCAGCAGCAGGCCCAGCAGCAGATGCAGCAACTGGCCGGGCAACTGCAGGACCTGGCGAACAACCCACAGCAGCAGCGGCAACTCGAGCAGCAATTGCAGAACATGGGCATGGACCAGCAGCAGGCCCAGCAGGCCCGGCAACTGATGCAGGATGCGGCCAACGGCGATGCGGCCGCCCAGCAGCAACTGCAGCAGATGGCCCAGCAGATGATGCAGCAGATGAATGACGGGCAGGGCCCCACGCAGCAGCAACAGCAGCAGATCCAGCAGGCGATGCAGCAGATGCAGGGCGCGATGAACGCCCAGGCCCAGGCGCAGAACATGCAGAACGCCGCCCAGCAAATGGCCCAGGCGATGCAGCAAGCCCAGCAAGCCCAGCAGAACCAGCAACCCGGCCAGCCCGGCCAACCGGGCCAGCCCGGGGGCCAGCAGATGGCGGACGCGGCGCAGCAGATGCAGCAGGCGTTGGATCAGATGGACGCGGTGCAGCAGGATGCGCAGCAGATGGCGGCCGCCCAGCGTCAGGCGCAGCAGGCCGCGGCGGACGCCGCCGCGGCGGCGACCGCGGGCAACAACCCGGGCCAGGGTCAGGGCCAAGGCCAAGGTCAAGGCCAGATGGCCGGCGGACAGCCGGGCGGCGGGGAGGGCGGCGGGCAAGGCATGGCCGGCGGCCAGCAGCCCGGGCAGGGCAACCCGGACGGCGGCGGCGACGGTGAAGGGGCACCCGGCGGTGAAGGCGGCGGCGGCGGGGGCGGGCTCACGACCAAGGCCGCTTTGTTCACCGTGAAGCAGGACGTCGCCGGCTCGCCCGAGCAGGACGACGGGGAGATTCTGGCCTCGACCCTCGTCATGGCCGGGAACCTCCGCGGCGAGAGCAAGGCCGCCGCCGGCCAGATCGCCCGCTCCGCCGAGCAGACCGCCACCGACGCCCTCGACGAACAGCGCGTCAGTCGACAGGCCCAGTCGGCGGTGCGGAAGTATTTCCGGACGATCGCGGAGGAGTCGGAGAAGGAGTAGAGCAGTCGGGAGGCGAGTGCCGGCGGTTCTGCTTCGGAGTCGTGGGTGACCTTCCCGCGGGTGCCCTGCGGGAGATGCTTACAGCCTCTGCAATCCTGCTGCACGGTCAGCCGTACGCGGTTCGCCGCGGGTTGAGCGGTTGTTTCACCGCCGGGTCGACTTCGCCGCTGCTTTCACGTCGTCCTTCAGGTGGTAGTGCCCCTGCTCGCACGCCACGACGAACTGCTCGAGGCAGCCTTTGAGGTCTTCCCACTTGTCGCGGATCAGGGCGGCCTCGGCCTCGTCCACGTACGGGTCGTCCTGCACGCTGGTGGTCACGGCGTCGAGCAACTCGGAGAACTCGCGGAAGATCCGCCGGGTTTCGTCGTAGATATGCTCGTCGACCGTCCGGCTCGGGTCGGGCAGGGGGTTGGCCACGAAGAAGCCGCCGGCCTCGTTGCACAGCCACCGCACCAGCCGGATGTCGCGCGTCTGCATGTACAGCTCGCGCACGCGGTCCAGCGGGTTGCGTGCGCCGGACTGGTCCGGGTCGTCGTCGTTCCGCGGCGGCTCGCACCACTTGTAAACCAACGCGTTGGACACCCGCAACGCCGAGGCGACCTGCTTCACCCCGGGCTCGGCCACCGCTTGTCGAATGACTTCGTAGCTTCGCATACGGTCCAACCTATGCCCGATCGGCCCGCACGCCAAGCATTCGGGCCAGCGACGCTACCGCCGACGGGCCGTCGGGCCTACGCTTGTCGGCTTGGCGCAAAGCAAGCAGCAGATTCTCGCCCACCTCGAAGCCGCCGGCTCCCGGCCGCGGCACCGGTTCGGGCAGAACTTCATGATCGACCAGAACCTCGTCCGCCTCATCGCCGAGGCGGGCGAACTCACCGGCGCGGACCATGCCCTCGAAGTCGGCCCGGGCACCGGCACGCTCACCGAGGAACTGCTCACCCGCGCCGCCCGCGTGACGGCCTGCGAGATCGACCGCGACCTCTCGGCCCTGCTCCGCGACCGGTACGCCGGGGAGGCGAAGTTCACCCTCGTCGAGGGGGACGTGCTGGCCGGCAAGCACGCGCTGGCCGAGGCTGTGGTGGCATCTTTGAGCGACGCAAGAGATGCAGGGCTGGTGAACAAGCTCGTGGCGAACCTGCCGTACAACATCGCCAGCCCGCTGGTGGTGGAGTTGCTGCTGGCGGGGGTGGAGTTGCTGGCGTTCACGGTGCAGAAGGAGGTGGCCGACCGTCTGCGTGCCTCGCCCGGCGGCAAGGACTACGGCCCGCTGACGGTCACCGTCCAACTGCTCGGGCGAGTGGAGGTGCTGAGGACGATCTCGCCGGGGGCGTTCTGGCCGCCGCCGAAGATCGACTCGGCGCTGGTCCGTATCCGCCGGGACGACCGGCTGGGCACGCGTGCGCGGGACGTGAGCCGGTTCGTGCAGCAGCTGTTCAGCATGCGGCGAAAGACGCTCCGCCGGGCGTTGAGCTCCGCCGTGCCGGACGTGGAGGCCGACGCCGCCCTGGCTAAGGCCGGCCTGAACCCTACCGACCGGCCTGAGACCGCCTCGCCCGAGGCGCTGTTGCGCCTTTGGGGGTTTACAGCCGGCAGGCCGGGTCGCGCCTGAAGGCGTGCATCGCCAGCAAGACGGCCAGCACCACGCAAAGTCCCTGGCCGAGGTAGAGGAAGTTGGCGAGCTGGTGGAGGCGGTCGAATGCCTCGCCGTCGGCCTGGCCGGCGACGCGCAGGCGGTCAATGGTGAACGAAACGCCCAGGAACTGTGCCCCGACGAGAATCAATGCCGAGACGAGTGCCCCGGACATCGTCCAGAGGCGCTTCGAGGCGCTCGTCCACGCCCAGACGAGCGAGAAGACCCACGTGATGACGGCCAGGCCCAGGCCGATCGGCTCGAACGTGCCGAACAGGATCGGGGCGGCCTGCACGGCGAGGTCGCGGTCGGTGCCGAAGAGTGTGATGACCGTCGCGAGCGTCATGATCAGGCAGCCGAGCCACACACAGGAAAAAAGCACGACCACCGGCGGGGCGAGGTTCCGAATAAAACGCATGTCGTAAGTGTACCCGCAGCCTTGCAGCTTCCAGCCGGGCCTCGCATCGGCCGATTCGGGCCGTACGCGGCGAGCCACCGCGGCCCGCCCGCGTCGACGGGCTGTCGCAGGGGACGTATCCACGCCGATACGCACAATGACCCCGCGAAGCGGTCGAAGGGCTTCGACCCCGCGGGGCAGCCGGGCAGGCCGGGTACGCCGGCCGACCGGCCCGCAAGTGACTTAGTGGGAAGGGTTTCGGGTAACGGACATGAAGCAGTCGCATATCGCATTCCTCGCCGCCGTCGGTGCCGTCGCGGCCTCCGTCTCGGTCGCGGCCGGGACGGAGGCCGCAGCGCTGCAGTCTCCCGCCGAGCGGCAACGTATCGCCGCATTGACCCAGCGTGTTGCCGAGTTGGAGCACCGCCAGGCGACACAGCAGCTCGCCGCCGGCGTCGCCGGTGTGCTCGAAGCGCAGGTGCTCCAGGACGCCGCGGACCGGAGCCGGCTCATTGCGGTCGGCGGGTTCACCGCAGGGTACGACGGGAAGTTCGCCCTTCAGTCCGAGGACGGCAGCTTCCGCATCGAGCCGGGCTTCCACTTCCAGTTCCGCAGCATCGCCAACTTCCGCGACGACGTCGACGGCGACGACTGGAACGCCACCCACGGCTTCGAACTCCGCCGAGCCAAGCCGGACATCGGCGGCAACGTCTTTACTGAAGACTTCACGTACTACTTCCTGTTCGACGTCAGCCGTAACGACGGCAGTACAAAGATCGAGCAGGCCTGGGTGCAGTACGCCTTTGAGAACGACTGGGCCGTGCGCCTCGGCCAGTTCGCGACGCCGGTGTTCAAGGAGCAGTTGCACTCGGCCAAGCGGCAGCTCGCGGTCGAGCGGTCGTTCCTCAACACGGTTGTCACGGGTGCCGGGCAGGCCGTTTCGCAGGGTGTCGAGGCGATTTACAAGGGGGAGCAGCTCGGCCTGGCCTTCGCGTTCCACGACGGCTTCAACTCGCTGAACACCGCCGCACTGGTCGATGAACCGGACTTTGGCGTCAGCGCCCGCGCCGAGTATTTCTTCGCCGGCGACCGCAAGCAGTACGCCACCTTCACCGCCGACGGCAACGAGCAGGACCTGCTTGTGGCCGGTGTCGCAGGGGACTTCACCCAATCCGGCAGCGAGGACGTCTACCGCTACACCGCCGACCTGCAGTGGGAGAACACCGCCGGCACCGGCGCATTCGCCGCCTTCTACGCCCGCACCACCGAAGACGATGACACCTCGACCACCGACTACGGCCTGCTCCTGCAGGCCAACCAGATGGTGGCGGACGACATCGAGGTGTTCGCGCAGTACGGCCTGATCCTGCTCGACGAGGAGGCCGTCGTCCTCGGGCAGGCCGAGGATACGTACAACCTGCTGGTCATCGGCGTGAACCACTACTACAAGGGCCACGCCGCGAAGGTGACGATCGACGCGGTCTATCTGCCGGACGGCAGCCCGCAGAACGACACTACCGGCGGCATCCTTGCAAGCCCGGATACGCAATTCATCATCCGCGGGCAGTTCCAGCTTCTGCTGTGACGGCCACTACGCCGGCAGCAGGTCGAGTGTGAAACCGAAGTCGAACGGCTCGGGCCGACACCAGTAGGCGGGGTTCAGGTCCGGGCCGCAGCTTCGGCTGCCCAGGCCGTTCACGCGGTGGTCGAGGTACATCGCTACATGGCCGGCCTCCTGCAGGTCGGTCGTGTGGTTCGCGGCGGTAAGGTTTTCGAGCGTGAACGGGTGCAGGCTGATGTTCAGCGGGGCGGCGTCGGCCGTCAGTCGTAACGCCGCGGGGCCGTCGGCGGCCGGCCTGAGTTCCAGCATACGCACCTCGCCGCGATTGCCATACTCCTGCGGGCGGACGTACGGCACGATCATCTCGTCGACACTCGCCGACCAGACGCCGGGCATCGCGGCGGCGCGGCTGTCGGGGTAGTTCTCCCCGGGACCCAGGCCCAGCCAGCGGGCGTAGCGCAGGTCGCGGGTTACCGCGGCCCGCACACCGATGCGCGGCAGCATCGCCGGCCACTCGCCCTCGAACCGCCCGGCGTAGTGGAAGCTCACCCGGCCGTCGGGCGTGAACCGCAGGTCCGTCGTCAGCCGGAGCAGTGCGCCGCGGCTTGCCGGGCCGATGTCCGAGGCGATGCGGACGGCCAGTGCGTCGCCGTCGCGGCCGTGCTCGAGCCGGCCGAGGCGTTCGTGCAGCAGGTGGATGAAATGCTGGTGCCACTGCCGCAGCACGCCCTCGCCGCTGCCGCGGGATTCATTGTCGATCGGGGCCCGCCAGAGGTTGAGCCGCGCCCCTGCCTCCAGCAGGCGGCGGTTGTCCGCCGTGGCGTGGCCGAGGCGGCCGGTGGTCTTGTCCAGCACGACGCTGAACCGCCCCGTGCCGACGGTCAGCCCCGCGGCCGCCTCCTGCACGTGCAGCCCGCCTTCGGACCGACCCGCCGGCGCGCGGGGCGGTGCCGTCTGTTGCCCGGCCAACTCGAACCGCGCCTCACTGACCACATGCCCGGCGGGCAGCAGGGGGGTGGCGTCTCTCGTCCGCACCTGCACGGCCAAAAACCGCGGCCCTGCCGGGGCGGAGGGGAGGGCAATGTCCAGCGACACCTCGCCGGCCTCGCCGGGGGCGGTGTCGGGCATCGGTTGGCCGCCGCGGGTGAGGATGCAGTCGGCGTCGAGCAGCTGCCAGGTCAGTTCGTGTTGTGCGGTGCTTGCGAAGGTGTACCGGCTCTGGAACGAGAGCCTTCCGGCGGCGGCGTCGAAGCCGATGAGCGTCACCGGGGCGTGCACCTGCTTGTATTCGAGCAGGCCGGGCGAGGCGGTGCGGTCGGCGAAGACCAGGCCGTCGCAAACGAAGTTGCCGTCGTTCGGCTCGTCGCCGAAGTCCCCGCCGTAGGCGAAAAAGGCCCGGCCCGCGGTGTCTGTCGTGCGGATGCCGTGGTCGATCCACTCCCACACGAACCCGCCGATGATCGCCTCGTGCGAGTGGAAAAGCTCGGCGTAATCCGACAGGCCGCCGGGGCCGTTGCCCATGGCGTGGGCGTACTCGCACAGGATGAACGGCTTGGCGGCCATGACGGCCGGGGGGAGCTTCCTGCCCCAGTGTTCGACTTCGGCCCGTGCCTCGGCAATCGTCCGTGCCTTGGGAAGGCCGGTGTACATCTGGCTGATGACGTCGACGACCGTTGCCATGGCGTCGCCCTCGTAATGCACCGGCCGCGTCGGGTCCTGGGCGTGCAGGTACTCGGCCATCGCGGCGAAGTTCCGCCCGAAGCCGGCCTCGTTGCCAAGGCTCCAGAAGACGACCGCCGGGTTGTTCCGGTCGCGGGCGAGCATGCGCTTCGCGCGGTCCACGTATGCTGCCTCCCACGACGGATCGTCGCTGATCAGGTGCAGGTTGCCGACGTGCATGAAGCCGTGGCACTCCAGGTCCGCCTCGACCATCACGTAGAGCCCGTGTCTATTGCAAAGCTCGATAAAACGGGCGTCCGGCGTGTAGTGGCTTGTTCGCACCGCCGAGACGTTGTGCCGCTTCATCAGCGCCACGTCCTGCAGCAAGTCGGCGGGCGTGAGCGTCCGGCCGGTGTCGCAGTGGTGCTCGTGGCGGTTAACGCCCAGCAGCTTCGTGGCCCGCCCGTTGATCGTGTAGATGCGGCCGTCGATCTTCACGGTGCGGAAGCCGACGGTCTGCTTGCGCGCCTCGACGACCTGATCGCCTTCGAGCGTTTCGAGGATTGCGTCGTAGCAGTAGGGCGTCTCGGCCGTCCAGGGTTGCACGTTCGGCACGTGCAGGCGGAGTTCGTCTTCGCCGTCACCGGTGGCGGCGGTGGCGACTTCGGCACCGGCCGCGTCCAGCAAAGTGAGCCGCACCGAAGCGCCGCCGACGAGTTGCGGGCGGGCGACGAGGCTGCCGTCGGCGTCCGCGACGATCTGCACGTCCTGCAGCCGTGCCGACGGCTGGGCCAGCAGCGAAACGCGGCGGAAGATGCCGCTGAGCCACCACATGTCCTGGTCTTCGAGGTAGGTGCCGTCGCTCCACTGGTAGACCCGCACCGCCAGCACGTTGCCGGCCGGCTTGCAGAGGTCGGTCACGTCGAACTCGGCCGTCATTCGGCTGCCCTTGGAGAAGCCGACGAGCTGGCCGTTGATCCAAAGGTGAAACGCCGAATCGACGCCCTCGAAACGGAGCGTCAGCCGGTGGTCCGCGAACCCGGCCGGCAGGTCGAAGCTGCGACGGTAGCAGCCGGTCGGGTTGTCGCTCGGTACACGCGGCGGGTCGACGGGGAACGGGTAGCGGTGGTTCGTGTAGTGCGGCCGGCCGAAGCCGTGCATCTGCCAGCAACTCGGCACGGGCAGGCGGTGCCAGCCGGCGTCGTCGAAGGCCGGGTCGAAAAAGCCGGCGGGGCTCTTGGCCGGGGCCTCGGCGTAGGCGAAGGCCCACACGCCGTCCAGCGGCAGCAGGCGGCTCGTGGCGTGCGTGTTCACCAGGTCGGTGGCCCGTGCTTCGGCGAAGTCGGCGGCGGGGATGAAGTGCGAACGGGCCTCGAGCCGGTTGTGGTGCAGGACGGCCTGGTCTTCGATGTCGGCGAGCAGGTGCAGCTGATGGGCTTCGGTGGGCATGACGGGCATGACGGGCGGCTCCGGGCGTAAGGGTCTGGCAGAACGAAGGCTGACTTTAACGGCGGAAGGCGGCCCGTCGAGCGGGCCGCCTTCTGGCTGCGTTCAAATGTCGCGTCAGGTATAGGCCTTCGCGAAGTGTCGCTTTAATCCCGAACTTCGAGCTTCTCCATCGCCGGGCCGAGGATCTTGGCGTACTCCTCGTTGAACATGATCTTCATCGAGTTGGCCATGAGCTTGCTCATCTCGTCGTTCATGCTCTCTTCGAATTTTTCTTTGATCGCCTCCTTCTGCTCGGGCGTGACGTCGGCTTCGAGTGCGTCCATCCGCGCCTTGAGGTCTTGCATACGCGGGGCGAGCTTTTCGATCCGGGCGGCGGCGGCCTTGGGGGAGTCGGTGTCCTTCACCGATTCGAGGATCTCGTTCAACTCCTTGAACACGCCGACCGCCTCCTCGGCGACGGCCTCAGGCGAGTCCGAGCAGCCCTGGACGGCGGTCAATCCAAGAGCGAGGAAGATCAACAGGGCAATACGCAGGTTCTTCATGCATTCTCCGAGGGTCAGGGGAGTGGAAAATCGACTCAGGGCATTCTCTACGCTCGCTTCGCAATTTTCAATGTTTCGCTTCGGTCTGACGGATCGGCCAACGACGGATCGGCCAAGGTGCAACCCGCCCGTCCGACGGCTAAACTGCCCGAACCAGGCCCCTGTGGCGGAATCGGCAGACGCTGCAGACTTAAAATCTGTTGATGGGTAACCATCGTGTGGGTTCGAGTCCCACCTGGGGCATTGTACTTTACTGGAGGTCATGTATGCGGCTTCGATGCAAGACAGTTTTCACCTTCGCCGCCGGTATGGCGGGCGGTGCCGTTCTGCTCGCCGGCCTGGGTGCGGCCGTTGCCGAGGGCCCGGGCCTTTTGCTGCCATTTGAAGAGGCCGAGCGCACCGTCTCGTCCGATGAAGTGCCGGAGCCTGCCCTGGCCGTGTTGCGTAGCTTCGCAGGTGACGCCCGGATCACCGGGTTTGAGTTGGAACTCCGCGGCGGCGAGGCGCACTACGTCGCGGAGTGGCTCGCCGCCGACGGCCGGGCCAGTGAAGCCACCGTCACCGCCGACGGGTCGCTCGTCGAAGCCGAGATCGACATCCCGGCCGAGCAGGTGCCCGAAGCGGTGCGTCGTGCGGCGGGCGTCGAGGCGGGTGACGCCCAGATCACCTACAGCCTGCGGACCTTCACGACCTACGAAGCGAAGTTCGGGCCCGAAGGGGGTCAAACGGAACTGACGCTCTGGCCCACCGGCCGGTTGCTCTACGTCGAGCGCGACCAGCCGGAGGAGTAAAGTATTCGTGAAGGGTTCGCCGCCTGAGGGCCCGGACGCTACGCTGCGCGAATGCGAAACGGTTGGTTCTTGCTGGCGTTGTTGACGGTGCTGGTGGTGGCCGGGGTTGGCCGGGCGGAGCTTCATGACGAGCGGCCGATCACCCGCATCGGCTTCGGCTCGTGCCTTCGAGAGACCGAGCCGGCACCGATCCTCGACGCCGTCGTCGCAGCGAAGCCGGAGGTCTTCCTCTGGCTCGGCGACAACGTCTACGCCGACGTACGCGACGGCAAGCGATACGTGCCCCAGGGTGCGGACGACATGGCAAAGCACTACGACGCACTGGCGGCCGTGCCGGGCTTCGTACGTCTGCGGGAGGCCGTGCCCATGCTCGCCACGTGGGACGACCACGACTACGGCGTGAACGACGGTGGGGCGGAGTGGCATTTGAAAGAGGAAGCCAAGCAACTGATGCTCGACTTCTTCGGTGACCCCCCGGAGGCACCCCGCCGCGGCCGCGAGGGCGTCTACCAGGCCTACACCTACGGCCCGCCGGGGAAGCGCGTGCAGGTCATCCTGCTGGACACCCGCTGGTTTCGCAGCCCGCTCAAGCAACAGCGTATCCTGGGCGTGAGGCACTACGTGCCGGACGAGGACCCGACCAAGACCATGCTCGGCGAGGCGCAGTGGGCGTGGCTCGAAGCACAGCTCAAAGCACCGGCGGACGTGCGGCTGATCGCATCCAGCATCCAGGTGCTGTCCGAGGAACACCGGTTTGAAAAGTGGGCCAACTTCCCGCACGAACGGCGGCGGCTGGTGGAACTCATCGGCTCGACCGGTGCCGCCGGCGTCGTGCTGCTCAGCGGCGACCGCCACCGCTCTGAGATCAGCCGGCTGAACGACCCGGCACTTGAAGCGTCAGCGGGGTATCCGCTCTACGACGTGACGTCCAGCTCCCTTAACCTGGGCCTGGCCCCCACCCTTGAGCCCAACCGCCACCGCATCGGCAACCAGTACGCGCCGGAGAACTTCGGCATGCTGCTGATCGACTTCGACGCCGGCCTGCTGACGATCCAACTCCGCGACGGGGCGAATGAGGTCGTGGAGGCGACGAATGTGCCACTGCCGGCGCTTCAGCCCGGTGCGTAGCCGTTACCGGCCGGTCATGGACCGCAGGTACTGGTACCACTGGTCGACGGCGGTCCAGTTGACGGTGTTCCACCAGGCGGCGATGTAGTCCGCACGGCGGTTCTGGTAGTTGAGGTAGTAGGCGTGCTCCCACACGTCCACGCCCAGCAGCATGGTGGTGCCGGTGACCTGGCGGAGGTCCTGGTCGCCCATGGAGAAGACGAGCAGGTTGTCGCCGAGGGGCTCATAGGCGAGGACGCCCCAGCCGCTACCCTTCACACCGCCGGCCGCCTTGGAGAAGTAGGCTTTGAAGCTCTGGAAGCTGCCGAAGGTGTCGTTGATGGCCTGTGCGATCTGCCCCTTGGGCTCGCCGCCGCCGTCGGGGCTCATGCCGGCGAAGAAGATCGTGTGGTTCAGGTGCCCGCCGCCGTTGAAGCTGAGGTCGCGCTGCAGTTCGCCCAGTTCGGCGTCGGCGACCTGCCCATTGTTGGTGATCTCCCGCATGCGTTCGACCGCGGTGTTCAGGCCGTTGACGTAGCCCTGCTGGTGGCGGCTGTGGTGGATCTGCATGGTGGTCGCGTCGATGTGCGGCTCGAGGGCGTCGTAGGCGTAGGGCAGTTGGGGCAGGATGTACTTGCCGTCGACGTAAGCCTCGGCGAGCTTGGCCGCGATGATGCCGCCGGGGGCCTGGCCGTCGTGCGCCAGGCCGTCGTGCGCCTGGCCGTCGGCGGGCTGAGCGTCGTCTGTCTGGCCCGGCTGGCGGTTGGTGGCAGGGGCCTCTTGTGCGAAAGCGGCGGTGGCGAAAGCGCCGCCGGCGAGCACGGCCGGCAGGCCTCGGGCGACGAGGTCTCGGCGGGTCAGGTTTACGTCCATGGGCGGTCTCCTTCTTCGAATTCGGTTGTTGCGACGTACCTCGCCATGCTAAACAACCGCGCCGTGCCCGGGGAGTGCAGGAAATACCGAACCCACGCCGAGGCAACGCCTCGGGGCAGACGCAAAGCGTTCGCGGTCGCGAGTGCCGGCGCTCCGCCGGCTCACTCGGGCTTCGGCTGCAGCCGCTCGGGCAGGTCCAGTTGCGTCTCGGGCGGGAGCTTTTCGATGCCCCGCGCCACGGCCTTGCTCCGCCCGCCTATCACCATGGTGAAGCCGACCTTGTCGCCGACGCCAAGGTCCGCCACGTCCTGCCCGTTCTCGAGGATGAAGGGCATCGTCATCGCGGCCATGGGCAGCTCGGGCACTTCCTCGTGCGTGATGAAGACTTCCGGGGCCGCGTCCGTCTGGTTCGTGGGGATGCGGGCGATGTAGCCTCGGACGGCGAAGGTCTTTTCCGCGGCCGTCGCGGGGTTCTCCGGGACGGCATCGGGGGCCGTCTCGCCGGTGGGCAGTTCGGGCGGGTTCTCCGGGCCGGGCTCAGAGTCGCAGCCGGGCGTGACGAAGGCCACAAGCAGGGCCGTGCAGATGACGCCGATCGCTTTGAAGTTCATGCCGATCATGGTAGCGATTGCTGCCCTATGGCAACACACTTCAACGCGTTGATCGTCGGCGGCACGGGGCTCATCAGCCGGGGCGTCGTGAAGCACCTGCTGGCCCGCGGGGCGAACGTCACCTGCTTCAACCGCGGGAAACTCACCAACACACTGCCGGAGGAAGTCGAGCAGCTTCACGGCGACCGGAACGTGCCCGGCGAACTGGAGTCGGCGCTTGCCGGGCGGGCGTTCGACGTCGTCATCGACATGATCTGCTTCAACGCCGAGCAGGCGAAGCAGGACGTGGCGCTCTTCGGCGGGCGGTGCGGGCACTTTCTGTTCTGCAGCACCGTCTGCACCTACGGCGTGAAGGTGCCGCCGGGTGTGGTGGTTGATGAGACATTCCCGCAGGAGCCGATCAGCGGCTACGGCCGAAACAAGCTGGCCGCGGAGAAGGTCTTCCTCCAGGCCCACGCCGAGGGGAAGTTCCCGGCGACGGTCCTCCGGCCCAGCAGCACGTACGGCCCGGGCGGGCGGCTCATCGACAACCTGGAGTTCGACCCGCCGACCTGGGCGCGCATCGAAAAGGGCCTGCCCGTCCTCTGCAGCAACGGCGGCATGGGCCTCTGGACCAGTACCCACCGGGACGACTGCGGCAAACTCTTCGCCTATGCTGCCCTCAACACCAAAACCTTCGGCCAAAGCTACAACGCCACCCGGCAGGAGGTCTTCACCTGGAACGACCTGTACCGCGAAGCCGGCGAAGCCCTCGGCAGGCGGCCGCTGGTGGTCTATATGCCCGCGCAGTGGATCGTCGCCCGTGACCCGAAGCGGTTCGGCTTCCTCGCGGAGATCGGGCAGTTCCACGGCGCCTACACAAGCGCCAAGGCCATGGCCGACGTGCCGGAGTTCCGCTGTGAGATCGACTACACCGCCGGATTCGCCGAGACGATCGAGGACATCAAACAGCGTGGGGCGTTCAACCACGGCGAGGCGGACTCGCTCTACAAAACGATGGTGCAGGAAGCCCGCTCGGCAGGGGTCGAGCCGGTGGAACTAACGGCCTGAACAGATGTTCACTGCCTGTGAGATGGGACAAGTTCTTCCTCTCACATCTTGCTTATGGCATGAATCATGCAACCGGTGGGTCGTTCGACAACAACCTTTTACCGGAGTTTCATCATGGGTACGCTTCTATGGCTTGGGATTGTCTTCATTGTCATCGCCGTTATCGCCTACGCTTTAGGTGCCAAAGGCGTAGCGGGTTTCACGGCCAGTGCAGGTAAAACGCTGCTGGTCATCTTCTTGATCCTCGCCGTGATTCTCATCATCGCCGATGTCGTTACCGCGGCGGTGTAGCGGTCTGGCCGGACAAAACGTCAGGGTTCTTCCCGGCCCGAAACGACGTGAAGCAGCCACTCGCCGCGGGGCGGAAGCAGCCGAAACGCTGCCGACGCCCCGCGGCGTGTCGGCATCGGGGCAGCCTTCCATGAAGACAACTGCCGACGGTCAGGCGGTCAGGCGGTCAGACAATTAGACGCTCAGGCGCTGCTCGGGCGACGCCCCCCCGAGTCCGTCGCCGCAGCCCAGACAAGCAACACCCCAGGCACGACCAGTACGACGAACCAGGCAAGCCACCCCGGGCCGGATACCAAACCCGGTACGCCGAGTACCAGTGCAGCAAGCACCAGCACGACGCCCGAGCCGAACATCACGCTCACGTGCTTACGCCGGCGTCGTTCTGTCGCGTCGGGGCTTCGCGACGCATTCCTCGCGGCGACGGGTGCCGGCTGGGCGTTCGATCTGGCCATGGTGTCTCCGTGGTTTATTGTGCTGACTTTGAAAGGCATGCGGGGCTGTGCATCCGAGAATCGGCTGCATCAACGTGCTCGCAAGCGTGACAGCGGGCAGGGGCAGCAAACGGTCTGCCTGGCCGGGCACGGCTCGGAATCCCGGGCGGGTCTGCCGTCGACATCGGCGGCGCGTATCATGCCCGGCTATGCCCAAGCCCCCCGGTGCCCGTCCGCGTCGACCCCAAACGAGAACGCCGACGGACCGATCGACGAAAAGGCCGCCCCTCACCCCGCAAGTCACCACGCTGTGGGACTACCCCAGCCAGCACTACGGCCCCGGCGTGCAGGGGGACCCGAACTACAAAGGCGCAACCCCCAGCTACGTCATCTGGAACCTGCTGCACCGGTACACCAGGCCCAAGGGTCTGGTCATCGACCCCTTCTGCGGCAGCGGCACCACGCTGGACGTCGCCCGCGACCTGGGCCGACGCGCACTCGGCTACGACGTGCACCCGTACCGCCCCGACATCTTTCGGCGTGACGCCCGCGACCTGCCGCTGGAAGACGCCAAGGCCGACTTCGTCTTCATGGACCCGCCGTACAGCACCCACCTGGACTACGGGGAAGACACACGCGACATCGGCAAGCTCTCGGCCGCCAGTGGCGATTACTACAACGCCATGGATGCAGCCTTCGCCGAGGCGTGGCGGGTGCTCAAGCCCGGCGGACACCTGGGCGTGTACGTGTCGGACAGCTACGTGCACAAGGGGCTGGACAAGGGGTTTCACCCCATCGGCGTGGTGCTCTTCGGCAGCCTGCTGCGGGCCGGCTGGGAGCCGGTGGAGCACGTAGCCGTCACCCGGCACAACAAGACGCTGGCGATGGGCAACTACCGAAAGGCCGCCGACGAGGGCAACTTCTTCCTGCGTGGTTTCAACCACCTGTTGGTCGTGCGGAAGCCTGAGAACAAGGGTTGAAACCAATCGCCGTCGAACGGCGGAGCGAGGCGGGACGGCGACCCGGGAGGGCAAGGCTCCAGCCGAGCCGGTCTGCGCGGTTCGCGTTCGGGCGGTCGAGCGCAGAGACAACGCAGAGGCCGGAGAGATTGGGAAATCAAAAAGAGGCGTTGCGTGGCGGAAGGGTGGTCGGGGCGAAGCCTTTTCCGCGTCTGACTGAGAGCACCAGACACAACAACCTCAGTGTTCTTTCCTCCCCGATCTTGCCGATCTCCCCCGCCTCTGCGTTATCATTCCGTTCGGACGGCTGAGGACGCCTCAGAGCACCAGGCGGAAGTGGTGGGCGGTGATGTCGAACTTCTTCTCGAGGTAGAAGCGGTGGGCGGCGAAGCGGTTGACGTTCGAGTCCAGGTGCAGCTGTGAGCAGCCGTGGTTGCGGGCGTGGTCGGCGATCCAGTCGAGCAGTTCGGCACCGTACCCTTTGCCGCGGACGTCCGGGTCGGTGACGAGGTCGTCGACGTAGACGTGCCTGCCGCGGGCGAGGGACTCGCCGAAGCTGAACCCGGCGACGCTGACGCACTTGCCCTCGTGGTGCAGCGCCACGAGGTGGTAGCCGTTGGCCTGTTGCCGCCGGACGCGCTCCAGGTAGTCCTGCTCCGAGAGCAGGCCGGTGCGAAGGTGGCGCATCACCTGAAACGTAGCGGTGATCTGCGGCTCGCTGGTGCAGAGCGTGATGTTGTACCGGCCGGGTTCTTCAGTCTTCATGTGCGTTTTGCGTGAAGGCGATTTTCGCCAAAGCCATCGTCGCAAAGCGGCGCGGCGGCGGCAAGGCGGAGCAAAGATCTTTTGCATCATCCGATGGCCGGGGGTAATACACGGCCTGCCCACGCCCAAGGAGCCTTCCGATGATTCAACGTCGTTCACCGGCCGTTCTGGTCGCAGCCACGGTTGTTCTACTGCTCGCGCCTGTGACGCTCCATCCGCAGGGCCTGGCCCCGGCGGCCGAGGCGGCGGTTAGCGGGGGGCCGTGCAGAAGGCGGCCGCCGCGGATGTGGTGAGGGTCTCCGGCAGTTTCCCGGACTCGCTTGTTCACGAGGCGATCGTCTTCGCCCCGGCACAGCAGGTGTGGGACGCCTTCATGACCAACGACGGCCGGGCCGCCTGGATGACGCCCGTCAACGACTGCGACGTGCGCCCGGGCGGGCTGATCAAGTGCACCTACCAGCCCGGCGGCGACCTTGACGGCCCCGCGGCCATTCACCAGCGCATCCTCGCGATGGAACCGGGCCGGATGGTGGCCTTGCAGACGGTGCGCGCGCCGGCCGACTTCCCGTTCCCATCGATCCTCGAGGCGCACAGCGTGATGACACTCGAGCCGCTGGCGGAGGGCGTGACGCGCGTGCGCATGAACGGCATGAACTGGCCCGACACGGCCGAGGGCCGCGCCGGGTACGACTTTTTCCTCACGGCGAACAAAGCCGTGTTCAAGCAGCTCAAGGCGCACCTGGACACGCCGGCCGAGACGCGTTCCGCCGCGGCCGAACGGGTGATGGACGTGCTGCACGACTGCGTGGGCGGGGCGTGGGTGCACGCGCAGGAGCAGGCCGGCAAGACGTTCCGCGCCAGGTCGGTCTACGAGCTGGCCGGCGACGGCAGGACGGTCGTGAACCGAAGCTGGCTCGGCGACGCGGCCGCGTGGCGCCACCACGGCGACATGCAGGTTTGGCGAGAGCCGCTGACGGACGTGGTGCGCTTCCAGAACGTCAACGACTGGGGGCACATCGCGCGGGGCGAAATACGGCTTTTACAAGGGGAAACCGCGGGAAACGTCGCCGCCGAAGGCGAAGCGGAGGCCACCGTCGTACTCGAGTGGGGCTGGCACGTGACGACCCCCGCCGGCGAAACCCGTGTGTATAAGGTGCGGCACACCCAGCCGGCCCGGGACCCGGCGTGGTACCGCTTCAAGCTCGACCAGCAGCAGCCCGACGGCACGTGGCACCAGCAGGTGAACCTCACGTTCAACCGCGTCGAACGCGAGGAATGAAGGGCGAACCTACCGGCGGCGACGGCGGCGGGGAATCTTGCTGCCGAGCGTGCGACGGCGCGCCGGCGTCGCGGCCTCGGCGGCGGCGACCTCTTCGGGCGTCGGCTTGGGCTTCTCCGGCGGCTTCTCGAGGAAGCGGTCGGGGCTCTCCTGGAAGTTCTCCAGCTCGTACAGCGGGATGAGCATGTTGATCAGGTTCTCGACCTTCGTAAGCTCGTCACCCTGGTCCCGCGAGACGAGCGTAAACGCCCGGCCCTGCTTGCCCATCCGCGCCGTCCGCCCGATGCGGTGCACGTACACCTCCGGGTCCTCGGGAATGTCGTAGTTGACGATGTGCGTGATGTCGTTCACGTCGATGCCGCGGCTGGCCAGGTCTGTCGCGACGAGCACCTTCACGCTGCCGGTGCGGAAGCCCTTCATGACCTTCTCGCGCTTCTTCTGGTCGAGATTGCCGTGGATCTCCCGACAACTGATGCCGTCCTCGTTGAGGCGCTTGGCGACCTTGTCTGCCGTCCGCTTGGTGCGGGTGAAGACGATCGTCAGCTCCGGCTGCTCGACCTCGATGAGCTGGCGGAGTGCGCGGTACTTATCGCGGGCCTCGGCGGTGATGTAGAACTGCTCGACCTGCTCGACCGTCGGGCGCTCGTCGGCACCGGGGGCGATGAGCTTGTCCGGGTCGCGCATGTACTTGCGGGCCAGCTTCTCGATCTCCGGCTCGATGGTCGCCGAGACGAAAACCGTCTGCAACTCCTCGGCCGGGTCGCGGTGGAGCCTTTCGTGCTGTTTTTCAGGGCTTTTTTCGCCGTTGTTTTCGCTATTGTCGCTCTGTTCGCCGCCTTCGGTCACGCGGCGGTTGCCGCGCTCGCGGTGCCGCTTCACCTCCGACAGGATCTGCCGGATGTCGTCCCGAAAGCCGATGTCCAGCATCCGGTCCACCTCGTCGAGCACGGCGAAGCGTACGTTCTCGAAGTGGATGATGCGGCGGTCCAGCAGGTCCATCACCCGGCCGGGCGTGCCGACGAGCACCTCCGGGCCGTGCTTCAGGTGCTTCATCTGCTGGCTGATCCGCTCCCCGCCGATGACGCTGGCCGTACGGATGGGGGTGTGCCCGGCGAAGCGGGTGATCTCGTCTGCCACCTGCGTGCACAGCTCGCGCGTCGGCACGAGGATGATGGCCTGAAACGCCAGCCCGGCGATGGCCTTCTGCACGATCGGGATGCCGAACGCCGCCGTCTTGCCCGTCCCGGTGCGGGCCTGGCCCAGCACGTCTCGCCCGGCGAGCACCGGCGGAATCAGCAGCCGCTGAATGTCGCTTGGGGTCTCGAACCGTATCTCGGCCAGCGCCTTGAGAATGCTCGGGCGTACCCCGAGGTCGGCAAAGGCCTGTGGCAGGGGCGGGTGGTCGGTCTTGTCGCTCACGAGGGGGGGTCTTTACGGGCTGAGTGTGTCAGGATGCCGGCCCGCGGCCACGACGTGTCGGCGTCGCGTCGGCGGGCGGGTCGAACGGCGGTCAGGTGCCCCGAATGTTACCCGGCCGGGGTCATCGACGCAAAATCGTCGGAAAGCTGTGCCGCGCTGCGTGCACCCTGCCCGCAGCGCCACCCGCCTGACGTGCGGAGCGACCACCCCACCCTCAGGCACCCCCCGGACTGACGCCCGAACTGACGGCAACGCCCCCGGAAGCGCGATGCGGCGACGGCTGCGTCGGCACAAGCCGCCCAAATTGCCCGGCCGACCTTTCGCAGGAATGGAAATTGTGTGCATTGCGCTTGCCAAGGCCGTGGACACGGCTATTCTGTAGCCAGTTGAATCGGTTCACCGGCAGAACGAGACGCCGGACGGCCGGGGCGACTTTGGCGAGCTGAGGACTCGCCGGACGCTCTCGGGCCGGTCAGCTGGACACATCACCCGCCCTCGGGCGGACCCTTCTGGAGGAATCGCAGATGCAGAACGCACTTTGTTTGGCGGCCATTGCCGCCACAGCGGCTTTTACGTCGGCCGGCTTTGCCGCAACCGCAACCATCATTGACACCACCCCCGGCGGTGCCACCAACGACGGCGTCATCGGCGTCGGTGAATACGTCGGCTCCACAGTCGGCATCAACACCGGCTTCGGCGACGTGCTCGGCGCGAGCAGCACGCTTTACGTCGACTCGTCCTCGGCCGGCGGGCTGTTCTTCGGCCTCGACGCCGGCCCCGGCACCTTCGAGAACCAGGTCGTCATCTACATCGACAGCATCGCCGGCGGCGTCTCGGACACCGTCGGCCTGACCGATACCGCAGACACCCTCCGCCGCGCCATCAGCGGCAACGGCGGCAGCGGTGGGGCGGACATCCAGTTCGCACCCGGCTTCACCGCGGACTACGCGATCGCCTTCGCTCCTGAAAACAGCTTTGGCGGCCTCTGGTCACTGACGGACGGGGCAAACCTCCCCTTCCAGCGCAGCGTCAACCTCACCCCCGCCGGCGACATCGCCGCCGGTGCCTACGAGATGGACCTGCTCCTGTCGGACATCGGCCTTAACCTCGGCGACTCATTCCGCTACGTCGTGACCTACCTGAACGCCGACGACGATCCGCCGTTCCGCTCCAATGAGTTCCACGGCGTGGCCGACGGCACCCTCTCGGCCGGCAACCCCGGCCGTGACCTGGTCGTCCTGGCCGAGGGTGACTTCAACACCTTCGTCTCCGTCCCCGAGCCCGCCAGCCTCTCCCTGCTGGCCCTGGGCGGCATGGGCCTGCTGCGCCGCCGCCGCCGCTAGCCTCGCCGCCGCTAGCCCCGCCGCCGTTGAGGCGGCCTCGGTCCGATCTACATCCCCCTGCCCCGCGGGTTCCCCCCTGGCCCGCGGGGCTCTTTTATGCGCCAACGGACAAAGCAGGTGAACGGTTTTTGAATCGGTTCACCCGTGTTGAGTGTCGAGTCCGGTCCAGATTTGTTCAGGTTTCACTAGCCCGTGTCCACCCGCAGGTCAGGCCTTGTCCGCTAAAGGGCGCCGCCCGTCCACCGCTTCCGGGCGGTTGTCCAGCCTTTTTCACCTGTCATCCCGCCGGCCGCCCCGTTCCGCAACAGGCCGCCCTGCAACGCAACACGCCCGATGGTAAACTCCCCGCCCATGACGCTTGCCCTCCCGACCGTCCGCATCAACCAGCCCGAGCGCTCCATGCTCTCGCGCGTCGCCGACAGCACCTTCTGGATGGCCCGCTACGTCGAGCGGGCCGAGCACGTCGCACGCGTCACCCTCGTCACCAGCAACCTGCTCATGGACGTCGGCGAACTCGCCCCCGACCTGCTCGAGCGCGAGTGGCGCGACGTCCTGAGCGTCTTTCACCTCTCCGGCGAGCTGCCCGAGGCCGACGGCCGGCCCATATCCCAGGTCGCACAGCAGTACATGACCTTCGGCCAGGAAAACCCCAACAGCCTCGCCAACGTCATCGGCCGGGCACGCGAAAACGCCCGCGGCGTCCGCAGCGAAATCTCCGCGGAGATGTGGGAAGCCCTCAACGAACTCTACTGGACCACCCGCGGCCGCGACGCACAGGACCGCTTCGAGGACAACCCCGAGGCCTACCTCAAAACCGTCACACGCGGCAGCATGCTCTTCCAGGGCCTCACCGACCAGACCCTCGCCCACGACCAGCGGTGGCTCTTCACACAGGCCGGCAAGTACCTGGAGCGCGTCGACGTCACCTGCCGCGTCGTCGCCTCGAGGTTCGAGTTCCTCAAGGCCGCCGGCAGCCAGATCGAGCCGCCGCTCCGCAACATCCACCTCATGGCCTGCCTCCGCATGTGCGCCAGCATCGAGGCCTACCGCCGCCAGCACCTCAACGAGCTGGACATGACCCACGTCGCCACCTTCCTCCTGCTGGAAAGCAACCACCCCCGCAGCGTCCGCTACGGCATCGAACGCGCCCACGAAGCCGTCGCCGCCGTCCGCTCCCGCACCAGCCCCCGCGCCATCGACCCCAGCGAACGCATCCTCGGCCGACTGTGCACGCAACTGGAATACGCCGAACCCCGCGAAATTCTGGCCGTCGGACTGATGGACTACCTCCAGCGCATCACCGACGCCGTAAGCGAAGCCGGCCTTGGCATCCGCGACCGCTACTTCCCTCTGTAACCGGCCGCCGGGAGGGCGGGACGGCGGTTGTATGAATGCAGAAGCACACAGGCCACAGAGATTGAGAGATCGGGGAGAGGTATGATTAGAGCAATGCGCTCAAGCCGGTAGCGGCCCGGGAGGGCGAGGCTCCGGCCGAGCCAATGGCCGAAGGCCATACCCCTGCACCAGACCGGCCCGCCCGCTCGGAAGTGGCCTGCAAAGTCGTATCGGCTCCGCCGATCGGCTCGACTGGAGTCTGGCCCTCCCGAAGATTGATCCGACTGTGTACAGCCCGGTGGCCCGGCACGCGGCCACCAGGCTGTACGCCAACCGCGTGCGCTGGTACGACCCGGCCCTGATGCGGTTCATCAGCCCCGACCCGCTGGGGTATCCGGATGGGGGGAATCGGTATGGGTATGTCGGGGCAAATCCGATCGCTAGAACCTATCCCAAAACGTAAGAACCCTTGTTATGATGTCCGCCATCATGATGAAGCTCACGGAAGAGCAGGTTGATTGGTTCGCCTCGAGGATACCTGATCCGCTCAGGACGCCCAAGGGTTGAATGGGGGGCGGTCGGCCGCCGGCGGACAAGCGGCGGGTCATCCGCGGCATCTTCTGGGTGCTGGACAA
>JBHJOM010000025.1:0-25907 GCA_050329715.1 Phycisphaerae bacterium
GGGGTCGGCGGGGTCGGCGGAGCGGCGGAGCGTCTTTGGCCGGGCGTTGTGGGGCGATTTGCAGAGGTCTTTTGCCGGAGCTGTTGCGGTTGTGGGCTTCTGTGGCCGGCACACGGAGATCGGCCGCGGGTTGGGGTGGACATGAGCGGCGGTCGGGTGGACAGAGGCGCGCCCGGCGGGCGCACGGCGTGGACTTTGCCCGCGATGGCGGGTGCAAAGGCTGGACAGAGGCGCGGGGAAAATGGACGGAACTGGACAGGCGGCGGAGAAGAAAATTTTCGGCGGAGGTGCGGCCGGCCCCGGCCGGCCTCGGCCTGACGGTGGTGAGTATGTGACGAGGAGGGGGTGTGACGACCCCACTTCTGGCAAATTATTGCGAAAGCAGGGGTTGTAGGCCGCTCGTTAGGGCGGCTCGGGCGGGGTGTTGGCCTGGCCGTCTGGAGGGCTGGAGCCTGCAAGCAGGCCGCACACCTGGGACGCGTCGGTCGAACAAAAAAGCGCAAACCTTTACGTGAAACTAACAATACGCTGACAAAGGCGTGGCAAGCTCCTGGAATGTTTTCGCCAACTTCACGTTTTGTAAGCAGGACGATTTGCGTGCTCCTCGCGTTCGCCGCCCTGGGGTTGGGGGCTTCGGCTTCGCAGGGTGCGTTGGTCGTGGAGGTCGGTTCTGCGACTGTTTTTAGGGGGGAAATGGCGGAAGTTCGGTTGATGGTCGTCTCCGACGGCCCGGCCGGGGCGCTCGGGATTGAGGGGGTGGACCTGGCCGTTCAGTTGGCGGACGGGCTGGCCTCGACCCCGGCGATCGTGAGCCTGCAGCTTGGCGACAGCCTGACGTCGGACGTGGCGACGATCGTGCTGACGCCCGCCGGCGGAGAGACGGCGCAATTCGTTGCCCGCAATGTGTTTACGCTGGTTCCGGGCGCTTTCATCGACCCGCAGGGTGTGCTGGCGACGCTGGTCATCGACACGGCGGGTGCACCCGAGGGGGAGTATGACATTCGCCTCTTCAGCACGGCGGAGCCGGGGAGCAAAACGGCGTTTTTCAACGGTTTTGGTGAGGAAATTGAGGCTGAGCTTGGCGGCGGCGTCCTGAATGTCGTGATCCCGGAGCCGGCGGGTTTGTCGGTCCTGGGGCTGTTGGCGGTGGCACGCCGCCGGGGGGCAGGCCGCAGCGTTTGAACCCACCCGCTTTGACCCCACCCGGGCGGCCGCAGGGGCATGATGCAGCACGACCCACCGACCGGCGAGGACACCCCCACCGTCGACGACGCCGGCACGGTCGTGTCGGGCGGGTCGGAGGGGTCTGAAGCCACGCGGCCCATGTCGGCGAATCGCCCCGCCGGCCGGGCCATGGCCGCGGTGCCAGGGCCCACGGCGTCTGCGGCACCTGCCTGGGTCGGCCGCTACGAGCTTGTCCGCCAGGTCGGCGAGGGAGGGATGGGTGCCGTCTACCTCGCCCGGCAGCACGAGCCGATTCGTCGCGACGTGGCGTTGAAGCTCGTCCGGCCGGAACTGGCGTTTGGCAATGTACTTAAGCGGTTCGAGCTGGAGCGTCAGGCCTTGGCCCGCATGGACCACCCGGGGATTGCCAAGGTGCTCGACGCCGGCACGAGCGACGCCGGGCAGCCGTTTTTCGTTATGGAGTACGTGCCCGGCAGGCCGTTGATCAGCTTCGCCGACGAGCGGCGTTTGAGCATTCTGGAGCGTCTGGAGCTGTTTCGCCGGGTTTGCCTGGCGATAGCTCACGCCCACACCAAGGCCCTTCTCCGCCGCGACATCAAGAGTGGCAACGTGCTGGCCTACGAGACGCCAGAGGGCCTGCAGGTGAAGGTGATCGACTTCGGCATCGCCAAGGCGGTCGGCGAGGAACGGTTGACGGACGTCGCGGTCACACGCGGGCCCGGGCACACCATCGGCACGCCCTATGCCATGAGCCCGGAGCAGGCCGACGGCCTGCCCGACATCGACACCCGCACCGACGTGTACGCCCTAGGCGTGCTGCTGTTCGAGTTGCTCTGCGGGCGGCTTCCGCTGGAGCCCTCGACATTACTCGGCAGTTCGCTGCTGGAGGTGGTGCGGGCGGTGAAGGAGTATGAGCCGCCGAGGCCCAGCGAGTGGCTCCGGGGCGACGCCGAGCGTGCACCCGCCGCCGCCGCCAACCGCCAGACGAGCGTGGCCGCCCTGAGCCGCCAGCTGGCGCGGGAGTTGGAGTGGATTCCGCTAAAAGCCCTGCGAAAAGACCGCACTCGGCGGTACGGGTCGGTCGAGGCGCTCATCGGCGATGTCGACAACTACCTCGCCGGCCAACCCCTGCAGGCCGGGCCCGAAAGCCGGCTGTACGTGCTGCGAAAGTTCGCGACGCGCAACCGCCTGCCGCTGGCGACGGCCGCCGGCGTCGCGCTGCTGACGGCCGCGGGCGTGGCGACCTACACCATCCAACTGCGGCTGGAGCGCGACCGCACGCAGGCGGCCCTGGAGACGGCCAGCGGTTTGGTCGACTTCTCGCTGAAGGTGTTCGACGAAGCCAACCCGTACAGCGGCCGGGCCGACGCCACCCTGCTGGACGGCGTACGCGCCGCCGTCCGCGACCTCGAGCAGCGCGACCCGTACCGCAACCACCCCACCGTCCGCGGCGACCTGGAGCTGCGTATCGGCGAGATCCTTCGCAACGTCGGGCAGTTCAAACTGGCCGAGCAACGGGTTCGCAAGGCGATCGAGGTCTACGGCTCGGCCGCCGAGCCGCCGGCCGAGCGGGTCGCGACGGCCTACGCCGCACTCGGTGCCGTCCTCCTGCGCGACCGACGCGAGGCCGAGGCCATCCCCGTACTGAACGAGGCACTCTCGCGGCAAAGGGCACTCTCGCCCGAGGGCTCCCCGGGCGTCGCGGAGGTGTTGACCAACCTCGGGCTCGCCAGCCTGCACGGCGGGGACCACGCATCCGCCTCGACGCACTTCGAGGCGGCACTGGCCTTGCTGCGGCACGACCCCGAACGCCACGCCGTGGTCATAGCGCAGGTCGAACGGAACCTCGGCGGCATCGCCGAGCTTACGGGCGACTTGAACGCCGCCTTGTCCCGCTACGAGCAGGCTTACGACCGCCTGCAGGCCGCAGTGAGCTTGAACGTCAGCTCCGCGACGCTCAACCGCTCGGCGATCGAGCCGGACTCGCTGCTGCTGGCGGAACTGCTGAACAACACCGGCCTGATGCGGGCGCGTCTGGGTGACGTCGAGGCGGGCGCGGCCGACCTGAGGCGGGCGTTTGAAATCTATGAGCGACGCGGCGCACAGGAGACGCCCTCGGGCCTCGTCTGCCGGCGGACGCTGGCGAGCGTGGTACGCCAGGCCGGCCGGCTGGAGGAGGCGGTCGGGCACTACCAGGCGGTGGTCATAGCGATCAAGCGCCGCCAGGCGGAGTTGGGCCCCGAGGAGATGGCCGACGACCTGGCCAACGCCCAGTCCGGCCTCGGCCGGACGCTGCTGCAGATGCCCGCCCGCGCCGCCGAGGCCGAGGCCCCGCTCCGCGAGGCGTTCGAGCACCGCCTGAAGCACGCAAGCCCGGGCCTGGCCCTCACGGCCGAGGCGCTGGCAGCCTTCTACGCCTCGGCAGGCCGCGATGCCGAGGCGAAGAAGATTCAGCTTGAAGCGACCAAAGTTCTTGATACAAACGCACGACAGACAAGCAATTGACAAGATCACCGTACGGCGGTGGGAATAGGGAGATCGAGAACAACATGGTGATTCACCAGACGCCCGGCAAGGCCGGCGAGCGTCCGTCCATCGTCCGCGCGGCCACCTTCGCCGTCGAGTCGCTCGAACGCCGGCTTCTGCTGAGCATCGACGTGCCGCTGCTCCCCTTCGGCCGCGTCGCCCCTGCCACTACAGCCGGCACAGCCCGTCTGGCGTCTCCCGCCGCAGCCGGTGAGCCCGGCCATGCCGGCCGAGCGCCTGCTGCCGAAGCTGCCGCGTGAGCTACTCGACCTGCCGCTCACCGACGCCCCAACGAACTCGCCCGCTACGCCACTCACCGAAACGACCGGCCCGTCGCAGTTGCTCATCAGCGAGATCCTGTTTAACGAGATCGGCAGCGACGTCGGCGGCGAGTGGATCGAGATCTACAACAACGGCACCACGCCGATCAACCTCACCAACTACAAAATTGGCGACGAGGAGACGCCCGGCGCGATCAGCCCGACCGAGGGGATGTTCCGCTTCCCCACCGGCGCGACCATCAACCCCGGTGAGGTGCAGGTTGTCACCAATGATGCACTGGTTTTTCAGGCGTCTTACGGTTTCCTGCCCAACTACGCGATAACTGGCCGTGGGCTCGTACCGGACATGATTCAGTACACGTCTTGGGATCCGGACGGCACACGCATCAACGGCTCAAATGGCACCGACGAGTTCCTACTGCTGGGCCCGACCGATCAAGTGATCGACGCCGTCAGTTGGGGCACGAGTACCTTCGCCTTCAACCCCCCACTGCCGGACATCGAAGCCGACGGCCAAAGCTGGGAGCGCATCCCCGCCGGCCCCGGCCGCCTGCAGGACACCAACACCGCCGCGGACTGGGTCCTTGGCAGCCCGTCAAGCCCGGGAACGATCAACTTCCCGTCGCCTACCCCGTTCGTGTCCATCGACCTCCCTGCAAGCTCCGACACCGGCAGCAGCAACTCAGACAACCTTACCAACGTCACCCTACCGACCGTCAATGTCACGGTGAACCAGGCTGGTCTGGTCCAGCTTGGTTGGACCGGTGCCACAGCGACGGTTCTGGCGCAGCAGGCCGTTTCGGCCGGGGTGTTGTCATTTACGCCGCCCGAACCCCTGGCCGAGGGTACGTACGACTTCGTCGCGACATTCTTCCCCGACAGCGGCCAGCCTTCCGTCACGACTGCGCCGCTGACCGTGACGATCGACACGACGCCGCCGCGGGTGCTGTCGGCGTCTTTAACCGACCGGGGCGGCACATTGGAAGTGCGTGTCGAGTTCGACGACGCGTCCGCCCTGGCGGGTGCCACGCCGGCGGACTTCGCCATCACCGGGCCGGTTACGGTGGCGGTTGAATCACTCACGATCGTCGGTACTACGGCCACGCTGCTGGTCGTGCCCGTACAGCCCTCGGCCACGACGCTGACGGGCCTCTACGAGCTGACGGTCGGGCCGGGCATCGTCGACGCCGCCGGTAACGCCATGCCCACAGCCTTCACGCGGGTTTTCCCGCTGGGCGTGTGGGGGCAGGTAGACAAACTGCTCCCGGCCGACGGGGCGGCGGGGGATCGCTTCGGCTTTTCCGTCGCCGTCAGCGGGAACCTCGCACTTGTAGGCAGCTATCTCGACGACGACAACGGGACCAACTCGGGTAGCGCTTACCTCTTTGACGTTGCGACAGGAGCGCAGATCGCCAAGCTCAAGCCAGATGATGGCGATTGGGGCGATCAGTTCGGTCGGTCTGTTGCAATCAGCGGCAACACCGCGCTCATCGGAAGCCGGTATGACGAGGACAACGGCGTCGAGTCGGGTAGCGCGTATCTCTTCGACGTGACGACCGGAACACAGATCGCGAAGCTCAAGCCCCTCGATGGTGCGGCGGAAGACCAGTTCGGCCGCTCCGTCGCCCTCAGCGGCAACGTCGCACTCGTCGGTAGCCGGTTCGACGACGACAACGGCGCAGACTCCGGCAGCGCTTACCTCTTCGACGCAATCACAGGCGCTCTGCTGGCCAAGCTCAAGCCCAATGATGGTGCGGCGGGCGACGAGTTTGGCTTCTCCGTCGCCCTCAGCGGCAACATCGCCCTGATCGGAAGTCAGTTTGACGACGACAACGGCCCTGACTCCGGCAGTGCTTACCTCTTTGACGTCACGACGTTCACGCAGATCGCCAAGCTCAAGCCTGATGACGGTGCGGCGGGCGACTACTTCGGCTACTCGGTTGCCGTCGATGGAAACCTGGCCCTCGTCGGGAGCTACCAGGACGAGGACAACGGACCTCATTCCGGCAGTGCGTATCTGTTTGACATCACCACAGGCACGCAAGTCGCCAAACTCAAGGCTGCCGACGGCTCGGCCGGGGACGAGTTCGGTACCTCGGTCGCACTCAGCGGAAACACCGCATTGGTCGGGAGCATCAGCAACGATGCCAACGGCAGCCGTTCCGGCAGCGCCTACCTCTTCGACGTCACCACGGGCGCGCAGATAGCCAAGCTGACACCCGCCGACGGCGCGGCGGGTGACATGTTCGGCGGGTCTGTCGACCTTAACGGCAACACAGCCTTCGTCGGAAGCTCCGAGGATGACGACCGCGGTTCCAACTCCGGCAGCGTCTACGTCTTTGAGACCGTTACCGCTGCGGTCCTCGATCCGACGATCTTCATCGATCTCCAGCCGGCGTCCGACACCGGCTCGAGCTCATCCGACGACCTCACCAACGACACCACCCCCACCTTCGACGTCATCGTCAATCAGCCCGGCATCATCACCGTCGACTGGACGGGGGACGGCGTCGCGGACGTTACACTCACGGCAGCCGCCGCCGGCACCTCCAGCTTCACCACGCCGCCGCTGGCCGACGGCAGCTACGCGTTCGTGGCCACCTTCACGTCCGACATTGGCCAGCCGGCCGTTTTCACTCCGCCGCTGACTGTGACGATCGACACCACGCCGCCGGCCGTGGTTTCGACGACCGCTTCCGGCACGCGGCTCGGCGACGGGTCGCTGAACGTCTCCTTCAGCGAGCCGCCGGCGGCCACACTGCAGAGCGGCGACTTCTCCCTGCTCGACCCGGACGGGAACGCAGTGGCGGTCACCGCCTCGGCGGTCAGCGGCACGCTGTACCTACTCACTTTCCCGCCGCTGACGCTTTTCGGGGACTACACGCTGGCCGTCGCCGGCAGCACCACCGACGCCGCGGGCAACGCGCTGGTGCCGTACAGCGAGACGTTCTTCGTCGAGCCGGTTGCGGACCTTGTCGTGAGCGTGGAGACGCCCGCGCCGGCCTTCTCCGGCCGCAACATAGACGTGCGGTTCACCGTGACCAACGAGGGCCTGCAGCCCACGGCCGCGTCCTGGATTGACCGCATTTACCTCGTGCCGCTGGACGACGGCACCGAGGTGTTCCTCGGGCAGCTTACGCGTCCGCGCAACCTCAACACGGGCGAGTCTTACACCCGCAGCAACAGCTACGCGCTGCCCCAGGGCATCAGCGGGCAGTTCCGCATTCGGGTGGAGGCCGACGCGCAGAACACCGTCTTCGAGATCGACAACGACAACAACGTCAACGTCAGTCAGGCGTTCAGCGTCACGCTTTCGCCCTATGCCGATCTGCAGGTGCAGGCGGTGAACGCGCCGGCGGCCGTGGTGGCCGGGCAAACGTTGGCCGTGAGCTGGTCTGTCGTGAACAACGGCGTGGGCGCGACGGACGGCGGGCAGTGGCTCGACCGCGTGTGGCTGAGCCAGAACCCCAACGGCCTGGACGGCTCGGCCCTCTTCCTGGGCGACGTACCCAGCCCCACCTTCCTCGACGTCGGCGAGTCGTACAGCCAGAACTTTTCCACGCCCATCAGCACGAGCCTGACGGGCAGTTGGTTCGTCTACGTGCAGACGGACGCGGACAACCGCCAGTACGAGTTTGATTTCGAGCAGAACAACACAACCCGCTCGGCCGTGGCGACGCAGGTGCAGCCGATCGCCTCGCCGGCGTTTTTCGGCGTGACGAACGTCGTGGCCGCCCCGAGCGAAGGCCTGCTCCCGGGGCAGAGCGTGTACGTGACGTGGACCGTCGAAAACACCGGCGGCGAGCCGATCACGGGTAGCTGGAGTGACGCGATCTTCCTCTCGCCGACCGCGACCTTCAGCGACACGCAGAGCACACTCCTGGCGCGGCTTGCAGCACCGGACGTCGCGCCGCTTGAGCCGGGGCAGAGCTATTGGCAGGCGGCGTTCGTCACGCTGCCCGCCTCGGCCGTGGGCACGTGGTACCTCTTCGTGGACCCGGACAACCTGACGACCGCCAGCGGCACCGGGGGCGTGGGCGACGACGACGTGGAGAAGTCGCTGGGCGTGGTGCCGCTTCAGATTGATGTGCCGCCGTCGGCGAAGGTGGAGGTGGACGGTGTGGACATCCCCGCCGACGCGGAGGCCGGGCTACCGGTGGATGTTTCATGGACCGTCACGAACAACGGCTTTGCGCCCACGTCCGCCGGGAGCTGGGTCGATGCCGTATGGCTCAGCCGCACGCCAGAATTGACCACGAGCGGCCCGAATGCCGCCCGGCTGCTGGGCACGCGCACGCGGCTCGGCGGGCTGGCACCGGCCCAGAGCTACACGACCAGCACGAGCTTCACGCTGCCGACCAACGTCGCCGGGGAGTACTACGTCATCGTCCAGACGGACAGGAACAACGTGCTGTTGTTCAACGACCCGACGGCCGCCCGCATCGTCGCCTCTGCCACGACGCTGAACGTCGCGCCGTTCGTACCCGGCACTTCGCCGGTGACGGTGGCCGACCTGCAGCCGGTCGAGCTGACCGCGCCGCAGAGCATCGAGTCCGGGCGGAGTCTCACGGCGACGTGGCGTGCCACCAACCTCGGCCCGGACGCCATCACCAGCGCCGGCTGGACGGACCGGCTCTACCTCTCCCCCACGCCGGACCTGTCGGGCCCCGGCGTTGTCGACCTCGGGTCACGCTCGCGGTTCGGCAGCCTCGGCCTGAACGCCAGTTATGACGAGAGCCGCAGCGTGACGATTCCCGACGGCATCGTCGGGAGCTACTACCTCGTGCTGCGCGTCAACGCCACGGGGAACATCACGGAGACGAACAGCGCGAACAACCTGCTTGCCCGACCCCTGACCGTGGCGGAGCGGCCGCTGCCCGAGCTGTCGGTCTCCGTGCCCGCCGTCGTCGAGCCGGTGCAGGCGGGCGAGGCGTTTGACGTCAGCTGGGTCGTGACGAACAACGGCGGCCAGACGCTTCCGGGCGAGAGCGCCTGGCTCGACAACATCTACCTGTCCGACACCGGCCTGGTGGACGCCTCGTCGGTTCGGCTTACGACGGTCAACCGTACCGGCGGGCTGGCGGCCGGCGGCAGCTACACCGGCACCGCGACCGTGACCATTCCCCGCGGGGTCGAGGGCAACAAGTTCATCGTGGTGCTGGCCGACGCGCAGCGGCGGGTGCTGCAGACGACGTCGGCCGGCACCCTCGCCGCCAGGCCCGTGGCCGTGGTGCCCGCGGACTTTGCGGCACTTCAGGTGGACGCCATCGCGTTCGACGGAACGCCGTTCGCCGGGCAGGCCTTCGCGATCGACTGGCGCGTGACGCACGCCGACGGGCAGGGCACGACGAGCGCCGACCGGTGGTTCGATTCGGTATTCCTCTCGCGCGACCAGTTCCTGGACCCGGCCACGGCCATCCCGCTGGGGAGCATCGAGCGGGTCGGGGCGCTTTCGCCCGGGGAGAGCTACACGGCCGGCATCAACGCCCGCCTGCCGAACGGCATCAGCGGGCCATACTACGTCTTCGTGCAGGCGGACGTGCAGAACAGGATCTATGACGCCGGGAGCAGTTCCGGCAAAGTGGCGTTCGCCCAGACGCCGATCCAGGTCGTCTTCCCGCCGCTGGCCGACCTGGCGGTTGCCGACGTCTTCGTGCCGCCGATGTCAGTCACCGGCGAGCCGGCCACCCCCGAGATTACGTGGCAGGTCACGAACGTGAGCGGACTCGAAGCGGTCGGTACGTGGGTAGATGCCGTCTACCTCTCTGCGGACACGACCTTCGACGCCGCCGACAAACTGATCGCCCGCGTGCCACGAACCGGGCCGCTGGCGGCCGGCGCATCCTACACGGGCAGCACGAGCGCGATGATGCCCGCCGACGTCGTGCCGGGGCAGTACTACGTCATCGTGCGTACCAACGCACGCGGCGACGTACGCGAAAGTAGCATTGCCAACAATAGTTCGGCCTCCGCGACCACCACCTCGCTGGACGTGCCCGAGCTGCCGGTCAACACGCCCGTAGACGGCACCATCGCCGACGGCGGCGAGCGGTACTTCCGCGTTTCGGCCACCGCGGGCGAGCCGCTGGTGATCACCGCGGAACTCGCCCAGCAGTTCCAGGCGAACCTCTACGTGCGGTACGGCGCGCCGCCGACGCCCAGCCAGTTCGATTTCGTCTTCAACCGCCCCGCCGAGCTCGCGCAGGTCGTCAGCATCCCGAACGCCACGCAAGGCACGTACTACGTGTTGCTGGAGGGCACCGCCGGCGCCGGCGAGGGGCAGCCGTTCACCCTCACCGCGACCGTGCCGGGCTTTGGCATCACCTCCACGGACGTGACCCGGGCGAGCAACCGCGGCAGCGCCACGCTGACGGTCTCGGGCGCGAAGTTCACGCCGAACACCCTCGTCAGCCTCGTCGACGGTGCCGGCAATGTCATCACCGACCCGTCGCGGGTGATCTGGCGCGACGAGTCGACGCTGTGGGCAACTTTCAACCTGACGGGCGTTCCCGCGGGCGTCTACGACCTCCAGGCCGTCGAGGGCGGTGCGGTTTCGCGGCTCGCCGACGCGCTGACGGTGGACACGTCCGCCGCCGGCTCGTTGCAGCTTGCGGCCACGGCACCGGGCGTCATCCGCGCGGGGCGTGAAGCCCAGGTGACGTTCTTCTACGAGAACACGGGCAACACGGACATCGTCTCGCCGCTGCTGCAATTGTCGGCCGAGGGCGCCCGCCTCCGGCTCGACGACGGCACGCTCGTCAGCGGGCTGGCGGTCCTGGGCATCAACGACCGGGGTCCTGCCGGCATCCTGCCGCCGGGGTTTGTCGGCAGCGTGCGCTACACGTTCGTACCCGACGAATTCGTCAACGGCCAGGAAAACACGTACGGCTTCGAGGCGCAGGCACTGGGCGATACGAGCGTGGCGGTGGACTACGCCGCGGTGAAAGCCGCCGGCCGGCCCGCGGCCGTGTCGGAGGAGGCGTGGGACGTCATCTGGGCCAACTTCACCGCGGACGCCGGGCCGACCCTCGCCGACCTGCAGTCGTCTCTGGCCGAAACGGCAACGTACCTCTCGCAGGTCAACCGTTACGTCCGTTCGCTGGCGTCGCTGCTGAGCTTCCGCCTGACGCAGGCCGACGCCGGGCTGCTGCCGCGGGCCCTCTCCACGGAGACGGACCTTGCCGTCCCGTCACGCGGGCTCCAGCTCGAATTGACGCGCTCCGCGTACGGTAACATCGCCGGCCGGAGTCGCGTCGGGTTGTTCGGCGTCGGGTGGGTCACGCCGTGGGACACGCGGCTGATCGCCGTGCCCGGCGGGCAGCAGGTGCTCGACCTCACCACGGCGCAGGTCGGCTTCCAGGAGCAGCCCGACGGCAGCTTCGTCGGCCCGGCCGGCTTCGGCACACTCCGCCGCCTCGGCGACACGTTCGACTACACCGACGCCGGAGGCACGGTCTACCGCTTCGACGCCGACGGCCTGCTCCTGAGCCTTACCGACCGCAACGCGAACCAGATCACCGCCTCCCGCACTGTCGGGCGCATCACCCAGCTGATCCACTCCGACCAGACGAGCATCAGCTTCACCTACACGCCCGAAGGCTTCGTCCAGTCGGCGACCACCTCCGACGGCCGGGGCGTGGCCTACGCCTACGGTGCCGGCGGCCAGCGGCTTTCGAGCGTGACGACAAACCGCGGCACCACGAACTACACCTACGACACCTTCGGCAACCCCGCCGTCGCCGGCGCACTGAGCACGATCGCCCGCGCCGACGGCTCCGTCGCGAGCTTCACCTACGACGACCAAGGCCGGCAGACCGGGGCCTTCGGGCCGTTCGAGGGCGACACCACGATCAGCTACCTCGGGCAGGGGGAAATCCGTACGACCGACGCCCTCGGCAACGTGACGAGCTACCTGCTGACCGACCTGCTCAAGCCGGGCCGTGTCACCGACGCGCGCGGCAACGTCGTCCGCCTCGAGTACGACCAGAACGGCACGCTTTCACGTGAAGTGCTGCCCGGCGGCCTGGCGTGGCGCTACCAGTACGACGCGGCCGGCAAGCTCATCGGCGTCATCAATCCGCTGGGTGCAAGCTCCGCCTTCAGCTACGAGGAGGCCACGGGCCAGCTGTCGCTCGTGAGTGACCCACGCGGCAACCAGATGCGCTTCGCCTATGACTCGCTTGGCAACCTGCAGCAGGTCACAAACCCTGACAACACCGGCCAAAGCTTCACCTACACCCCCCGCGGGTTGCCGGCGACGCAGACCAACGCACGCGGGCAGGTCATCAGCCGCACCTTCGACGACACCGGCCGGCTGCTGACGCTTCAGGTGCCCGGCGGGCCCGCGACCAGCTTCACCTATGACGCCGCCGGCAACGTTCTGACCACCAACGACGCCGCCGGCACGACGAGCTACACCTACGACGCGGCCGGCCGCGTGACACAGGTGAGCTACCCGGACGGCACGACCGTAAGCCTCGCCTACGACGCCGCCGGCCGCCGCCAGCAGTTGGCCGACAACCGCGGCTACCAGGCGAACTACACCTACGACGCCGCCGGCCGCCTCACCGGCATCACCGACGGTTCAGGCAGCCCAGTCGTGTCGTACGTCTACGACGGCATCGGGCGAATCCAAAGCCAGTTCAACGGCAACGGGACGTCGGTCGCTTACACCTATGACGCGGCGGGGAATGTCACATCCGTCATGCACCTGGGCACCGGCGGGCAGACGCTTCAGCTCTTCGAATATGCCTACGACGCACGCAACCGCATCAGTCAGGCCACGCTCGACGACGGGCAGTGGCTCTACACCTACGACGCCGCGGGGCAGCTCCGCCGCGCCGTCTTCAACCCGTCCGCGCCCGGCGTGCAGGCGCAGGACGTCACGTACAACTACGATCTGGCCGGCAACCGGGTCAGTGTGGTGCGCGACGGCGTGCTCACCGATTACGCCGCGAACAACCGCAACGCGTACATCTCCGTCGGCGGCGTCTCCCGCAGCTACGACGCCGACGGCAACCTCCTGTCCGACGGCACGCGCAGCTTCACCTACGACGCGCTCAACCGCCTTACGAGCATCACCCTCGCCGGAGAGACCACGCGCTTCACGTACGACGGCCTGGGCAACCTGGCCACCGTCGAAGACCAGGGCGTCGTCGCACAGCAGGCACTCGACCCGACGAGCGGCTTCGCGTTCGCCGAGTACGGCCCCGGCGGGCAGACGCTGGCCAGTCGCTTCTTCGGCTTGTCGCCAGTTGCCGCCGACGAAGGTGCGGGCCGCACCTTCCTCGGGTTCGACGGCACCGGCTGGGGAACCCTGGCGACCGACGGCGCCGGTGACGTCGCCGGCCGGTTCGCCTATTCGCCGTTCGGGCTGCCGCTGGGTATCACGCCGCAGGGCACGACGCCGCAGGGTTCGGTGCCGACGTTCGGCGTCTTCGGCGGCGAGGGTGCCCTCACCCGCCGCGGCGTCGTCTTCTCGGCCGACGGCCCGATGTTGCCCGACCTCGGCCGGCGGCTGGTCCCCGGCAACGGGCTCGAAGCCGGACAGATCAACCCGTACACCCATCTGGACAACGCGTGGGTCGCCCGGCCCGCAGGCAACCCCGACGCGAACGGCCTGAGCGCGCAGCTGATCGCCACGACGTTCAACCGCGCCAACCAGCCGGGCTTCGAGTTCACCTCCGCATTGCTTGCCGACCCGGTCGACGTCAGCGGGGGTGCCGCAACGTCTACATCTCTGGTGAGCCTCTCGGCGGAGCAACCCGTCACACCACTCATTACACCGGTCCTGGGGGCAAGCCAGGGTGCGGCGGCGGCCTTCCTTGACGTGCTGGCCACCGTCCGTGAGCGAAACCTGGGCAGCGGAAGCTTCCGAGGCGGTGTCGTCTTCGACGGCTCGAGTGTTCGCGCCCAGGGGTTCCAGTCCGCCGCACTCGACCCGAACCAGATCGTCGGCCCCGAAGGCTTCGGGCCGGACGCGATGGTGGGCATCAACGCCCCGCAGTCGTTCCGCATCGACTTTGAGAACGTCCGCACCGCCACGGCCCCGGCGCAGGTCGTCACCATCACCGCACCGCTCGACCCGGACTGGGACCTGCGCACCCTCGAACTGCAGACGATCGCCTTCAACGACACCGTCGCCCAGATCCCTGCCGGCCGGAGCTTCTACAGCAACATCATCGACCTGCGCCCGCAGGGCCTCCCGCTTCTCGTGGCCATTCGTGCGGCGATCGATCCGGTCAACCAGCAGGTCGTCTGGACGCTGTCGAGCATCGACCCGGCCACCGGCGAGGCACCCGAAGACCCCAACTCAGGCCTCCTGCCCGTCAACAACGACGACCGCGACGGCGAGGGGTATGTCACCTTCTCCGTCCGCGGCCGATCGGACGTCCCCAGCGGCACCCGCCTCGAAAGCAACGCGACGATCGTCTTCGACAACCAGCCGCCGTTGACGACCAACACCTGGCTCAACACGCTCGACACCGGGCTGCCGACCACCACGCTGTCGGCGCAGGTCGTGCCCGGCACCCGACGCATCGACGTGCAGTGGGAAGGCACCGACGACGCCAACGGCTCGGGCGTGGCGACGTACGACGTTTTCATCTCCACAGACGGCGGCACGTTCACGCCCTGGTTGACGGACGTGACGTTCACCCGCGCCGAATACGTCGGGGCCGCCGGCCGCCAGTACGCGTTCTACGCCGTGGCAAGGGACAACACCGGCAACCGCACCCCCACGCCCACTCAGCCGCAGGCGTCGGCCGCCTTGAGCCCCAACGCCTTTGTCGGTGCCTACCTCTTCTACAACAACAGTCTGTTCGACGGCTTCGACGCCGGCGCGAATGCCGCCGACGACGCCGCACTGGCGACGGACAAACAGCCCCTGTTCGCCGGCTCGCTAGCAACGTTCGCCAACTACTCGGGCTACAGCCGCGGCATCAACGGGCTGTTCATCGACGTCGCCGGGCCGTTGGGAGACGTCTCGGTGGACGACTTCTCCTTCAGCTTCGGCCGCTCGCTGCCGGAGAGTGACTGGGCCGCCGCACCCGCGCCCGCCGAGGTGTCCGTCCGCCCGCTGGCCGGCCAGCCCGGCGTCAGCCGCATCACGCTGACCTGGCCGGACAACGTGTTGGTCAACGGCTGGCTCCGCGTGAGCCTGCTCCCCACGGCCGACACCGGGCTGAGCACCGCGAGCGACTTCTACTTCGGCAACGTGCTCGGCGAGACCGGCGACCAGCCCGCCAGCACCGCGGTCAACACGGCCGACATCCTCCGCGTGCGGAACGCCTTCTCCCCCGGGCCCGTCGGCATCACCAACCCGTTCGACCTGGACCGCGACGGCGACGTCGACGCCGCGGACCTGGCCGTCGTGCTCGCCAACACCACCGCAGGCACGGCCGTCGTGCCGCTACTGGACCTTCGCCCGCTCCGGGAAACCTTCAGCCGGACGCGCATGGCGGATGACATCATCGACCGCCAGACAGCCGTCCTTCCCGACCGCCGACGTCCGACCTGGCCCGGCTGACACACCCTCGGCCGAGCCGCCGAGAATGCATTCACGAGGGCTGGCCTTGCCCACGAGCGGAGGACGATTGGTCCTTTTCGTGCGGTCGAGCCGGGTCCTGTCGCTTAGCAGCGGCATGACGTCCGCGTCGTCGCCGGCCGCCACAAACCCCCCGCCACGCACCGCGACGGCAGAGGCCGCTGGCCGGGCCAGGTCCATCGTCGTGATGCGGCCACGGTACAGGATCAACTCCGCCGCCTCGGCCGCTTCAAGTGACCCTATCGCCTGCCGCACACCCGGGGTGGCCAGGCCCGCTGCGGCCATTGCGGTTGCGGCGGCCAGTTTGATTGCGTCGCGTCGGGTGTAGTGCCTTGTCATCGGTCGGCTCCTTCGGGCCGTCGCTGGTGGAGATGCTCCTGGTGACCGGGCGCGACCACGAAGTGCGGGAGGAGGCAGAGGTGCTCCGTCAGGCGGCCGAGGCAGATGCTGAGCAACGGCCGCGTTGATCTGGCAGAGCCGTACCTGCAAGCGGCTGCGACGGCCGCCTAACGCCACCTGGGGCCGGACGCCCCACTCACACAGCGGGCCGGGGGCAACGTCGAACGACTCCATTCCCCTTGTATAGAGCGGCCCCTGTCGGGGTCTAGAGCGGATCCACTCGATCTCCAGCGTGTCATGCTGAGCGAGCGCAGCGAGTCGAAGGACCTTCCGAGACGACAAAACCCGTCTGCGTTTCATGTACTTGGGTGCAGTGCCGCGGCAATGGGTTCGTCGCCTCAGAACGCGCTTATTCTTGTTCAAGCTTGGAGGTCGTTCGACTTGCTGCGGCCGCTGTTCTGAGCATCTCCGATTTGTCACGGCCAGAGTGCCCCTCTTCACCCCGAAGGGGTGACGGACTCTAGCCAGGGGTGAACCGAGCGACGCGGCGAGTGAAACGAGCAACGGCGAGCGGAACCCCGATGACCAACGCCGCATGCTGGGCCGCCTGATCCGCACTGGAGTTCATCCGGCTGCGCTGCCGAGTGGCATCACACGCCCAAGCACGGGTCTTGGCTGAGCATGGCCAGGACGGCGTTGAGCGCGCTGGCGCGGCCGTGCCTGAACCGCCGTGGTGGTGAAGGTGAACTGGCAGCTGGGGGCGAACGCCCGCCACCCTGCCTTCCGCATTCAAGCCGCACCGGGTTGGACCTGAGGAACGCCCTGTCCGTACCGTTGGCGTCACGGCGATCGGGGTGTCGACACGCGGCTGATGAGGAGCGCGTACGCGACGTGCCCCCTCCTGACCGACCGCGCACGCTGGCGTCGGTCAATCCCACGAGATGACGGCCGTCAAATGGGCTTGCGAGTCGATCGCGTCGTAGGCTTCGGGGTTGATCTCGTGGCTCAGGATGTCGTCGATGTTGAGCTTGCCGCTCGCCAGCAGGTTCAGCACGGCCTGGCGGTCTGCGGGGCCTTCGTCGCGGGTGATGAGCAGGCGCGTTTCCTTCCGGAAGGCCGGGTCGTACGGCAGCGTGAAACCTTCCGCGTAACTGCCCTGCACCACCAGCGCCGGCGGACGTCGGCGAGTGCCCCACGGGGTCGGGCGGAGCAGACGCAACGCCTCGGACAGCACCGGCGGGTGCCCGGTGGCGTCGAAGACGATGTCGAACGCGTCGTCAGATAGCGGAGCCAGGTCGGCACCTAGAAGCACGGCGTTCGTCCCGGCGGCCTGTGCTACGCGGACGCGGGTCTCGGCCACGTCACCGGCCTGAACGCGAACGCCGTCGATCGCGGCCAGCAGCCGGGCTACGAACTGGCCGATCAACCCCAAGCCGACGACGGCGACGTCGTCGCCCGGCCGAGGGTCGGCCAGCCATACGCCGTGCTGGGCGATGGCCAGCAGCTTGGTGCAGGCGGCCTGTTTCGCCGAGACGCCGGCCGGCACGGGCAATGTGGAGGAGGCGGTCGCCAGGAGAAGTTCCGAGTGGCCGCCCCAGGCGCAGGCGATGTCGGTGGCGAGGATGCCGCCGGGCACCACGAGCTGCCCCTCGGCGAGATCCACACCCGGGCCGACCTCTACGACATGACCCGCCGCGCTGTAGCCGGGGACAAGTGGGTAGGTGAGGCCCGGCTGCTGACCGGCGACGACGCGGCGCTCGGTCCCGGGGCTCATGACGCTGCAGGCCGTGCGGATGAGCACCTCGCCGGGCCCGGGCCGGGCCACCTGTACGTTGCGGACGCGGACGTGCCCCGGCGACTCGACCACGACTGCCCTGGCTTGCTGATTCATCACTTTTTCGGGATGGTATGGCTGCGGCCTGACCTGGCATCCTTCGCAGGCCCGGTGCTGCTGCGGACGTGCAGCTTCGGCGGGATAACACGGGTATCCTCAGGGTCGGGCAGATGACCGGCCGTGCCCTCGGGCACCGAGTTGCGACGACTCAGGGCGATCGCAAGTGCGGCCGCCTCGCGACCGATGTCGAAGAACCGCAGGTCGACACTCGTGAGTGCCGGCATCGTGACGGTGGCGATCATGTTGTCGAACCCGGCGACGGAGACGTCCTGCGGCACGGAGAGGCCTGCCGCCGACAAGGCGCGGAGCGCGCCGACGGCCGCAAAGTCGTTGTAGGCGACGATCGCGGTGAAGTCGGCCGGTGCTTCTGCGAGTCGTTTGCCGAGGGCGGCCTCGGCGACGATCGTCTCTTCCGGTGCGGGTTCGTGCTTGTGGCTGAGTTGCGTCGGCGCGTCATAGCGGCAGCTCAGGCCCTCGAGCCCGGCATCCCAGACGCCTGTAATGAAGTGCTGTTCACGCGTCTGATGATCGGACGGCGGATAGTGGGCCGGACCCAACCAGAGGAGCCGCCGATGACCCAGACTCGCGAGGTGTTCAATCACCAGGCGCGTTCCCGCCACGTCGTCATAGCTGACGGATGCGGTCGGTGCACGAAACCGCGGGTGGGTCATGACCAGCGGAAGGGCCTGGCTGTTCTGAAGGCGAAGGAGCGACTCGGGGGAGTGTAGTTCGCCGGCGACCACGAGCGCATCGACCCGTCGGGTTCGAACCGCCTGCAGGCCTGCCTCGGTGGCGCACTGGCCCTGGCTGGGCCCGAACATCGTAAGGGCGTAACCCTCGTCCGAAGCGCCCGCATCCAGGCCGCTGATGATGGCGGCGAAGTACCCGCTGAGGGGGCTCATTCGGCCGGACCGAACTGTCTCCAACGCAAAGCCGATCGCCTGCGCCCGCCCGGTGCGGATCGAACGATGGTGGTAATTGCCCGCGTAGTCCAGCTGACGGGCGGCGGCTTCCACGCGTGCGGCGATCGACACGTCGACGTTACGCGTGCCGCTGAGCACCCGGCTGGCGGTTGCGACACTCACGCCCGCCAGGTCCGCAACGCTCCGCAGGCTGGCGGCGTCCCGGCCGAGGCGCGGCGAGGGCTTGCGGCCTGACAATGGTTTTCCCGGAGGGCCTTTCATCACCCGAGACAATACCCATGAATTCCCGGAAATCAACGACCTTGACACCACTCATTCCGATGGGTAATCTGTTTCCCAGAGGAGCAAGCATGGCCAACCGATTTCTCGTTCCGACGCCTCAGCAGGGCCTCAGGGGTTTTACCCTCGTCGAGTTGCTGGTTGTGATCGGGATCATTGCAATCCTCGTCGCGATCCTGCTGCCGGCACTCTCGCGGGCTCAGGAGAGTGCACGTGCGGTCGTCTGCAGCTCCAATCTCCGGCAGGTCGCCATTGGCGTGCTCGAGTACACGCAGATGAGCGACGGTGCCATGCCGTACCGGCTCGTCGGCAATGCCGCCGACTCGCCGTTCGGCGAGGACAAGGGTCAGGCCCGTTGGGATCACCGCGTGGGGTCCAACCCAGATGCGCCGACCAATGTCGAGCGGGTCGGGACGTTGCCGTTTGACCCCAAACGTCGCGACAGTGTCTGGTCATGTCCATTTGTGTCCAGCGGCGCATTCGCCGGCGACTTTGCGACCGGAGACACGTGGTCAATGACCTATGCCATGAACCGGCACGTTTATCCCCTTTACAACACCGCGACGCAGTCGTGGGGGAACGGGCGCCGGCCGCTACGGATCACGTCCATACGCGCCGGGACCGTCCTCCTGGGCGACACCCCCATCACCCTCCATGCCAACGGCTACGCGCCGCAGGGTTCGCGCGACATCGATTGGAAACTCACCGTCCTCAGCGACATTCCCTGGCCCGCCCGGCCTGACTTCAACCCCACCGGCCAAAGCGGCGGTGTCTGGTCCCATGGCGGTGCCGTCACCACATCGTTCATCGACGGGAGCGTCGAACGCATCCCGTCCATCGTGTGGGGCCGCGTCGAACTGCAACGGCGGTTCGAAGGCCGTTACAACTGACTGCTGTCCAACTTCGCTCTCTCACCCACTCTTCTCAACCCCTTTCTGGAGGAAAGCAATGCATTCTCGTACAACTACCGGCCTATTCGCCTCGACCTTCGCCCTGGGCTTGCTCAGCTCAGCCGCTTCCGGCGCCATTATTGATCTGAAGAACTCGGGCCCGTTTCAGAACAACGTGACTTCCAGCACGCAAACCGTCAACTCAAGCACGTCCGACGAGCTGACCCTGACGATCACGGCACTTAGTACCAGCGCCACGGACCCAACTTTTCCTAGGCTCGGAACGCTCAACGACGGGATGGGTGTCAGATCAACTTCTACGGATAGCAGCCAACTGAGTTGGAGCCGGGGTGAAGGTCTTCAATTCAGCAGCTTCTCAACCAACGACTCGAACGATCCGATTCGGATCAACTCGATTTCGATGAGCTTCTTCTCTACGGGTTCCAGTAACTTCGAGTCCTTTGAAGTCTTGGTTTTTGATGGGGATGCAACGACGCTGTTTGAAACCGTGGAGGGCAATGTGATCGCTGGAACGGTATACACTCCCGCACTCGCGAACCCACTGATCTTGAATGTCGGCGACACTATGACACTGCGTTCTATTCAAGGCGGCTCTGCTGACAATGACGCGTTTGTCTTCGCCTCGATCGACTACACCGTCGTTCCCGAGCCGGCGAGCCTCGGGCTGCTGGGCGGCGGGCTGATGCTCCTGGCACGCCGAAACCGCCGTGAATCAAGCCGGTGATCCTCCTCCCATCCGGCATGGGTCGCGTCGTGCCTGCCGGCACGGCGCGGCCTTCTCCTGCTCCGTCCGGTTGTCGCTGATGTCTTTCGGAAGGCACGCCATGTCTCTGTCAAAAACCGACCGTGGCTTCACGCTCGTCGAGCTGCTGGTGGTCATCGGGGTCATTGCGTTGCTCATCAGCATCCTGTTGCCGGTGCTGGGCAAGGCGCGCGACGCCGCCGTCGCCGTGCAGTGCAAGAGCAACCTGCGTCAGCACGGGCAGGCTTTGAGTATTTACGTTTCCGAGTTCCGAACGTACCTGCCGGTGGGCGAAGAATTCCTCGGCGGGGCCGCGGCGACGAAGTCGGACTGGGCGCACAAGCTCTTTGACGTGATGTCGGCGGATCAGTCGACCGGCAAGGAGGACTTCGTCAACGCGACGAAGACGCGAATCGAAAGCACCTTCACCTGTCCTGCCGTCGTTGGTGACCCCGCCCGGTTCGACCTGACAAAGCACTACGCCGCCCACCCGCGCCTCCTGCCGGACCTGGACAATGGCCCGGCCCGGCCGTTCTTCGACCGCGACTTCCCCGGCCAGCCACTGCCGCAGCTCAAGGTCACCGCCGTCCGCGAGTCGAGCCAGCTTGCAACCCTCTGGGACGCCACGCTGCTCGACCTGTTCCAGGGTGACACGGCCATCCCCGTCAGCAACAACCTCGACGGAAACGCGATCTACGGCGGGGCCATCGGCGGGTCGGGTATGCAGTACTTCTTCTACATGAGCCGCCTCCGCAACGCCGGGATCGACACGAGCCGTTCCATCAACGGCCGAGACAACCGTGACTACGTCACCAGCAACAACAACACCATCCGCTGGCGCCACAACAACGACGCGCCCGGTGCCGCCGGAGAGGCGAGCGTCCTGTTCCTCGACGGCCACGTCGAGGCGGCCGCTTACAAGTCGCCGACCGAAACCGACGTCAAGCTGCTGAACGTTGCCTTCTGAGCATCCGGTCGTCCATGCTCAGCCACCGCCATGCGTCCGCCGAAGCCTCACGGACGCGCGGCCGAAACCCATTGACTCGCTACTCGAGGATCGTGCCGATGCCACTACATTGCCGCTACACGCTGTTTTTCGTTTCCTTGGCCTGCTTGTTCTTGGGAGCACCCGCATTGTCGCAGGCGGCCGACGGACGGGACGTCATCCTCGGCCCGGCGGAACTCAACCCGTGGTTCGCCTTCAACACGTGGAAAGGCCACGCAAAAGGTACTGAGGAAGGCCTCGTCATCGGCGGTGCCGGCGTAACTGGCAACGGCGGTGGCGGCCGGAACGTCCCGCTGGACCTCTCGGCCCACGCCGACGCCATGCTGCTGCTCGACCTGCGCACGCACGAGAACAACCAGACGCGGAACATCCGCCTGATCCTCGTCGATTCCGACGGCACGTCGGCCTTCTGGACCTACCCGATCGAAGCCAAGCCGGCCGACGCGTTCGGCACCGTCGAGCCGATGGGCAAGCGGACGCTGAGCAACCCGCAGCTTGACAACAGCAAGCCGGGGAAGATCCCGGGGCTGGACCTGGCGAACATCGTGCAGTGGCAAATCCACGGCGACTGGCAAGGCAAGCCGCTGGGCGTGACCGTGCGTGGCGTAACCCTCAACACGACCGGTGACAAAGCCGCCGGCAACAACGCGCCCGCCGCGGCCGCGGCGGCGACACCGCAAGAGGCTGTGTCGGCCGACGAAACACTGAGCGTCGTGCTGACTGCGGGAGACCTCGCACCGTGGTTCGCGTTCAACACGTGGAAGGACAAGGTCAAGGGCACCGAGCAGGGCCTGGTGATTGCCGGGGCAGGCGTCACGGGTAACGGCGGCACCGGGCGAAACACGCCGATCAACCTGGCGGGCATGGCCGAGGCGACACCCGTCCTCGTGGCTCGGCCGCACGAGGGCAACCAGACACGGTCCCTCAGGCTGCTGCTCAAGGACGCAGACGGGACGGTCGGCATGTGGCGTTATGTTCTGGCGGACGCCGAGCCGGGCAAGCCGACGCCGCTCCGGCCCGAGGGCGGCAACACGCTCGCCCGGCCCCACAGCGACAACAATGACGTCGGCACGACGCCCGGCCTGGACCTTGAGAACATCGTCCAGTGGCAGATCCATGGCGACTGGCAGGGCCGCCCGCTGGCCGTAACGATCGAGCAGGTCGCCGTCACGGGCGAAGGAACCAAGCCGGCCGAGCCTTCAGGCCCCGGCGCCGCCCTGCCCCCCGCGTTGCAGTTGGGGAGCGAGCCGATGCCGCGGACGGCCGACTCGCCCGTGGTGGACCGCGTCTTCGCGGTCGCGCCGCACATCCTGGCGATCGACGTCAAGGCCGGGCGGATCGAACGGATGCGTCGCGTGCCCTACGAGCCGCACCCGACGGACAAGGTCAACGCCTACCGCCACGAGAACAACGACGCGCTCAACACGGTCGTCGTCGAGCGAGACGGCAAGCGGATCGGGCGGCTCGCCGGGAAGAACCGCGACGTGCTCGTGCTCGACGAGCGCCGCGTCGGTGACGCCTTCCAGGCCGCCGTGGCGATGACGCCCGGCCAGTACACGATCACCTCGCGTGACCACGCCGCCTTCGGCAGCGGGCTTAACCCGGTCGCCGTCCACCAGAAGGCCAAGCCCACCGACCTCGCCGAGCACGACAGCCAGCTGGTGGCCATGCTGCACCGGCTCTACCTGGTGCTGCCCGAACCGCTGCAGGCTGACGCGACGTACAGCATCGACCTGGGTCGACTCAACACGCGCCAACAGCAGGTCGACTACGTTCACCGCCCGCGCGAGGTGCGGAGTGAAGCGGTGCACGTCAGCCAGATCGGCTTTCACCCGGAAGACCCGGCCAAGCGCGCTTACCTCTCGCAGTGGCTGGGCACCGGCGGTGCGCTCAAGTACGAGTTGCCGCTGAGCTTCGAGCTGATCGACGACGAGAGCGGCCAGAGCGTCTTTACAGGCGACGTCCGCCTGGCCGTCGCGGCCGACGAGCCTGAGCAACGCCGCCGGGTGGTGAACCACAACCTGACCGACGTCTATCACCTCGACTTCGCCGAGTTCACGACGCCGGGGCGTTACCGCGTGTATGTCGAGGGCGTCGGCGTCAGCTTCCCGTTCGAGATCGCGCCGGATGCGTGGACCCATGCGTTCCGCACGTCCATGACCGGGTTCCTGCACCATCGCAGTGGCATCGAGCTGGCCCCGCCGCTGACCGACTACCGCCGCCCCCGCCCGATGCACCCGGCCGACGGGTTCACCGTCTACGCCTCCACCACGACACTGCTGGACACCAGCATGGGGTTGAACCTCGCCGGCAAGAACGGCTTCGCCATGCTCGTCGACGGCAAGACCGACGAGACCATCGACGACGCCTGGGGCGGCTACATGGACGCCGGCGACTGGGACCGCCGCATTCAGCACCTGTCGGCCACGACCGCGATGCTCGAACTTTACGAGTTGTTCCCAGAGGTGATCGGCGGCATCGCGCTCCGCCTGCCGGCCGACGAGGCCGACAACAACCTGCCCGACGTGATCGACGAGGCGCTGTGGAACCTGGACTTCTACCGCCGGCTGCAGACGCCCGCCGGCGGCGTGCGTGGCGGCGTGGAGTCGGCGGCACACCCCGTCGGCGGCGAAGCGAGCTGGGAAGAGTCGCTCGAGGTCTTCGCCTACGCGCCCGACTTCTGGTCGTCGCACCTGTACGCGGCCGCGGCGGCGCGGGCCGCCAACGTGCTGCAGGATCTGGACTCACGCCAGGCCGGGGTCTACCGCCAGAGCGCCGTGCGTGCATTCGAATGGGCCGAGCCACGCTACGCCGAACGGCTGGCCGAGGGTGTCGATGCCAAAGCCCTCTGGCGGCTGCGCGACGCCCGCAACCTTGCCGCGTTGGAGCTCTATCGCCTGACACGCGAAGACCGCTTCCACGACATCTTCCTTGAGGACACGTCATTGACCCGAGACGTGCCCGTCGAAGTCTGGGGCTCGCACGACCACGCCGACGCGGCGTTCGTCTACGCACGGCTCGACGACGAACTGGCCGACCCGCAGATCAAGCGGCGTGCCCGCGAAGCGATCGTCGAGGCCGGTGAGGCGAGCATCGCGTACATTGAGGGCAACGCCTTCGACCTGGCCGCCTGGCGGCAGGCCATGCCGTACCACTGGGGCCTCTACGGCAGCCCGCAGGGCGTGATGATGCTGGTGCGCGCCGACGCCGTCACCGACGACGAGCGTTACCTTGCCCACGCCGTCCTCGGCGCCAACTACTCGGCAGGTGCCAACCCCATGAACACCACCTTCATGAGCGGCCTGGGCCAGCGGTACCCGCTGAACATCCACCACCTGGACAGCCGACGGACGGCCCAGCCCGTGCCCGTCGGTACGCCCAGTTACGGCCACTTCGACCCGAAGGACGAGCTGGCACTGGCCAGCCGGCACATGAACTGGGGGCACAAGTGGATCTTCAACCGGCGGAACATCCCCGAGGGCATCGAGTGGCCGGCGAACGAGTCGTACTTCGACACCTACAGCCCCGTCTCGATCAACGAGTACACCGTGCACCAGTCGATGGTCCCCAGTGCGTACGTGTGGGGCTACCTGGCGGGCAGGCCAAGGTAAGCATCCATGGCCGAGCGACGCCCTAACTTCGTCGTCTTCATGCCCGACCAGCTCCGGGCGGAGTCCTTGGGCTGCTACGGGCACCCGGTGGTCCGCACGCCGACCTTCGACCGGCTGGCGGCCGAGGGAACGCGCTTCGAGTAGTGCCACACGCCCTCGCCGCTCTGCACGCCGGCCCGTTGCGCGATGCTGACCGGCTGGCCGCCGTGGGTGGCGGGGCACCGTTCGCTGCACCACCTGCTGCAGCCGCACGAGCCGAGCGTGTTCAAGACGCTCCGCCGTGCCGGGTACGAGGTGGTCTGCTGTGGCAAGAACGACGTCTTCACGCCCGGGCACGCCGAGCAGGCCGTCGACCGCTACTTCCCGACGCAGGGCACGTACCACGGCGACCTCCTGCCGCCGGGCGACCCGCGCCGCATGACGTTCCTCGCCGGGGCGTTCTGCGCCGACGCCGCCGACACCAGTGACATGCGGTCCGTCCGTCGCGGCATCGACTTCATCTCGGGCCGGTCGCCGGACGACCCGCCGTTCGTGCTCTTTTTGGCGCTCTCTTCGCCCCACCCGCCGTACGGCTCGCCCGAGCCTTGGCACAGCCTGTACGACGAAGCCGACCTGCCGCCCCTTCGGCCGCCGCTGCAGGAGCCCGCCCCGTGCTTCCACCGCCT
>JBHJOM010000026.1:0-3986 GCA_050329715.1 Phycisphaerae bacterium
GTGCCGTTGCCCGATACGGTGCCGGCGATGTCGTAGAGGCCGGCCTGTGCGATGTCCAGTCGGCTGCCGCCGGCGATGTCGAAGTCGACGTTCCCCACGGCCGAGGTACTGGTCAGCTCTATGCGGCCGCCGGTGATCGCCACCGTGCCGCTCAGGCCGGCGTTGTTGCCGTCGAGCGTGAGAACCGAGCCGCCGGTCTTGGTGAAGCCCTGGTTGCCGGCCAGGTTGCTGCTGATCCTGCTGTTCGTTCCGACGGCGATCTGCGGCGTGCCGACGGTGGTTTGCAGCGTCAGCGTGCTGTTTAACAGCCGCCAACTAGCGCCGCCACTGGTGTCGCCGAACGCCAGGCTGCCGATGGTGCGGTCGCCGTCGAGCGTGACGGTCCGGTTCGCGGTGATGTCGATGGTGCTGAAGTCGGCGAGGTTGTCCGCACCGTCGGCGACGATGCTGCCCGCCCAGTTCGTGTCGCTGCTCCAGTCGCCGTTGCCGTCGGTGATCCACGTGCCGGGTGCCGCGTCGGCCGCGGCGGCGGCGAGTGCGACCGATGCCGCGAATGCCGGTATCGAGAATAAGATACGTGCCATTTCCGATCCTCCTTCTGTTGAGATTGTCTATGTGCCTCGTACAGGCCCTGCAGGATGTCCCTGCGGGTGATGAGCGTCACGGCATGGAATGGTAAAGACTAATGGTTTGGTGAAGTGTGCGGTGGTGTTAGATTTTGGTTAGGACGTCGGCACAATTGGGAAGGGGCGGAGCCTCCGCGGCCTGGCGCGGCTCGGCCGAGATGCCCTCCAACCCGGCCGAGGCAACAAACGTCAACGGACTACGCCCGACCCGAGCCAACGCTTCGAGACGAACCCGCTCTTTGGCAGACATACGAACCTCTCCCATCACACCCGTCCATCCACAGGCACGAGGTGACGCTTCTATTGAGGTTCAACAGTCAGAAAAAGAAGGGTTTGACAGGCACGTGTCACGGGTTGCGCTGTTCGCAGACTAAATGCTTAGTTAGCTTGTCGGTCCTGCTCCTCGGGGGCGGCCGGCATCGTACCCCGGGTGCTCCTAAGACACCCCTACCCTATATCTGGAGGTTTGAGATGAGGCAGAACAAAGTAAGCAAGTTTGCACTGGCAACTGCGGTCGTGGTCGGCTCTTCACTGGCTGCGAGCGCATCGGCGTCTTTTGTCGTGTTCGAGCAGAATTTCGCCAACCCCGGTAGCTCCGGCTTGCCGCTGGACAACTTCGGCTGGCAGGCGCACTGGGATGCGGATGCCACGGCCTACCCCACCAATATCACCGCCGGCAACCCGAACATTTCAAGTTCACCGGGATTTGGCGGTGTGAAGGGGTTCCTGTTCCACCCCGGCAACCTCAACAATACCCAACCGCATATCTGGTGGACGGAGACGTCCATCGGCCCGGTCGAGGATCTGGATACCTTTTCGTTCGCGTCGGCCAACGTCCGTGGCTTAGATCAAACGGCTAATCCGGTCGATTTTGTTCAAGTGGCGCTGCGGGTCGACGGCGAGTGGTATGTCTCCCAGGAGGCCTTCGCCACTCCGGTGGGGAACAACTGGTCTCCGCACCTCCTGGACTTCGACACTGCACTCTTCTACGAGCTGGACTTCACGCCCGGAGTTTCGCTGGCTGAGACGGCACCCTCCACGCCGGCCGTGTTGCCCCCGACCAGTACGGTGTCGGCACTCGGTCTATACAACGTGAGCAAGGACAACGCGATGCGTCTGGATGCTGTAACTGTCACGGCCATCCCCGAACCGGCGTCCATCGCCGCGCTCGGCCTGGGCGGGATGGTGCTGCTCCGCCGCCGCCATCAATAGGCGTCGCGGAAAAGGCCAGGTGGCAGTACCCGGACCCGACAGGGTTTCGGCCATGGGTGAGCCGGTTCGGGCATGAAAAGCCCCGCCGGGCAACCAGACGAAGACGTACCGGCTCGGTTTCGACCCGCCGTCTTTTCGCCTCCCGACGGGCAGAATACTGTCGCCAAAAACCCGGTTTCCGGCCTCACAGCGAGAATCCAAAGCAGTCAAAACCGGGCCATACGCCTGCCAATGAGGGTCGCAACCGAGCCGGACTTAAGGGCTCTGTTGCGACCCTCGCTTTGTTGAACGCTCGATCGGTAGCCCATCGCGTTCCGGCCGAGCTAAAGGGGATGCACCCCTGTTCTGTCGCCTGCCAATGTGCGGGCGTGTGCGGATTAGCGCGCGGGTAGGGCGAGCTAAAGGGGACGTACCCCTTTTCTACCGCCCGCGAACCTACGGGCGTGTGCGGATTAGCGCGCGGGTAGGCTCGCGCCGAGGCCGGGGGCAGGGTCGAAGCCGGGGTCTGGCCTTGCACGCCGCCGGCCGGCGGGCGATGCTGCGGGGGTGGACGGAGTGGCCTGGCAGGCCGCCCAGAACCACGAGCTCCGGCCGAATGGCCGGCCGGGGCCGAGCGGCACGCGAACGATCGTGTTAGAAGCGCGTAAGAAAGGGGTACGTCCCCTTTAGTCGCCCGGCGACGGGCCTCAGCGGGCCGTCCCACGGCCGCGGCGGCGGCGAAGCGCCAGGCCGGCCAGGCCCAGCTTGGCCAGGCTCGCCGGCTCGGGGATGGTGGCCACGAAGATGCCCTGTGAGCCGTCGGTGAAGCTGAGGCTGAAGGCGAGCTGGCCGGCGTCGTTGAAACCGGTGCCGAGGCCGTCGTTCTCGAAGCTGTTGGTGGCGGCCAAGCCCACGAACCTGATCGTCCGCAGGTCGTCGATCAGCGGGTCGGGGTCGACGTCGAACAGGTCGCCCTCGCGGACGATCAGGTGCAGCAGGCCGTCGAGGTCGGTCGCCCACAGGCCGCCATAGTTTGAGCCGGTCACCCCCGAGCCGGTGAGGCCGGCTAAGAACGCGGTCTGCCCCGCGTCATTGAGCACGAGCTTGTCGAAGTTGCTGGCGAAGTTCACTCCGGCACCCGTGCCCGGGGCCTTGCTGCCGGCGCGGGCGACTAGCGCCAGCCCCGACCCGCCTCCCTCGGACCAGATGCCGCGCAAGTTCGGGTTGGACACCCCCGTGCCGGTAAGAGTGCCGACGAACGCGGTCTGCCCCGCACCGTTGAGCAAGGGCAAAGAGTTAAAGCCGCTGAAGCTCACGCCGCTTTCCGTGCCCGGGGCCTTGCTGCCCTCGCGGGCGACCAGCACCAGCCCCGATCCGCCCCCCTCGGACCAGATACTGGTGTCGTTCGAGTCGGTCACTCCCGTGCCAGTGAGGAGGCCGAGGAACGCGGTCTGCCCCGCGGCGTTGAGCACGGGGGAGGAGAAGCCGCTGAAGTTCACGCCGGCATCCAAGCCCGGGGCTTGGCTGCCCTCGCGGGCGACCAGCGCCAGCCCCGACCCGCCCCCCTCGGACCAAATGCCGCTGTCGTTCGAGCTGCTCACCCCCGTGCCGGTTAGGGAGCCACGGAACGCGATCTGACCCGCGTTGTTAAGCACCGGGGGGAAGCCTGTATCTAAGTTGCTGAAGTTCACGCCGACGGCCGTGCCCGGGGCCGGGCTGCCCTCGCGGGCAACCAAGGCCAGACCCGACCCACTCCCCTCGGTCCAGATGCCAGTATCATTCGAGCCACCCACCCCGGTGCCGGTGAGGTACCCGACGAATGCGGTCTGCCCCGCTCCGTTTAGCACGGGGGATCTTCGTAGGAGGCTGAAGTTCACACCGGCGGCCGTGCCCGGGGCTTGGCTGCCCTCGCGGGCGACCAGCGCCAGCCCCGACCCGCCCCCCTCGGACCAAGTGCCGCGGTCGTTCGAGCTGACGACCCCCGTGCCGGTGAGGGAGCCGAGGAACGCCGTCTGCCCCGCGGCGTTGATCACGGGGGAGGATTCGAAGCCGCTGAACCTCACCCCCGCCCCCAGCCCCGGGCCAAGCGGGCCGTCGGTGCCGGTCAGGGCGCGGGTCTCGTAGGTGATCGCCGTCGACGCCAGCGCGGCCGACGGCCCGCCCGCCAAC
>JBHJOM010000027.1:0-18321 GCA_050329715.1 Phycisphaerae bacterium
TCGATCAGCCTCATGATGCGACAGCGGACCTGGCCGTTCTTCACTTCCACGTGCCAGATCTCCGTCACGCCTACCGCGGCGTAGATCGGCAGCTTCGCCAGCAGCGGCGTGGCGACCTCCACCTCGACCGCCAGGTCCGGTGCCGGCGGCTCGGCGTCGCCGGGGGAGGTGGTGTCGTCGGCCTCGTCCAGCCGCGTGAGGTAGTAGCACTCGTCGGCCTCGAGGCCCTTGTCCAGCATCCGCCGGCGGAAAGTGGTCTGCCCGGCCGGGACGAAGCGAGTCGCTTTGTCGAACAGGTAGACCTCGAGGATCGCAGCGAGGAACTTCTTGATGAGCTCATGCAGCTTCGAGGGCATCTCGATCTCCAACTCGCCGCCGTCGTAGTTCAGCACGCACCGGCGGCCGCTGCGTTCAGTCTGCTCGAGGATCTGCTCGTACATCTCCCAGGTGATGCCCGAGAGGGTGGCGCGGTTGTGCGGATCGGTGGCGATTCCGTTCGGCGTTGTCGTGACCATGGTGCCTCCACTCTACCCCACCACCGGCAATCCCCGCCCCTTCTTCTCGCTCTGAACCTTCTCCCATCCACTGCCCAGTTCCCCGATCGGGTCCGGCGGGAGGATGGCGACCTTCTTCTCGCCCAGCTTCGCCTTCCCGCTTGTCACGGCTTCTTCGAACGCACGGCACTCGGCCAGCAGGCGGTCCAGGATCTCTTCCTCCGGCACGTTGGCGACCTTCTCGCCCTGCACGTAGATGATGCCGCGGCGGTCGCCGGCGAACACCGCCACGTCCGCCCCCTCCGCCTCGCCGGGGCCGTTCACGATGCAGCCCATCACGGCCACTTTCATCGGCAGTTTGATGTCGTCCTTCAGCTTCAGTCGCACCTGCTGGGTGAGGGGGAACAGGTCCACCTGGATGCGGCCGCAGGTGGGGCAGGCGATGAGCTCGGCCCCCTTGCGCTCGCGCAGGCCGAGGGTGTAGAGCAGCTCCAGGCCGTCTTCGACTTCGTAGATCGGGTCGTTGGCGTACGAAAGGCGGATGGTGTCGCCGATGCCCGAAGCAAGCAGGTGGCCCAGTGGCACCACGCTGCGGATGGTGCCGGTCTCCTTCGGCCCGGCGTGCGTCACGCCAAGGTGCAGCGGGTAGTCGAACCGCTTGGAGATCTCGGTGTACGCGGCGATGACGAGCTGGGCGTCGATGCTCTTGGCGGAGATGGCGATGTCGTGAAAATCCTGCTCGTGGAAGATGTCAAGGTACTCTTCGAGCTTGGTGATCATGATCGCCAGCAGGTGGCCGAACTTGTGTTCGGAAAAGTAGCCGCCGAGTTCCTTCATGCGTTTCTGTTTGTCACGTCGTTCGATGATGGAACCCTCGTTCACGCCGATGCGGATGGGCAGGTTCCGGGCCTTGCACGCCTGGATGACGTCGATGACCTGCGCGCGGTCGGAGATGTTGCCGGGGTTGAGGCGGATCTTGTGTACGCCGGCCTCGACGGCCTCGAGAGCCCGCTGGAAGTGGAAGTGCACGTCCGCGACGATCGGCACGCTCACCTGCGGGATGATCTGGGCCAGGGCGGCGGTGTCCTTCTTCTCCGGCACGGCCACGCGGACCACGTCCGCCCCGGCGGCGGTGAGTTTGTGAATTTCGGCGACGCACCTGTCGATGTCGTGGGTGTAGCCGGCGGTCATGGTCTGCACGGAGACGGGGGCGGGTTCCGTGGGGCCGTGGGGGCCGGGCAGGCCGCCGCCGACGCGGACGTAGCCGACGCGGTCGTCGCCGAGGGTGATTTGTCGGGTTTTGCGTCGGGGGAACATGGTATCTCGGGGTTGGAGAAGGTTTCGCAAAGGCCGACAGACTCTAAGATGCCCGTAGTGGCCGATCAACGTGTACCGGGTGCGTGGTCGCCGGTGCTAACGGGCGGCCGCCGTCGGTGTCTGGATTCAGGTTGATATGAAGCACGTCCCCGCATGAGTCGCCCATCCGCATGAAGCACGCCTCGGCCAGTCGCGCAGTTTGGGTCGCCAGCCTGTCGGCGGCGGGGTGGTTGTGCGCGGCGAACGTCGGCCCGGCGGCGGGGCAATCGACGACGCCGGACACGCCCGCGCCAGTTTCACCTGCGCCCGCTTCACCTGCGGCGGAGGCGGCGGCACCTGTGGAGGTTCGGACCGAAACGACGCCCGCGGCGTGGCTCCTGGCCGCCGCCCGGGCGGACGCGGCCGCCAAGCTCGGTGAGATCCTGACGGGCACGCCCGTCGCGCCCGGCGTCACGGCAGGGGAGTTGGCCGCGGGCCTCAAGGTGCTCGAGCCGTTCGTCGGTCTGGCGGCCGACGCGCAGCAGGTCGGGGCGGCCCGGCACCTGGGCGGCGGGGCGGTCGAGGTTCGGCTGCAGCTTGACGGCACCCGCCCGGCGACGCTGCTGGCCTCGGCGTACGAGCCGCGGCTGGCGGCCATTCCTCGCCGGCAGTTGGACCTGGTGCTGGAGCGTTGGGGGCGGACGGGTTTCGTATCGACGGGCAGCGCCATGCCGCCGGCGTTGGTGCTGGGGATCGATTTGCGGCAGGGCGTGTGGCGTGGGGTGGGCGTGGAGCAGCGTCGGGCGGTGGTGGCTGAGGCGCTGGCCGACGCGTGTCGGGAGGGTGAGCGGCGGCTGCTGGCGGTGGAGTTGGCGGGCGCTGGCCGGCTGGGCTCGGCGTTGTCGGAGGCGGCGTTGGAGCGGCACATTCGCCCGGTGATCCGCGTCGCGCCGGTCACACGGATGACGCTGACGAACGACGGCGAGGTGAGCGTACGGCTGTACATGCCGCCGGCACCATTGGCCTCGGCGACGATGGCGGCATTGGAGGAGGAGACGGCGGCGCGTGTGGACGGCGAGTACCTGACGCGGCTGATCGAATCGTTCGCGACGTCGGTGAGGGGTTCGGCGTCGTTGCAGCCGGGGCAGGCGGCGTTGGCGGCCGAGGCGGGGGGCGGGGCGGGCCTGCTGCCGGGGCTCGCGCCGGCGTGGTCGGAGCAGGTGCTGCGGGCGGAGGGGGCGGCGTCGCTGCGTGCCGAAGCCGGGGAGGGCGGGCGGCGGCCGACGGCGTTGCAGGCGGCCCGGCAGGCGGAACAGGCGGCGACGGCGGCGCTGCGGGCGCGCGTGGGCCAGTTGCCGCTGGGGCGAAACATGACACTCGGGCAGGCGGCGGCCGGGCACCCGGCACTGGCCCGGGCGGTCGAGGCGGCGATGGCCTCGGCAAGGCGGAGCGACACGCGAATCGGCGAAAACGACGTGGAGGTCGAGGTTTCGCTCGACGGCGGCACGCTCTGGCGGGAACTGCGCGACGCACGATAGAGCAAGGCGTGCGGGAGCGGACGGCTGGCCGAGGTGCGGGGCAGAACTTTGACGTATCGAGCCGGCGGGCGGGTGACGGCAGGGCGGCGGGCCGGCTAGGCTCGGGGGCATGATCCCCGAAGAACGCATCCATCAGCTCAACGACAAGCCGATCGACCCGGCCGGCGTGTATGTCCTCTACTGGATGCAGGCCAGCCAGCGGACGCGCTACAACCACGCCCTCGAATACGCCGTCGGACAGGCGAACGATCTGGGGCAGAGCCTGCTCGTCTGCTTCGGGCTGATGGACGACTACCCCGAGGCCAACCTCCGCCATTACCACTTCATGGTGCAGGGCCTGGCGGACGTGGAAACGAGCCTCAAGCGGCGGGACATCAAGCTGGTGGTGAAGCACGGGCACCCGGCCGAGGTGGCGCTGCATTATGGCAAGCGGGCGTCGGTCATCGTGGTGGACCAGAGCTACACCCGCTGGCCGAGGCGGTGGTACGAGAAGGTCGCCGACGAGGCGAAGGTGCGGCTGGTGCAGGTGGAGAGTGAGATCGTCGTGCCGGTGGAGTCGGCCAGCGTGAAGCAGGAGCACGCCGCCCGGACGATCCGCCCGCGCATCCAGCGGCAGTGGGACAAGTTCATCGCGCCGGTGGAGCACGGCAAGGTGAACAAGAGCAGCCTGCCGCTGCACGAAACCGGCGACGTGGACCTGTCCGACGCGGCCCGGGCCTGTGCAAAGCTGAAGCTGGACACGAGCGTGCCGGCCTCGCCGATGTTCAACGGGGGCGAAACCGAGGCACAGAAGCTGTTCGACGCCTTCCTCGAAGCCCGCTTAAACGGCTACGCCACTGAACGCAACGAGGTGAGCGAGAACAAGCACTCGTTCATGAGCATGTACCTTCACTTCGGGCACATTTCGCCGGTGGAGCTGGCGGTGCGCGTCCGTGAGACGAAGCAGGGGAAGCCGGACGACCGGGACAACTACCTCGAGGAGCTGATCATTCGTCGGGAGCTGTCCAAGAACTTCACCTGGTACTGCCCGCACTACGACAGCTATGAGAACATCCCCGGCTGGGCGAAGAAGACGCTGGCCGAGCACCGCAACGACGAGCGGCCGCACACCTACACCCGCGAGCAGTTGGTGAACGCTGAAACCCACGACGACTACTGGAACGCCGCCTGCCGGCAGCAGGTGGTGACGGGTTTCATGCACAACTACATGCGGATGTACTGGGGCAAGAAGGTTCTGGAGTGGCACGATGACCCGGCCGAGGCGTACGCCACGCTGTTGTGGCTCAACAACCGGTTCTTCATCGACGGTCGGGACCCGAACAGCTACGGGAACGTCGCGTGGGTCTTCGGGCAGCACGACCGGGCGTGGACGGAGCGGTCGATCTTCGGGAAGGTGCGTTACATGAACTCGGCGGGGCTGGAGCGGAAATTTAAGATCGGCAAGTACGTGCAGCAGGTGGACGAAATGGCCCGGGAACTGGGGGCGTTGGGGTGAAACGAAACCGACCCACCCCGACGGCCGAGCGTTGTGGTGAACAACGGTCGACGAAGGGAGTGGGCCGGCTGACTACGTCGCAGTGACTGTCTCCGATCTAGCGGTTTTCAGCTCTGCTGCGATGGGGTACGGACGGTTGCCTCGGCGGAGGCGGGTATAACCGGGGTGGTCTCGGCGGGGGTGTCGGCGTTCAGGGAGGGGGCGGGCTGCGTGACGGCCGGCTCCGGCGCATCCGCCTCGCGGGCCAGGACGAGCGTCACCATGCTCATACCCAGAATGACCACCGTGGCGAACAGGCCGACTTGCGCGAATTTACGGGAAGGCTGCATGTTTCTCTCCTGCTTTCCGTCCGGCAGTCACGACCGCCGGTGCATTTCCTGTGGGCAAGACTACCCCACGCCGGCCTGTTAACAACCCAAAACAAGGAATTCGCGCCGGCGACACAAAGCCGCATGCATTTCTAACGCTTGCGCACTTGTGAAGCGGTTGTGCCGGAGGGGCGGGCCGGGGGCTGGGTATAACCTGTCACTTGCGAGCCTCACCCGGGCGGGTCGGCTCTTGTCAGCGGGCTGTGTCGGGCGACGGCCGGCGGTGTTGCTGGCGGTATTGCTGGCGGGGCGGCGGGGGCTTATAGTCTCGGGCGTCCGCCGCATGCCTCGAAACCATGCGGCGGGTTCCAAGGTAGCCCGTAAGACGCGGCCTGGTTACGCCGTGCGGGGCATGTTTTGAGTCGGCCGGCATTCCCGGTCGGTCTGAAAGGCTGTTTATGGCTCGCTATACCGGACCCAAGGTCCGTCTCTCCCGTCGTGTCGGCGTTCCCATTGCCGACATCCCCAAGCATACCGCCAAGGAACTGCAGCTGCCCGGCATGCACGGCTACCGCGGCCGACGCAACACCGAGTACGGCGTCCGCCTGACCGAGAAGCAGAAGCTCCGCTTCCACTACGGCATGCTCGAAAAGCAGTTCCGCCGGACGTACGACGACGCACGCCGGTCCAAGGGCAACACCGCCACGACGTTCATGCAGCTTCTGGAAGGCCGGCTGGACAACGTGGTCCGCCGCCTCGGCGTGGCGCGGACCATCTGGGCGAGCCGGCAGATCGTCAACCACGGTCATGTGCTCGTCAACGGCAAGAAGGTGGACATCCCCAGCTTCCACGTCTCACCCGGCATGCAGATCAGCTTCAAGGAAAAGGTCCAACCCCTGCTGCGCGAGAACATGGAGAGCATGCCCGGGCACAACGTCCCGGCGTGGCTCGAATGGAACCCGGCCCAGCTGCAGGGCAAGGCGCTGGCGACCCCGTCGCCCGAGGACGTGCCTTTCGAAGTGAACATGAACCTGGTCATCGAGTTCTACCGGTAAACCCGATCCAGGTTGATCGCTCAGAACCCCGGCCCCGGCGTAATGCCGGGGCTTTTTGTGCGCTCAAGCCGCTGATCGTCGTACCTTGCGGGACGCGAATTGCATATCTTGCGGCGAGGCGAATTTAGGGAGCTTGCAAGGGGTGCGGAAATTTCCAGAATGTCAATCTGGCGACCTATCTTCGGGGAAGAAGGTCCAGGTGCGTGAAAAAGGCTGAAGCTGCTCGCCCCTGCATTCTCGCATATAGGGGTGGCAGCTTCGCCCCGCTGGCAGAGCGGCTCCGGCTCAAGTTGTACGACGGGGACGCCGATGTTAAAGCGGGAAGGATAGGAAAGCCTTGGCAGTCGTCGGAGATTCTCCGATTGAAGCCATGTGTGGGGTAGTGGGTTGACCAGGAGCAAGGCGTAACGTTGCGTCTGCCCGGAAGCCCGCGTTGGGAATTGGGTTCCGACAACTTCGAGGTCAGTTCGATGAAGAGCGTCTTCACAACCGGCGAGGCCGCCGAGATTTGCAAGGTCAGTCAGCAGACGATCATCCGTTGCTTCGACTCAGGCCGCCTCAGGGGATTCCGCGTTCCGGGCAGCCGTTTCCGTCGCATTCCGCGCGACGCCCTCATGATGTTCATGAAGGAGAACGGCATCCCGCCGGACGCGTTGCACTCGGGCAAGAGCAAGGTGCTCGTCGTCGACGACGATCCGGAAATCGTCGAGTTGTTCGTCGACGTGCTGGAGCGCGACGGGCGGTTTGAAGTCCGCACGGCCGCCACCGGCTACGACGCCGGCATGGTCACCAACGAGTTCAAGCCGGACCTGATCATCCTCGACTACATGCTCCCGGACGTGAACGGCAACGTGGTCTGCAAGACCATCCGCCAGAAGCCGGAATTCGCCGACACCCGGATCATCATCGTCTCCGGCGTGGTGAACCAGGACGAGATCGACGACCTGCTCCGCACCGGCGCAGACGACTTCGTCAAGAAGCCCTTCAACATCGAGACGCTCATCGAGCGGATCGGGCAGCTTCTAAGCGTGTAAAGCGGCCGCTGAGCGTGTGACGGCCCGTCCGGCATGCTCGGCGGCACCCGCGCGCCCCGCGCTCGGATACGCCGCAGGCCGAAGACCGCCCTTCCCCCCGACCGGGCAAAAGCCGGCTCGTACCGCGCCTGCTGCGCGCCCTCTGCGCGCCCTCTGCCTGGCTCGGCACTGGGTTTGTCTGGCATAAGCGTCTGTCCTGCTTTCGTTTAGTCGGTTCGGCGGCTAGAATCCTGCCGTGTGAAAAGAGGGCCTTCAGTCAGCCTGTTCGGGGGCTGTGGGTCGCGACTGGCGGGGGACGCGGATCACCGCCGGCCGCTCGGATCTTCGACAAAAGCCCTGCTGCCGTTCTCGCCCTTGCGTACTTCGGGTCGGGTAAGCGGCACGGGACCGTTAACCGATGAACGTCGTTCTCCTGGCAACTTCTGTCCTGTTCGCGTCGCTGCCCGTGGTGGCTTTGTCGGCCTGGCTGGTCCTACGGGCCCGTCAGGCCTGCCTGCCGCGGTCGGCCGGTGCGTGCAACGGAGGCCCGGCCTTTACCCGCTCGGACTCGGCGCTGTTGCGCCTGGCGTGCGGGCTCGGCGGGCTCGGCGGGCAGGTTGTGGCTGTTTCGGCCCCCGGGCCGACGACGTTCACCCGCCGGCCGCAGTCCGTCCCCATTCCGCCGCCGGGCTTGCCCGGCGTCGGGCTACCCGCTGCGTACGTGCGGGTCGGGGTTCGCGTCTGAGCCGTCGGTCGGTTCCTGTCTGGCCGCCTCGTCACCCGGCGGCACGTCGAAGCTCCGAAAACCAACAGCCGATCCGCCGAGGGCGTTTCGTCGTTACACGGGCCGGCACCGCCGGGGCGACCTGCGCGCCGTCCGTGCCGACTCTCGAAACGCCGGGAGACGTACACCATGGAAATCTTCGTCGGCATTATCATCGGCCTGCTGCTGGGCGGGCTCTCCTCGGCCGGGTACCTGCTCTACTCGAGCCGGTCCTTCGCCGTGCAGTCCCGCAGGGACGCCGAGCAGCAGGGCAAGAACCTCATCGACTCGGCCCGGACGGCCGCCAAGGAGATCCAGCTCGAGGCCCGTCATGAACTGCTCAAGGCCCGCGAAGAGGCGGACAAGGAGACCGAGGAGACCTTCCGCAAAATCGCCGAGCAGGAAAAACGCCTCACCAAGCGGGAGGACACCCTCGACCGCAAACTCGACACCCTGCACGTCAAGGAGAGCCAGCTGGACAGCCTGCAGAAGGACGTCGCCGGGCGGGAACGCGTCGTCCGCGAGAAGGAGCAGGAGCTGGACGAACTGCTGGCCGATAAGCGCCAGAAGCTGCTGGTCGTCGCGCAGATGAGCCAGGAGGAGGCGCGTGCCGAGTTGCTGCGGCAAGTCGAGCTGGAGTGCCGCTCCGAGGCCGGGGCGATCGTGCAGAAGGAGCTGGAGCTTGCCCGCGAGGAGTCCAACGCCAAGGCGCGGGAGATCATCCTCCAGGCGATGCAGCGTTACGCCAGTGAGCAGAGCGTGGACCACACCGTCGCCAGCGTCACGCTGACGGACGACGCGATGAAGGGCCGCGTCATCGGGCGCGAGGGGCGGAACATCCGCTCGTTTGAGAAGGCGTCCGGCGTCGACGTGATCATCGACGACACGCCCGGCGTCGTGGTCGTCAGCTGCTTCGACCCGGTGCGGCGTGAGGTCGCGCGGCTGAGCATGGAGAAGCTGGTGGCCGACGGGCGGATTCACCCGGGGCGCATCGAGGAGGTCGTCAAGACCTGCCAGGACGAGATGGACGAGCGGCTGATGAAGATCGGCAAGGACGCGGGGAACGAGGTGCACATCCCGAACCTCGCCAAGCCGCTGCTGCCGATGCTCGGGCGGCTCAACTACCGGACGAGCTTCGGGCAGAACGTGCTTCGGCACAGCATCGAGGTGGGGTTCATCGCGCAGATGATGGCCGACCAGCTCGGGCTCGACGGCGAAATCGCCCGCCGGGCCGGCCTGCTGCACGACATCGGCAAGGCCCTGGACCACGAGCACGAAGGCGGGCACCCGCAGATCGGCTACGAGCTTCTGAAGAAGCACGGCGAGAAGGAAGAGGTCCTCAACGCGTGCCTGGCCCACCACGGCGACGCGCCGGTGACGACGCCGTACACGCCGATCGTGATGGCCGCCGACGCCGTCTCCGCAAGCCGCCCAGGTGCCCGCCGCGAGAGCTTGGAGCGGTACGTGCAGCGCCTCAAGGACCTGGAGACGCTCGCCGAGAGCTTCGACGGCGTCCGCCAGACGTACGCCATTTCCGCCGGGCGGGAAGTTCGCGTCATCGTGGACGCCAAGAGTGTGGACGACCGCGCCTCGGCCAAGCTCGCCCGCGACATCGCCAAACGCGTGCAGGAAGAGATGAGCTACCCGGGCGAGATCAAAGTCACGGTGCTCCGCGAGGTGCGAACGGTCGAGTACGCCCGCTAGCGCAACGCGCCCGGCTTCTACGCGTTGCCCGACCTGGCAGCGGCATTGCGTTCGTGTCCAAGGGAACGCGCACCGGCTTTGTCGTCTCTGGAGGTCGTTCGACGCGCTGCGCTTGCTGTTCTGGACATCTCCGACTTGTCAACGCCGGCGTGCCCCTTCTTCACCCCGGAGGGGTGCCGTGCCCCCATCACACAAAGCCCCGGAGGGGCGACAGGACCGACCGTGCCTCTGTCGCCCCTCCGGGGCTTGGCTTCGTGGGGCGGCGTTACCAGGGGTTGCGCTCGCGGCCGCTGCGCGGCGGCGATTGCTCCACCCCTGGCTACAACCCGCCGCCCCTGCGGGGCGAGGAAGAAGGCGTTTGGCCGGGGGCGAGCAAGGGTGATTTGCCCGGCGTTTTGGCGTTTCGGCAATTCGCCGTCTCGGCCGATGCCCGCTGTCTGTCACAGGCTTCTTCGCCGGCCGCCTGTTTATCCCGGGGGTGTGCCGAAGGCACGTGACAACTCCGGATGACATGGCTGTTGCGCACCGCGTCGCGGACGGCACCCCGGCATGGCCCATTTACCAGAGCATGTCTCTCTGTGCTCTCCGCATATCTCTGCGGCCTTGTATGTTCAAAACCCCCGGGTGCCTCACGGCCTCGTGTTCATCTTCAGCACAAGCCGGCCGCCGGCGGGTATGGTCACCGGCCAGCCTTCGGCAAGCTGCTCGACACTCGGCACGGGCACCGCCGCGTCGCCCTCGACCGCCGTGACTGTCGTGATGCGGTCCGGCGTCAGCCAGCCCGGCCAGCTGTTGAGCCTCGGCCAGTCCCAGGGCAGGGCGGCCGTCAGGGCGTGCTCGGGCCGTTGCGGGCGTAACACGCCGGTGTAGCTTTCCGTCGCCTCGATGACCAGCACGGCCTGCCCGGCGTCGTCGCGGGCCATGCCGATGCGGGCCGTCGGGCTCCACGGCTCCAGCCGCCAGCCGCCGGAGCGGGCGTCGGCGTACATCAGTGCGGTGCGGATGAAGTTGCCGTCCAGGTAGTGCCGCTGCACGTACCCGTTGGGCTTCTGGATGCCGAACATGATGTCGATCTGGTCGTCCACCCACGGCAGGAGTTTGGCGGCCGTTTCCGGGCGGTGGTAGGCAAGGTACAGGGCGCTTTCGAGGGTGTCGGCGTAGCCGTCGTGGCTGGTGCCTTCCCACGGCAGGCCGTTGGTCTTGACGACGGCGTCCACGATCGCGTCCACCCGCCCCAGCATGGCCGCGAGGCGTGCCGGCTCCAGCTGGTCGTGCCGCTGGGCCGCCTGGACGAACAGCAGCACGCCGTTGAGCACATACCCCCAGTTGTCGCTCGCGCGGGGGTCGGTGACCTTCCGCGTCTCTGCGCTCATGGCATTGGCGATCAGCCCCTCCTCGTTCACCGAGTGCTCCAGGATGATCTCGAACATCACCGCAAGCGGCTCCGCCCAGCGGTCGGCACGCTCGGCCCAGGCCGGGTCGTCGCGGCGGCTCACGGCCAGCGCGTAGACCTCGCCCAGCCCGCCGACAAGCTCGTTGCCGTGGTCGCGAAGCTGCACCTCGCGGTCGATGACCTTGTCCGATTCGTAGTCGTGCTCCCCGGCCGGCAGGCCGTGGTTCGCCGGCAGGGACTGCATCACCACCGCATCGCCAATGCGGGCGGCCATCTGGGGGTACGCCGGGTTCTCCGACACCAGGCTCAACCGGCTGAGCACCTGGAGCATCTCCCCGGTGACCTCCGCCCGGCCGTCGGGAATCGGGCCGAACTTCGAGGGGTGGGTGCTGTGGTTCAAAATCGCGTCGGTCACCTCGATCAGGCGTGCGTAGACCAGCTCGTCGCCGTAGCCGTCCCACAGGCTCAGCAGCCCGTCCTTGGCGTACTCGCTGCTGGCAAAGAGCAGCTCACGCGGGTTCTCACGGATCGGCTTGCCGGTGTCGTACCAGACGGGCTGGCAAAGCTCGCCCGGGGCGGCCAGTGCGGCCTCGGCGGCCATGCTCTCCCGCAACGCCGGCAGGCTCGGCTCGTCCGTGTAGAACGCCTGGTGGAACAGGAAGCAGAAGAAGTCCGCGGCGGTGTTGCGGTAGTTCCACTCGCGGTCCTTGAGGGACTCGGGGAAGAGCTTGGTCTCCGGGTGCCGCTGCCGCATCCAGATGTCGTGTACCGCCTTGCTCCGCAGCACCGCCTCCTGCGCGAACTGCGCGTTGATGCCCGCCGCCGTGACCAGGTCCCCCGAAGCCACCGCCGCGTCGCGCTGGTCGATGGTCATGGAACGCAGGCCGAACGGCACCGTCGCCGGCAGCGGTTTCTCCTCGACGCCGAAGAGCCACTTGCGGACGTCCGCGTTCTCGACGAGCCCCATCCCCGCCCCGACACCAAACACAAGCGCCAAACCGAACCCGAGGCCCAGCTTTTTGCCCCGGGAAAGCTCACGGCGGGGCACGGCAACGGCAGGGGGTGTGTCACTCAAAATGCATTACTCCATTCAAACAGCACAAAAAACCCCGCGGCAGAGCCGACCGCCGCCGCAACAACGAAGCAGGTTAGCACCCGACGCGACGCATTCCAGCCCGAGGCGCCGGGGGTTGAACTTCGTACAGCCCGCGGGAGAGAGGTCCGTCCCTGCTGCATCGCCCGCCTGACGGGCGACCGTGTCGCGTGGGGATACAAAAACCGCCGGCCGGGGCGTTTCGCCCGGCCGGCGGTTCCTGCTTGCGGTTGTCGGGTGGCTCAGCGGCGGCGGCGGGTGAGCCCCAGGCCGGCCAGGGCGGCCAGGCCGAGCGATGTGGGCTCGGGGATGACGCCTTCGAGCGTGAGATTATCCAGGCGGACGGTGCTGATCAGTTTGTCGGTGAAGTACCCGACGGCGGTGATGGTGCCGGACGCCGGCAGAGGCGAGACGGTGAAACTGCCGCCGTCGAAGTACCCCTCGCCCGGGAGCGAGCTGCCCAGCACGACCGGGAGGATGCCCCAGTCGTCCTCCTGCACATCAACGGAGCGGGACGCGAAGTTGCCGCCGGTGGCGTTGAACGTCTCGAAGCTGGCGTACCAGGTGCTCCCGACGCGGATGACGAAATGGATCGCCTCCTCGGGGGTGGAGTTGCGGACGTCCGTAGAGATCGTCTCGAGGTTGGCGATATCCCCGAAAGTCTGCTTCTGGGTGAACCAGAGGTTCGGCACGTTCCGGGTGGCGTTGGCGTGGTAGAGGAAATCGCTTGCGATGATCGTGGGGCCGGCGGAGGTGTTGGCACCGGCCGGGTGGGCGGTGCCGTCCGTCGAGAAATACGACTCCCATCCGACGGAGCTGAGTGGGGCGTGGTCGTCGGTCGGGTTGGGGAAGGTTTCGGTGAAAATCACGGCCGAGTGGGCCGAGGCGGCACCCAGGCCGCAGGCGACGAGGGTGGTGGCAAGCTTGACTGACGTTTGCATCGGATACTCCTCCTGAAAAGAACTGTTGGCCGGCGCATTGCCGACACATCAACCAACCGTTTAATTATCCTATTGAAGCCTTCCCGTCATTAGCATTTGGTTAAGATTTGGTCAAGGTTGGCGCATCCGCGGCACGCTTGGGGGGGAGGAGGCCGATTGTGCCAGCACGCCGCGGCGGACCGCCTCGCAGGCGCACGTGGCCGGCGTACCTGGCCGGCTCGGCCGGTCTGGCAGGCTTCAGGAAAGGACAAAAACAAGGTGAACGAGCGACCGGCGACCTTACAACGCCATGCTCAGCAATCGCTTCACTCCTCGCCTCCCCTCTAAATCGCGCCCAATGACGCGACGGGTATCCGCATCACCTCCACGTCCTCCTTGTTCACCGAGTACATCACCAGCAGTTGATCCTCCACAACTACCGCCGCCGGGTATTGGAAGCCCGGGTTCTTGGCCGTCCCCTTGAAGCGGCCCGGCGGGGCACCCTGCGCGATCACCGCGTGGCGGTCGAACCTCAGCCCGTCGGCCGACAGCGACAGCACGAGCGGGTCGCGCCCGGTACCCGGGTTGTTGATCAACGCAACCGTCCCGTCCGGCAGCGTGCAGACCGCAGACCGGGAGGCCGCATCGGGAACATCCGTCCGCACGGCCGGCGTCCACGTCACGCCGTCGTCCCTGCTGAAGCGGGCATAGTTCCTGAACGACCGGCTCGCCCGCGCTTCCGGCCCGGGCACGCCCAGGTCGCGCAGCAACTGCACCCACGTGCCGTCGGGCAATTGCCAGCCCTGGGTCGGTTCGCACATGCGGTGGCCGTCGCCCGCTTTGGGGTGGCAGGTATGGTGGAGAAACTCCCAGCTCGGCATATGCTCCGGCCGTGCGAGCCAGGCATTGATCGCTTCAGCCACGGGCAGAATCGCCGGATCGGATGGGTCCATGAGCCGTGCAAACCCGGGCCGCGGTGCCGGCGGATGGGTCCGCGTCCAGAAGGCCGGGCCCCACGTGTCGCCGTCATCCATCCGCCTGGCAATCCGCCCAAAGCCGCGGCGGCCCGCCATGACGTGTACCTCGGCAACGGCGTACAGCGCCCCATCAACCACCGCGAAACCGTTGGGAATCAGCACGCGGTCCTCATCCGGGTCGTGCTCCGCCCTGCGCTTCACCTGGTCGTGTGGCTCGAACAGCTCCTGCCACGGCGCCCACGTCCGGCCGACGTCGGCCGACCAGCTCATCAACACCCGCTGGCCCGGGGCATCCTCGTCCCGCAGGTGGCTGGACCACGTCGCCACGAGCAAACCGTTGTGCCACGTAATGTAGCTGTGATGGGAGTAGGTCCCAGTCTCCTCGGACGCCGTGTAAAGCCGCGTGACCTGCCCCGTCCCAAGCACGGGCAACCCGAGCGTCGGCGAATCATGGTCCAGCTCGCCTTCCCAGCACACCGTAAGCATCTGATCTCCTCTTATGTCTGTCATCATGCTCCAGAACCTGCCCACCGGCCGATTCCTGTACAACATGAGCACCTCTGATCAGTGTGGGCATCGGGCCTACCTACGCAACGCCTGAGTGGTCACTAACACGGCATCGTCAAAGCGAATGAAGGGCCAAATACCGGCCCAGCTGCGACCCTCGCCTATCGCGACGCGGACGCACCAGGCACTGCCGCCGGGGTGCCATTCCTGGCACCAAACGCGCGGTAGAAACGGCCCCCAGCCCGATCATTCGCTGCCGAACCTCCTGATCTGCAGGCATTCGCCGGGTTCTGACTGCTGTGGTTCCTCGGTGTGAGGCCGGAAACCGTCCTTCGGCGACAGCACGCTGCCCGTCGGAAGCCGAAAACACGAGGCTCGCAACAGGGCCGGTACCTCCCCCTCAGCTCGCCCGCCTTCAAAACTGGCCCGCGGCGGCGGTGGTATGGGCGTCGGGCCCATCAGTAACAAAAACCCGATGGGCGAGACGCCGGCCGAGCCATCCCGGACCGCCGGTACCCCTCCGAAGGCCGCTCTCAGCCCGGCCCAGCCGCCCTTAACCCGCCGCATTGCCCTTCCGGCCATCGGCTAGACTGTGAACCACGCCCTCCCATGCCCAAAGAAAGAACGGGCGGCCTGGGGGACGGGAGGTGAGTTGATGCGTGGCGGACACCGTTGCCGATACGAAAGCTACAGTGGGATTTGAAACACTCGAACAGCGGCGGCTTCTGGCCGGTGACGTTACGGCGGTCCTTGAGGACGGTCGGCTGATCGTCCGCGGCGACGAGGCGGCCAACGCGCTCGTCATCACCCGAGACGAAGGCGATCGCGATGCGCTACGCCTCGTGCCGCAGTCGGGCACCACCGTCAACGGCTCGGCCGACCCACTCGTGGTCGAGGGCGTGCTGTGGGGCATCGACGTACAACTCGGCGGCGGTGACGATGAACTGCAAGTGCTGATCGCCCGCGTCCGCCGACACATCACGATCGACGGCGGCGACCGCATCCTCGTCCGCGGCACGCGGACCAGCGGCGATCTCACCCTTCTCGGCGGTGCAGGTGACGACACGATCGAGGTCCGCAAGGGCATTACGCAGGGCCACCTGACGCTCGACGGTCAGGCCGGCAATGACACAACGACGGTTCTCTGGCAGGACGTGCTGAACGACCTGGCCGTCGAGGACGTCGTCGGGGCGTCCGGCGTGGCCGTGGGCAACACGCGGGTGGAGGGCGTGACGCGGATCGTCACGGGTGCCGCGGCCGACGACGTCTCGCTGGACTTCAACCGCTTCAGCGGCGGCGCTTTGGTGGACACCGCCGGCGGGCCCGACCGCCTGCAGGTGGTACGCACGGCCGTCCGCGGCGAAGAGACGATCACCGCCGGCGACGGCGACGACGATGAGGAGCGCGACCTGACGCTGACCTGGGACTTCCGGACGGGGCCCAAGGCTGGGTAGACGGGTTTGCCGACTTCTCGCCGCCGCAGTTGAACGACCTCAACCTGGAGGCCGGCATCCGTCCGCCGACCGAAGATGCCTCTGGGTTCCGTGAGGGGTACCTGCTTTATGGGCGGAACGTTTCGGATGACCTGTTCATGTATCTCACGCGAAGACTAGCCGCAGACGAAGGCGTCTTGCCCGGGGCCGAATACCTGTTGACCTTTGACGTCGAGTTCCACTCGCGCGATTCCGCTGGTTCCTTCGGCGGCGGCGGAGCGCCGGCCGCCGATGTTTTCGTGAAGGTAGGCGGTTCTTCCTACCCGATCGAAACCTCGCTCGACGCAAACTCTGGGCTGTTCGGCAATTACAGGATCAACATCGACAAGAGCAATCAAGGGGCAAGCGGGTCGGATGCTTCGATCGCCGGCAACGTTGCGAATGGTCTGCCCGCAACGAGGCCGGACGGCCGAGCAAACGACCGCTTCAACCTTGCCCGCCGCACGCACACGCACCCCAACCCAGTGAGGGCCGACGCTGATGGGAACCTCTACATCGTCGTCGGCACTGAAAGCGGCTTTCAAGCGACCACCACTCTCTACTACCGGTCGATCAGCGTGACGCTGACGCCGGTCACATCATGACCCAAAACAGCGGGGGCCGCCCACCCACCGAGGTTCAACCCGTCGTGTGCGCGACGGCAACCTGTTCATACTCGGGAGCGTTGGGCGTCGCCAGCGTGTCCGACATGCCAGCTCACGTGGTTCCTACTCATGGGCTTCATGTCAGCGGGCGAGCCGCATCCTCACGCCAGAGTCTTGCCAGTCCGGCGACCGGGCATCGATCAACAACTCCTGAAGTCGCTCCACACTGATGAACAGCATCTCCGACAGTTGTTCGTGCGAGTAATCCGCGTCAAGGTGGGCGCAGAGCAACCGTTTGAACGCCCGCGGTGACTCCGATCCGAATGGTTCAGGTTCGGTTTTACGCCAACCATTGCGTGAGAGTTGCTGGAAGATGGATGTGTAGCGTATCTTGTCAATACACCCAAGTTGGTGGGCGCGATAGGCAATTGCCTGCATTGAAACACGCCACTTTCTCTTCAGCGCCATCAGCCTCGGGATGTCGAGTTTAAGCGCGAGATCGCGACGGACTTCGCTCTCAGGCAGCATGAATGCTGCAGAGAACCGGCGGGCCTGTTCTTCGGCGAGGTCTAAATCAATATCACGGTTGAAGTGCATGACCGTGTGCCCAAGTTCGTGGGCAAGACTAAGGCGTGTTCGATCACCGGGCATGGAACCGTTGAGGAAGAACATCTTAGGAAGTCCGGGTACCCATCGGCACAACGCGTCGACCTTATCGATGTTGAGGTTGTGGTCGATCACGATCCCGCCGCACGCTTCGATGGAATCGACCAGGTTGACGACCGGTCCCGGTGGGATGCCCATTCGCGCCCGTGCCCAGGACGCAACCTTCTCGACGTCACCCGCGTGATTGTCGGGATCGATGTCGGGGATTCGGTCCTCGGCGGGCGGGCAAAGATCAAGCAGCCGATCGATTTGCAGATCGATGAGCGAACAGCGGGCATGAGCCGCCTTGACATCGAGACGCTTGGCCTTGGCAAAGGCACGGTGATAGTACTCCGAAAGGTTTGCCAAACGGGTCGGTCGGGTCACATAGAACAACGAAGGTCGGACATCCAGCAAGCCTGCAAGTCGCTCCACGTGTTCCCGACTCGGTCTCTTTACCGGCGCACCCGGTTCGACAATGGCCTCCCACTGGTTGATCAGCGGCTGACTCACCTCCACGAGGCGTGCGAGTTCCGCCTGCGAATAACCCTTCGCTTCGCGTGTCGTGGTGAGCATTGCCGGGTTGAACTCGCCGGAGCGAATTTGCCGCGAGGAGGAACTGGGCATGGCGGCACCGCTCTGCAAAAAGATGGAGTCGCGCTCGTTCATGATGATTTACGCCAATCTGGTCCGTCGAAGGATGTCCACCTGATCGGCAAGACTCGATGAGATCGACGCTATCGCGTCGATGTCGAGCATCGGAAGTGGGCAAGTCCAGATCGATCGTCTTGAGTTGTACAACCCAATCCGGTAACGCTCCATCCGGTCCTCAAGCAGATCGAGGTCAAAGCCCGCCACGAGACAGAGTCGATCTCGACCGTCGTCTGGCACCTGCACCGACGGGATGCCGGGCAAGGGAAGCTGCGCTCCGCTATACGCGCCAGGCTGACGCTGACGAATCACCCGGCCCGTCGGGATGTTCTGTGGAAGCCCGTCCTCGATGATCTGCAGGTCGACGACGCCGTCCACCTCGATATCGTCTT
>JBHJOM010000028.1:0-27250 GCA_050329715.1 Phycisphaerae bacterium
CTGACGGATCGCCAGTGGGAGAAGATCGAGCATCTGTTGCCGGACAGAAGGCGGTGAACTTCGTCTCCTTCGTCTGGCTCGCCGCGGGCGTGACTTGGAGCGGATGAATATCGGTACTACCTAGTGCTGTTCCGGCTGCCACTTCCAGACGCCGAAACAGCCCGTGGTGAACCACGCCTCGCCGGTCGTCGGGTGGACGCGGACGCGCATGGCCTCGCGTGCGCCGTCGAGGCCGGCCGGGTCGCGTCGGTCGCGGGCCAGCGGCTGGGAGCGGGTCAGGTTGTGCCAGGTGCGTCCGGCGTCCTCGGACCGAAGGGCCGCACCCTGGTTGCAGAAGACGTTCGAATGCCGGGCGACGTAGACGACCGACGGATTCCTCGGATCGACGGCCACGCCGTGAAACTCGTTCGTCCAGAGCGCCGGGGCGTCCGGCAGCGGGAGGTGGCGGGGCGTCAGGCTCGTTCGGAGCTTCACGGCGGCACGCGCCCCGTCCAGTAGCAGAAGCTTCTTCTCGGCCACGACGTAGAGGCGGTCGCGCTCGGCATCGAACGCGCAGTCGAGCGTCTGGCCGGTCTCGGCCAGGCGGTGCCAGGTGGTGCCGGCGTCGGTGCTCGTGACGAGCCAGCCGCGGCGGGCTTCGGCGTCCCACGCGGCACCGTAGAGGATGCCGTCCGCCTCGGCGTAGACGCCGTGGCAGCCGGGCATGGCCTGCCACGTCTGTCCGGCGTCCTGGCTGCGCCAGGGCCCGGCAAAACGGGCGGCGGCGTCGGCGTGCGAGGAGAAGGCGGCGTCGTAGCCGAAGTTGCTCTGGCCGTGGGCCTGCCAGGAGACGCCGGGAACCTCCTGCCAGGTCGCGCCGCCGTCGCTGCTGCGCATGAGGTGGCGGGGCGCGCCCCACCCGCCGCGGCTGAGTCCGGCCCAGAGTTCGTCGCGCGAGGCGGCGGCGGCGGCGTAGCAGAAGCCGCCCCAGCCCTCGCCCGAGACGTTGGTGTACCGCCACGTCCGCCCGCCGTCGGCCGTCACGGCGCCGTTGTAGTCCTGGCTCGGCAGGAAGAGCACGTCCGGGTCGTGCGGGCAGAACTGGAACGACGTCGGCACGTAGACGTTGTTCACGCCGCCGGCCGACCAGCGGAAAGTTCGCCCGCCGTCGTCGCTGCGGCAGGGCCAGTCGCCGCCGCTGGCGAGCACCACGTTCGGGTCGTGCGGGTGCCAGGCGAACCGGGGCTGGCGGGTGTTCCGCGGGAAGAAGTTGAGCGCGTCTTCAAACTGCGACTCGTGCCACGTCCCGCCCCCGTCGTGGCTGACGTAACGGGCCCAGTCCCAGTCCGGGCCCTGCCGGAAGACGCCGATACGGGTCGTGTCGGCCGGGCTCAGCCGGACATGAAGCAGCCTGCCCGCCTTCCGGCGCAGCGCCGCGACGCCGTCGACCGGCTGCCAGGTCCGCCCGGCGTCCGTGCTGTACAGGACGGCGTCGTCGGTGCAGGCAACAAGTCGGACCGGGTCGGCCGGCGAGCAGTCCAGACCGGTGAACCGCAGGTCCGAGCGTTTCTCTGCGGCTTCGGCGGTCTGGGCGTCGCCGGGGAGTGCCCAGAGCCCGTCGGGGGCGGCGACGAAGAGCAGGCCCCGGGCCGGGTGGTGCGCCAGGTGGGCTTCGCCAAGGTGCGCCGAGCCGGCAAGCCGCCGCCAGGTTTCGCCGGCGTCGTCGGTCCGGTAGAGGCCTGGTTCGTTGGTCGCAGGGCCGTAGTTGGGTTTGTCATCGCCGACGCGCGACCAGTAGGCGACCCGGCACGCGCCCAGGGTCGGGTCGAAGCTGGTCGGGTCGAAGGCGATCTGGGTCCGGAAGTCGTGGACGCCGGCGTAGGTGGCGGGAAGGACGTTTCGCCAGCTTGCGCCGCGGTCGGTCGAGAGGTAGAGGCCGTGCCGGTCAAAGGCCATGGAGTTTGCGCCGGCGGCGATGATGCGGTTGGCGTTCCTGGGGTCGAAGCAGACGCCGCAGGTGCCGCGTGGGAAGAACCCGACGTTGCACGGCTCCCAAGTGAGGCCGCCGTCGAGGGTGCGGTAGAGCCCGCCGACGTCGGTGCCCCAGATCGCGGTCAGGCCGTCGGGGGCGAAGGCGATGGAGCGGACCCACTGCCCGCCTTCGCCGCCGAGGTCCGGCAGGTTGTGTCGGCCCAGGTGCCGCCGGACCGAGTCGCTGACCCAAGGGACCGGGGACCAGGTGCCGGCCGGGCCGGGTGGCAGGCCGGCCGGCCGGATCGAGGCGGCCGCCGAGGTTTCGCCCACCTGCCCGCCGGCTCGCTGCAGCCACGGCCAGGCGAGCACGCCGCCCGCCGCCGACAGGAGCGTGCCGAGCAGGTCGCGACGGGTCGTGGCGTTCTTGGGCCGATGCGGCATGGACTGATTTCCGAAAGGGTGCGTGTGACGACGCCCGGGTCGATCGGGGCACGTCAGCGGTCGAGCATGACGTTGCGGAAGAGAAGGTCGCCGCCGTTGAAGCCGGTCGGAGAGGAAGGGTCGCGGGCGAACGTATACGTCTGGGCGTGGCCGTCGGCGTGCACGAAGTTGGCCTGCGTCCGCTGACCGTGCCGCCAGCTGATGGCCTCGCCGGTTCCCTCGGGGTAGTTGGTCCGCTCGATCGGGTCGCTGTAGTTCTGGTAGCTCGGCTTGAAGGTGAGGCCTTCCCAGTAGATGCGGTCGCCGTTGATCTTGCCGAGAGTCGAGCGTGCCGAACCGAGGTTTGAGCCCGGCGTGATGACCTGACTGCCGTCGCCCGCGAGGATGATGTCACTGGCGCGTTCGATCTGTGTCAGCTTGTAGGGCTTGTATCTGTCGTTCGGGTCTGCAGGGGTGTTCTTGTCGTCGATCGGGCCGAAACGCAGGTCGGGCATGAGCTGCGGGTGGGCGCTGTAGTGGCTGCGGTCGCTCTCCTGGCTTCGGACGAGCGACGACGGGCACCGGAACGCGTCCCGCACGCCGCCGGCGTCGACGGTCTCCGTCGCGAAGGTGCTGCCCTGGTCGCCGATCGTCGATTCGACCGCCAGCGGCCAGCGGCTGTTGACGCTCTCCCCGACCGGCAGTCGCCTGTCCGGGTTGACGTCCTGCACGTAGATGAACAGGCCCGTACCGACCTGCTTGAGGTTGCTCAGGCACGCGACCGTGTTGGCCGCCTCACGGGCCTTGCCGAGCACCGGAAGCAGAATGCTGATCAGCAGGGCGATGATGCTGATGACGACGAGAAGCTCCACCAGCGTAAAGCCAACCTGACGGATGCCGTGACGGTTCTTGTTCATGACGCACCTCGGTTCCGAAGAAGAGGCCGGCCCTTACCGGGTCAGCTTGACTGAATCGAACGCTTGAATGCCTGCCTTCGTCGGGGCGAAAAGCCCAAGGCCAGTCAGCTTGCCTGCCGGCACGCCGTCTTCCGTGGCGGTGCCCGTGTCCAGGGCCTTGCCCTCGCGGAAGTCCAGCTTGTGCCAGCCGGGCTCGTCGAAACGAACCGTGCGTCGTTTGCCCGTCTCGGCGATGCGGTACGGGTCGCCGCCCGGGGCTTCGACGTCGGTCTTCAGATGCACGTACCAGACGTTATCGACGCGAACGGCCGGGCACAGGGCCTCGGAGCCGGCCTCGAGCCAGCTCACTGTCAGCGGCGTCTCTGTTTGGTTGCTCACGTCCTCGGTGCTCAACTCTGTCGTCCAGTAGAGCGTCGCCCGGTTCCAGAACGTGTCGCCGAAGAAGTTGAGCACGTAACCTGCACGCGTCGGGGGCACGTCCGGGCCGGCGGCGACGGGCTCGACGGGCTGGTCGTCGCCGGGCAACTCGGTCAGGGCGAACGTCTGGTAGTTGGTCGCGTCCTCGGCTTTGTCACCCAGCGCGATACGCCAGCCGGCCGCCGCGAGCGTGGCGGGCTTCTTCGTGTCGTTCGCGAACGTCTCGAGGTAGACGATCGTGTCCGCGCCGGCCTCCTCGGCATAGGTGGCGGGAGCCGCCAACAGGAGCAAGGGGAGAGCGAATGCGTGTCGGTGCTTCATGGCTCGTCACCTGTCGGTCGAAGGCTGGGTCGAAGGCCCGATTGAAGGCGTCGCCGGCCCGACGGCCTCGGTAGAACTTCCAGCTAGTCGCTTCACACTCCGGCCCGGCCGAAGCTCGAACGGAACGAGCGTGACGTCCGGCAACTCAGCCCGTTCGGCCATCGCCCGGCTCGCCAAAGCGGCCTGACGCCCCATCGTGCCCAGAGGCAGTGCCAGCAGCGTCGGCTCGACGCCGAGCCAGCGGGCGGCGTCGGGGTGCTGGTCCATCGCGACGACCGACAGGTCCTGCGGAATCCGCAGGCCGAGCCGGACGGCGGCGGCGGCGAGCGTCTCCGTACCGACGTAGCTGCCGCAGACAACCGCCGTCGGTTCCGTCCGCTCCAGCCACGCCATGACCGCCTCGACGGCACCGGCGAACGGCGGGGTCTCCGGCACGTCCTGCGTACCCCCCGTGCCGCCGGGCGGTGCGACCCGACGACTCCGCAACGGCGAGCCGTCGGCGTGAAGCCGCTGGTCGTGGAAGCCCGGGTGTCCGCCAGAGCCGATCCAACACGTCATCGCCTCGACGGGAAGGCTCGGCCCAATCGTCGTCTGCCCGGCAGCACCTTCGGCCTGAGTCACCAGGCCATGGTCGGCCAGCCGCTGCTGGAATGCTTCCTGTCGCAGAAACACCCAGGCGGCCGGCCAACGATTGACGACGAGCCCGATCCGACGGTGACCGGCCTCATGAAGCAGATCGACTGCGGCCTCGGCGCCAAGGCGGTTGTCCTCCACGATCGCAGGGAAGCCCAGGAACTGGTGGGCACTGCCCACGACCATCGCCGGGATGCCCAGACGCACCGCGTCACGCAGCAGCAGCGCATCACGCGGCTGGGCGGCCAGCGAGACGAGCACGTCCGGCCGGGTGCGCTCAAGCCGGCGGCCCAGCGATTCCGAATCACGCTCCCGAAGCCCGAGCAGTTCGACGGCGACGCCGGCCCCGTCCGCCGCGTCGTCGATACCGGCGAGCACGCCCGGCGTCAGCCAGTCGTTGCTCAGCCCGCCGATGTCGAACATGACCACGCCCAGGCGAATGCCCTGTCGAGCGTGCGTCACGCCGAGCTGGCCTTGAAGCTCCTGCCCGTACCGGTCGGTCTTACCGCTTGCATCGGCCCGACCCTGTGGCGACAGCCGCGCGGGGCGTTGCGATGCACGCCGTTCGACAGTCGGTCCGCCGGCGGCGACACGCGGCCCGATGAAGGTGCCCCGACCGGCCTCCCGGCTGAGCCAGCCTTCGCGCTGCAGTCCGACCAGCGCCCGACGAACGGTCGAACGGCTCAGCCCGGACTGCTCGACGAGCTCGCCGTCGGTCAGGAACGCCGTGCCCGGCGAAGGGGCATGCCGCTGAAGGGCGACGACCACGCGGTCGCGCAGTGCCGTGACTGCCCCGCGTGCGGGGAAGGGCTGGCTGAGCAGATCCTGGATGAGGGGTTCGTTCAAAGGGAGCTCGGTTCAGGACGGCGTCGGACGAAGATGGTGTATTGACCCATTTGTCGTTTCAGGATTATTCACGGCACTTCGTCGCTTGTCAAGCCGTATCCAATGGAAGCACATAAGTCTGAAAAATTGCCTTGATTAGGCCAGACATAGGTGGACATCGAATTGTGAACCATTTTTACTCTTTGACACGATCGGAGGTGTCGGCTAATGTTTGCCAAGGCCGCGGGAGCGCACTTCAGACGGTCTGAACTGTTCCGACTGCGGCTTTGCCTTGCTTTGAGGAGGTTCCATGCAGGTTTTCCATGTCGCACTCTCTGCGGCGGTCGCCGCCGCGGTGCCGTTGACAGCTTTCGCCGCTGTCTTCGACGACTTCTCCACCGACACGTCCACCAGCTACACCACCGCCAGTGGCCGCTCGGCCCTTGCCTGGGTCACAGATCCCGGCGTCGGCGGTGATCCGGGTCGGTTCAACTCGACATCCGGCACTTCGGCCGCGGCACGGAACGACGTCACCTTCGACGTCAACGAAGGTCCGCTCGTCGTGTCCGTCTACTTCCTGTTGAGCAGCACCGCCAATCTCGCCGGCGGCAATCTCGCCGGCATCGGTTTCGGTACCGACGTCACCGGCATTCTCAACGGCGGCGGAACGATCGGCTCGAGTTTCACCATTGACGTCCGGGGTGACGGCGGTGGCCAGTTCCTCCGGTTCCGTAACTCGAACGCCAGTGCCACGCAGGTCATCAGTGATGTCGTCGCCTTGGCAGCCAGCACCTGGTACCAGGTCTCACTCGGCCTCGTCGAGACGTCCCCCGACAACTACACCCTCACCGGCCAGCTGCGCGACTGGGGTGCCGACGGCCTCACCGGCGGCGGCCTTGTCCTCAGCCAGACCGCCGACTACGCCGACGCGTCCTTCGGCGCAAACCCACTTTTTGCTGGCTTTGCAGCCCGCAATGACATCGGCACACTCGCCGTCGACAACTTCTCGGTTGTTCCGGAGCCCGCAAGCCTTGCACTCCTGGGCCTGGGCGGCCTGACGCTGTCCCGCCGTCGGGCTTAGGTCCCGGCCGCACGTCAACCCGAACTACCGCACACGCCGGCGCGAGCCGGCGTGTGCTTTCGTTACGGACAAGCCCAATACGGCGACGCCCGGCGTGCGCCCGTTGGGCCGTTCGGCTCGCCAACCGCGGGGCCATTCCCTACTCTGCCGACATGCCGACTGACGCCTTCGTCCTCGAACCCGACCTCGAGCATCCCATGCCGCTGCACGCCCCATGGCGGTACGGCGCCAACACCTGCCACGCGCCGCTCTGGTTCCGCGACGACCTGCTGGGCCACCTGCAGCGCTGCCGTGACGAGCTGGGCTTCTGGCGCGTCCGGGCGCACGGGACCATCGGCGACGGCATGCGCACGGTCGACGACCGCGGCCGGTACACGTTCGACCGCGTCGTCGCCGGGCTCGACCGCCTCGTGGACGCCGGCTACACCCCTTTCGTCGAGCTGAGCCACATGCCCGCCGCCCTGGCCCGGGATGACAAGCACATCACGGCGTACAAGTTCCGCTCCGGCCCGCCGACCGACTGGGGCAAGTGGCGCGACCTCATCGCCGGGCTGGTCGCCGCGTTGCAGGCCCGCTACGGCCGGGCGGAGTTGCGTCGCTGGGACTTTGAAGTCTGGAACGAGCCGGACCTGGCCTTCTGGACCGGAACCCGGCGCGAGTACTTCCGCCTCTACGACCTGGCCGCCGACGCGATCAAGTCCGCAGACGCGCAGCTCCGCGTCGGCGGCCCGGCGACGGCCCGCACGCGGTGGGTCGGCGAGTTCCTCGACCACGTGACGGCCGACAGCGACGACTACCGCGCCGGCGGCCGGCGGTGCGACTTCGTCGCGACGCACGCCTACCCGAGCGACGTCGCCTTCGTCGACGCCGCCGAGGGGGAAGTCAAGCTGCAGGCCAGCGGGCTGATGCGTGAGCTGTTCGCCCGCGCCCGCCGGGAGATCGACGCCCGCGTGGGGCCCGAAATGCCGCTGGTCTGCGGCGAGTGGAACAGCTCCGCCGGGCCGCTGGCCGAGAACCACGACACGTGCAACAACGCCGCCTTCGTCGCCAAGACCATGGCCGAGTTCAGCCTGCCGCTGGCCGAGGGGGGTACGCGGCCGATCGTCGACGGGCAGCTCTACTGGAACCTGTCGGACATCTACGAAGAGTGCGGCTTCCACCACGAGCCGTTCCACGGCGGCTACGGGCTGCTGACGGTGCACGGCGTGCCCAAGGCGGCGTTCCACGCCTTCGCACTTCTCGCCCACCACGCCGGCCGACGCCTTGCCGCCACGCCCCGCCCGGCCGAGGGCTCCGGCACGTGCCCGGCGGGCCTGGGCGCACTATGCAGCCTCGACGCCGCCAACCGCCTGCTGCGGGCGACGATCTACCACCACCGCGAACCCGGCGACGAAGACGCCGGGCCCGTCGACGTGCTGCTGCAGCTCCCCGAGGCCCGGCTCGCCGGCACGGCCCGCGTGACCCGCGTGAGCCCAGGTGCCGGCAGTGCCTACGAAGTGTGGGAGAACCGGGGCCGGCCGCAGTTCGGCGACGCGCGACTCCTGGCCGACCTGCACGACGCCGCCCACCCGACCACCGCAGGCCTGCGTCCCGACGTCAACGGACGGCTCGCCGTCTCTGTTACGCCGGGGACCATCTGCCATCTCGAGGTCCCCATCGACTGAAGTCGAAAGCCCCAAGTCGCGGCAGCCGAGCCCGCCGCAAGCCGCTTGGGGCGGCCCCAGCCAAGGCCTGTAGCTATTTGGCCAAAGTCGGTAGACAGGCCTCATCACACGGAGGTGACGCATGAATGCCTCCTCAATGGACATCCGCAAGCGCTTGCTCGAAGCCTGTGGCCCCGGCAAGGGGACCACCGCCTGCTTGAGCCGCCGCATCTCTTCCGACTTCATCCCTCCCGTACTGACTCCGCCACCGGTGGAACCTCTGCTCGCTGAGGCCCAGCCTCAGGCAGACCTGCGCGATCGTAAATGCGGTGTTCGTCACCGGCTTGGCCTCATGCAATCTGGCGACGACCGGCTCCGGACAATGGAGCTTCGGCTTCATTGAGAATTTCCTTGGCCCCACGGGCCGGGACGACTCTCATGGCAGGTGGATCAGATCTCGGGGAGCGGACCAGTCAGGTTGTCGTCAAACCAGCACGTCGGCGTCTTCTTCGTCGGCCGGGGTGCTTGTGGTCGGCATCAAGGCGGCCGGGGGCAGCAGGGCCGGTGTCGTGTTGCCGGGTGTTGTGTTGTCGGGCGTCGGGGCGAGGGTTGCCAGCGTGGCTTGCGGGGTGGTTTGCAGTTCGATCCTTGATAGCCGGCCGGCGGCCAGGTCGACGAACCACATGCGGCCGTCGGTGCCCATCGTCATCTCCACAGGCGTGCCCAAGTCGTTCAGCAGGGTTTCCACGCCGGCGACGGTACCGTCGGGGTTGAAGCGCATCACGCGGAGGTCGGCGTTGCCGTAGTCGGTGAAGAAGAAGGCGTTGGCGAAGCTGCTCGGGTAGAGGCTGCCGGTGTAGAAGTCCCCGGCGACGACGGCCACGCCGCCGGTGCCGTGGCTCTGTGCCCAGAGGCTCGGCGTTGCGGTCTGGCCTGTGGTGGCGTACCAGGCGTTGGCCTCGGGGAGGTTGCGGTAGCCGTTTGTGCGAAGGTTGTTGCCGCTGCCGCCCTCGTAGAAGGGCCAGCCGAAGTTCGCCCCGGCCGGGCCGGTGTTGATCTCTTCCCACGCCGTCCAGCCGACGTCGCCGTTGAAGATTCGTCCCCGCCCCGGCTCCACGGCGATGCGGAACGGGTTGCGAAGCCCCAGGTGGAACACCTTGGAGCGGTTGGAGCCCGCGTCGCCGTCGTAGAACGGGTTGTCCGGCAGGCCGGCCCCGGTGATCGGGTCGATGCGGAGGATCTTGCCGTTGAGGCTGTCCGGGTCCTGCACGCGGAGGGTGTTGGGGTCGACGCGGCCGTAGCTTGTGCCGTCGCCGCTGGAGACGTAGAGCATGCCGTCGAGCCCGAACACGACCGCCCCGATGGTGTGGCTCTCGGAATCGACGGGGATGACGTCGGGGATGTAGTTGCCGTCGTCGTCGAGGCCGCCGTAGGGGTTGGAGGTGCTCTGGACCTTGTCAGGCGCGCCGATGTTCTCCCAGGTGCTGTTGGTGCCGAGGATGACGGTCTGCGTGCCGGGCTTGGCGGTGCGGTAGTTCGTGGCCGCGTCTGCCTCGACGCGGACGAGGCGCGCCACGCGGCTGCCGCGGCCGTCCGGCCCGGCCAGGCCGGTGAACTGCTGCGTCTCCGGCGGGTCGTAGGTGAACAGGAGGTAGACGTACGGCGTCTGCGGGAAGTTCGGGTGCACGGCGATGCCCAGCAGGCCGCGGTCGCGGGAGTCGTTCACCTGCTGCGAGATGTCGATGAACGGCTGGCTGAGCAGCTGGCCGTCTTCGTGCAGTCGTACGACGCCATTCTTCTGTGCGATGAAGAGCTTGTCGCCGGCGAACTCGATGGCGGTCGGCTGGTTCAGGCCGGTGACGACGGGCTGCACGCTGAAGCTGAAGTCGGCCGGGTCGTTCACGGGCGCATCGGCGAAGAGCTGTGCCGTCGGCACGACCTGCCGCGGCTGCGAGGGGCTTTGCCACTCGAAGCGGACGGCGGCGTCGCCGCCCTGTTCGTAGTATTCGATGCGCAGGTCATACTCGGTGCCCGCCTGGAGCGCGAGGCTGCCGGAGGCGAAGGTGAACGACTGGTCCTCGAAGGCGTCGATGACGAGCTGGTTGTTGAGGTAGAGCCGCGAGCCGTCGTCCGAGCCGAGGTGGAAGGTGTACGTCTCGCTGAAGCGTGGCAGCAGGCGGCCGGTCCAGCGGATGCTGAAGGTGTCCGCCCCCATCGAGGGGGCCGGGGATCCGCGTCCCCAGTCAAAGTCGACGGTCGGGTCGATCCGCTCGAAGCGTTTGGCGGTGAAGTCTCGGTTGTCGAAGTACGCGCCAAGCAGGCCGGTGCCGTCGCCGACGGGGGGCGGGGCGGGCTCGTCGTCCTTGATGGTGACGGTCGCGGTGCGCGGTTGTGTCAGCTCGGCGCCGCCGGTCACGCGGTCAAGACTTACGGCGAACGTTTCGTCGGGTTCACTGATGTCGTCATCGATGATGGTGACGGCAAAGTTCGCCACAGACTGCCCCGGGGCGAAGGTCACGGTGCCGGCCGTCGGGATGTAGTCTTCGCCGGGAAGTGCTGTGCCCGGCACGGTGACGTAATCTACGGTTACGGTGCCGTCGGTTCCGCCGGTGCGAAGCACCTGCACCAGGACCTGCCCGGCATCTTCGTCCACGGTGATTTGGCTGGTCGCCAGGGCAAGGGTGCCAGGCTGCGGCTCGGGCTGTGGGTCGGCCGTCGCGCCAGGCTGCGTGAAAGTCCAGTTCAGCACCTCGTGGCGGTTGTAGAACCAGCCGGTGCTGGCCGTGAAGCCGACGAACGCCTCCTCGCCGAGGAAGTTGTCGATTTCGATGAATTCACTCAGCACGGGGGTGTCCGGGCGGGTCGGGGTGGCTGAGAGGTAGACGTCCAGGCGGTCGGCGGTGCCGTCGTACTCGATCCACGCGTGGCGAACGCCCCCTGCCTTGAGTGGCAAGGGGGAGGGGGCGCTGGCCAGATGGCGGGAGATGTCGCCGTTGGCCGTCACGGCGACGTGCTCCCCGGCGGCGTTCGAGTCCGGGTCGAAGCTGTCGCGGCTTGTGTCGAACTCGATGGCCAGGCTCGGCCACGCGCCGGCGTAGGCGATGCCCCCGCCGGGGAAGCTGGCGATGAAGTCCGTCCCGGCGGACTGCATCAGGAAGACGAGGCCCTCGGCCCCGCCGGCGGCCTGCTCGCCGCCGATCTCGAAGCTGAAGGATGTGCTGAAGCTCGTCGCCGCATTGACCTCGAGCGGCTCGAGGTGGAACGCGCTGCCGAGTTCGAACTGCGCGTCGCCCGTCAGGTGAAGTCGGCCGGCCTGCAGCCGCGCGTCGGCGTTCAGCGACAGATCCGGCCCGGCGGCGGCGAAGTCGGTGAAGGCGAAGCTCAGCGGGTTCTGCGTCGGTGGCGTTGGCGGCGGCGGGGTGGTGGGGTCGGTGGGGTTCGTCGGCGGGGTGACGGCCGCGAGGTCCATGCTCCAGCTCAGCACCTCGTGCTGGTTGAACGCCCAGCCGCTGGCGGCGGTAAAGCCGGCGTAGGCCTGGCTGCCCACCTCCGAGAACAGGTCGATGCGGTGCGTGAGCGCCGGCACCACAGGTTTGGCGTCGGCGTCGGCCACGTAGACGGCCAGCGTGTTCGTGATGCCGTCGTAGTCGATCCACGCGAAGACCGGTTCGTCGCCGTTGAAGTCGGGCGATGCCACGTTAGCGGCGGCGACGTGGTTGATGGCGTCGCCGTCGACCAGCACCGAAACGTGGTTGGCGGAGGGGTCCCAGAGGTCCTGGCGGGTGTCGAACTCGACGGCGATACTCGGCCAAGCGCCGGCGTAGCCCAGGCCGGAGCCGGCGAAGTCGGCCAGGAAGGTGTCGGTCCCGCCGTGAAGGACGAAGGCCAGCCCCTCGCCGCCGCCGCCGGCCTGCTCGCCGCCGATGCGGAAGCTGAAGCTCGTGGTGAAGCTCGTGTCGCGGTCGATGGCGAAGGCGTCGGGCGTGAAGGCCGAGCCCTTCTTGAGGCGGGCGTCGGGGTTGAGCAGCAGGGCACCGCCTACGAGCTGCGCGTCGCCGTTGAGGGTCAGCGCCGCCGCCGGGCCGTCGGGCAGAAAGCTCGGCAGATCGACGAAGGCGGCCAGAAGTCGGCGCGGCTCGAGTCGGTGCAGTCGGAAGTCGCGGGTGTTCACTCCTTGGGCTTATCCCGGCCGCGGCGAAATCCGAATCATGTACTACGTCTGATAAGGCCCGGCGCGACACGCGGCGAACCGTCCTTAGCGGTTGTACCCGCTACGGCGGTCGCGTAGTTGGGGCAAGGTGCCGGCGGCAGGCTCGGTGAGGCCTCAGCAGACTTCGTTCAGCACGTGCTCGGCGACGAAGATCGGCACCTGCGTCGCCACGCCGAGGGCGATGGCGTCGGAGGGGCGCGAGTCGACCTCCACGACGCCGGCGGCGTAGCGGATGAAGATGCGGGCGAAGAAGGTGTGCTGTTCGAGGTTGACGATCTCGATGCGATCGACCGTACCGTGGAGTTTTTCGATGACGTCGGCCAGCAGGTCGTGGGTGAGGGGGCGCAGGGGCGTCTCGCCGCGGAGGCGGCGGTTGATGGCGTCGGCCTCGGACCGGCCGATCATGATGGGGAAGCGGCGCTCGCCGTCCACTTCCTTCAGGACGATGACCTGCAGATCCTGCATATCGGAGATGATGATCTTCGACAGCTCCATCCGAACGGCCATCGGGAATGACTCCTTGTAGGTGGCGACTGGTCGGACGCTAAAGCCGCCGGCGCGGGCTGTCAAGCGTCGCAATGACGCGCTGGCCGTGCCGCAGGCGGGCCCGGCGCAGTTATCGCGGCGCTGTTATTGGCAAGCCGCGTACGTTGCGTCGCGGGCGTTGCGGCTTAAGCTGTGCCCCACCCGTGCGGCCGGGTAACCGCTACGGCCCTTCGACAGAACGTGGGGCGGCCGCATGACAGCGGCCCCATGACAGCATCCCCATGACACCAGACACCGCTTCAGGCAACCGCCGTGAGTAGAACACAACCCCCCGCCTACGACCCCACCCGCGACCTTGCCCGCGCCGCCGAAGAGGGCACGCCCCGACGCCGCGCCTCGGACAACGCACCGAAGATCAACACTGTCTCGATCGTCATCCCCGTCTACAACGAGGAGAAGACGATTCATGAGATCATCGGGCGCGTCCTGGAGGTCCGTATCCAGCCGGACGTGAAGCGGCAGATCATCTGCGTGAACGACGCCTCGGCCGACGGCACGCGGCAGAAGCTCGACGAGCTGCCGGCGCTCTTCCCCGAGGCCGACTTCACGATCCTGCACAAGGACGTGAACCAGGGCAAAGGCGCCGCCCTGCGCGACGGCTTCACGAAGGCCACCGGCGACGTGGTACTCATTCAGGACGCCGACCTGGAGTACGACCCGAGCGACTACTGGAAGCTGCTCCAGCCGATCATCGACGGCAAGGCGGACGTGGTCTACGGCAGCCGGTTCATCGGCGAGCCGCACCGCGTGCTCTACTTCTGGCACACGCTGGGCAACAAGTTCCTCACCTCGCTCTCTAACGCGTTCACCAACCTCAACCTGACGGACATGGAGGTCTGCTACAAGGTCTTCCGTCGGGAGATCATCCAGGGCATGACCCTCAAGAGCGACCGCTTCGGCTTCGAGCCGGAAGTGACCGCCAAAATCGCCAAGCACCGCCCGCGGCTGCGCATCTACGAGGTCGGCGTGGCCTACTACGGCCGGAGCTACGAGGAGGGGAAGAAGATCACGTGGAAAGACGGCTTCAACGCGATCTACTGCATTGTGAAGTACCGGTTTACGGATTGAGTACGCGGATTGGCTTATGCTGGCGGCATGCTACCTCGCCTTCTTTGCCTGCTCGCCTTGCTGACGGTCGCCTGCCCGACTGCCCGAACCATGGCAGAGCTTGAGACACCCGCGAACCTTTCCGAAGCCGGCCTCGACCGGCTGATCGATGCCCACCGGCGGGGCGACTTTGCCGTGGCGTTGCGGGACGTCGAAGGTCGCCCGGCGGGCGGGGCGGTCACGTACGAACTCGTGCGGCACGACTTCGAGTTCGGCACCGCGATCGCGTCGCGGATGGTGGGGGCACCCGACCCGGTCTCGGCGAGAAACCGGGGCCTGCCCTCGGCCGACGAGATCGCCAGGTACGACCAGATTGTCACGACGTACTTCAACAGCGTCGTCGTCGAGAATGCGATGAAGTGGCCGTTGATGGAGGACGCCGACGGCCCGGACGCGGGCAAGGAGGCGAGAGCGTTGTTCATGGCCGACTGGGCCCGCGAGCGGGACCTGTACCTGCGCGGGCATACGCTGATCTGGGGCGTGGCCAGGTGGCAGCCGGACTGGCTCAAGGCACTTGCCGAGCAGCCCGCGGAGGTGGTGGAGGCCCGCGTGAAGGCCCGGCTCGACCGGGCGCTGACGCTCTTTGCTCCGTACGTCCGCGAGTGGGACCTGAACAACGAGATGATGCACGAGGACATCTTCGGCCGGGCGATGAACCTGCCGAACGGCGCCGCCTACTTCACGTGGGCCAAAGCGATCGACCCGGACGTGACGTACTACGTCAACGAGTACGGCGTGCTCCAGGGGAACGAGGTCGATCGATACGTGGCGCACATCCGCCAGCTGTTGGACGCCGGGGCGAAGGTCGGGGGCATCGGCGATCAGGCGCACTTCTTCAAGCCGGTGCCGGAGAACCGGCGGCTCTGGGCCATCCTGGACAAGCTCGGGCAGTTCGGGCTGCCGGTGAAGATCACCGAGTTCGACCTGCACTACAACGGCATGACCGACGCCGAACAGGCCGAGCAACTGAGGCGGTTCTACCGCGTCTGCTTCGCGCACCCGGCGGTGGAGGGCATTTACATGTGGGGTTTCTACGAGAACGCCCACTGGCGGCAGCGCGCGGCGCTGTGGCGGCCGGACTGGACGCCCAAACCCGCCGCCGAGGCGTACATGGCCCTCATGACAGACACGTTCCACACCGCCGGCGACGCCGAGGCCGACGCTTCGGGCGGCCTGCGGTTCCGGGGCTTCCACGGCACGTACCGCTTCACCTCCGGGGGCAGGAGCGGCACGCTCCGACTGAACGCCGGCAGCCCCACGGGTGTCGTGACGCTGGAGTGAGGGTGGCGGGGCAAGTTGTCTCACCTGTTGTGTTGCCGGGCATGAGCCCATTGGCCGGTCGGGGTGCTAAGTTGGCCGGCGGTGTCAACTCCAACAGCCCCCGGCCAGGATACAGCCATGCCCGTGTCTGACGTCTCGACTCCAGTCCAAGCCGAACAGCCCGGTGTCACGCCCGGCCGCGTGAAGAACCGCTGGCTCATCGCCGCAAGTGCCGTGGGCATTCACATCTGCATCGGCAGTGTTTACGCCTACAGCGTGATGACCACGCCGGTCAGCCAGCTCATGGGCGCCTCGGCGGACGAGGTGAAGGTCAGCTTCTCCATCGCCATCGCCTTCCTCGGGCTTTCGGCGGCGTTTCTGGGGCATTTCGTCGAGAAGAAGGGCCCGCGGGCCAGCGGCATGCTCGCCGCGGCGTGCTACGGGCTGGGGCTCGTGGGGGCGGGCGTCGCCGTCTATCTACAGAGCCTGTGGCTCTTCTACCTCACGTACGGCGTGCTCGGGGGCATCGGGCTGGGGGTGGGGTACATCACGCCGGTCAGCACGCTGGTGAAGTGGTTCCCGGACAAGCGCGGGCTGGCCACGGGCCTGGCGATCATGGGCTTTGGGTTCGCGAGCATGATCGCCGCGCCGATCATGGCGGAGCTGTTCCTGGCCGCCGGCGGCACGGCCGAGGCACCCGTCTACACCGCCAACTCCGTGGCGCGCACGTTCCTGATTTTGGGGTGTGTCTACGGCGTGGTGATGTTCCTCTCGGCCCAGTACCTCGCGCCGCCGCCGAAGGGCTGGCAGCCGGCCGGTTTCGACGCCGCCGCCGCAAAGGCCTCCTGGAGACGCCGCGAGGACCTGTCTCAGCTCACCGCCAACCAGTCGCTGGGCACGCGGCGGTTCTACTTCATGTGGCTGATGCTCTTCATCAACGTCACCTGCGGCATCGCCGTCATCAGCGTGGCCAGCCCGATGGCCCGGACCATGCTCGGGTTCGACGCCATCCAGGCCGGGTTCCTCGTCGGGCTCATCGGCGTCTTCAACGGGCTCGGGCGGATCATGTGGTCCAGCGCCAGTGACTACCTGGGCCGGCCGCTGACGTTCACGCTCTTTTTCGTCATCCAGATCGCGGCGTTCGCCCTCCTGCCCAACGTGCAGAGCCACCTGCTGTTCCAGGTGCTCATCTGCCTGATCCTCACGTGCTACGGCGGCGGCTTCGCCACCGTGCCGGCGTTCCTGGGGGACCTGTTCGGCACGAAGCAACTCGGCGCGATTCACGGCTACACCCTCACCGCGTGGGCGGCGGCGGGCGTCGTCGGGCCGAGTGTGATCATCCCGCTCGTCAAGCAGTTCGCCGGCACGGCCGACACGCCGGAGTACTACGCCAAGGTGCTGTACGTCTTCGCCGGGCTGTTCGTGGTGGCGCTGGTCGTCTCCGTGCTGATGATGCTCGACATCAAGGCCAAACGCCGTGCCAGCCAAGGCACGCATGACGGCCAATCCGCCCTTGCCGAGCCGGCATGACGTCCGCATTGGCCCGGACAGATTGCCGCGGACGGGATTCGCCTTGATTGTCCCGCGGTGATCCATCCAATGAGGTTCATGGCCGAGCGAACCAACATACTGTTCATCATCACCGACCAGCAGTCCCACAACGCCCTGAGCTGCTGCGGCAACGAGGACCTGCACACGCCGAACCTGGACCGCCTGGCCGAACGCGGCGTGCGCTTCACCAACGCGTACAGTACCAACCCCGTCTGCACGCCGAGCCGCGGGAGCATGTTCACCGGCCGAATGCCGCATGAAGTCAGCATTTACGCCAACAAACAGGGTATCGCCGAGGCGTTCCGTGAGCAGGAGCTGGGCACGCTCTTCAAGGCCGGCGGGTACAGCACGGCCTACGCCGGCAAGTGGCACGTGCCCAACTCGCTCCGAATCGGCGACGAGCACGGCTTTGAGGTCCTCAGCCAACTGGACGACCCGAACGTTGCCGTTACGTGTTCCGAGTACCTGGGCCGCAGACACGACAGGCCGTTCCTGCTGGTGGCGTCGTTCGACAACCCGCACAACATCTGCGAAGGGTCTCGCTTCGAGCCGCTGCCCGGTGGCGAGGTCGGCGAGCCGCCGGCCGTGGCCGACTGCCCGCTGCTGCCGCCCAATTTCCAGCCGCCGACCGACGAGCCGGAGATGCTCCGCATCAACCGCAAGCTCTGGCGGCGGGTTCAGCGCGACGACGAGTTTACCGAGGACGACTGGCGACGCCTCCGCTGGACGTACTACCGGCTGGTGGAGCGGGTCGATGCGCAGGTCGGCCAGATTCTGGACGCGCTGGACGAGGCGAAGCTCACCGAGACGACGCTGGTCGCCTTCTGCTCCGACCATGGCGACTGCGTCGGCGCCCACCGCTGGATGCAGAAGTTCTGCCTGTACGAAGAGAGCGTGCGCGTGCCGATGATTTTGGCCGGGCCGGGCGTAAAGGCGGCAAGCCAGACGGGCAACCGCACAGACGCGCGGCTGGTCTCCAGCGGGCTGGACCTGATGCCGACGCTCCTTGCCGCGGCCGGTATCGACGGCCCGCGCGACCTCCGCGGCGAGAACCTCCTGGACGAAAACTCCTCCCGTCAGGCCGTCTACAGCGAGGCGAAGTTCGGTGCCCCCGACTACGAAGTCAGCGCCCGCATGGTGCGGACTGAGCGGTACAAGTACGTGGTTCACAACACCGGCCGAAACGCCGAGCAACTGTTCGACCTGAAGAACGATCCCGGCGAAATGGTCAGCCTCGCCAAGAGCAGCAAACACGCCCGCACGCTGAACGACCTCCGTCGTATGCTGTGGAACTGGCTCGACGAGACGAACGACCCCTTCGGCCGGCACTACGGGACGCCGAAGGGGCGAAACCTGCCGGGCTGGGACGCATACAACAGGAAGTAATCCCTTCAACCCGACGACGCCAGAACAAACGCGGCACGCGAGTGGCTTGTCCTGCCGACGAAAGACCGGCCCCCGGTGCCGGACGTTGCAGAGGTCGCGAACGTTGTCGTGGCTTGGCGTCGCGGTCGGTTCACGGTTAAAATCAGCGGCGGCATGAAGCGTCTTTCCATCCTGTTGTTACCGGGCGTCGCGGCCGCGTGGCTGATCGTCGGCGGCTGTGCCGATACGGCTGTCAAGGCGGACGGGAAAACCGCCGACGCCAAGGCCGATACACAAGCAGAGCGTTCCGGCGTGCGGCAGCGGCAGGAAAACGCCCTGCGGGACCCGTTCGGCTACGGCCCGGAACTTCCCGGCCCGAAGGAAGAACGCGTCAGCCCCATCTCCGACTCCGACGGCCTGGCCGACGATTTAAGAAGGCTCCTGGACCCATGAACGAACTCAAACACAACCTTGCACGTCCCGCCCTCCGCCGCACCCGCATGCTGGCGGCCGCTACGCTGCTGGCCGGCGGCATCATCGGCGGTGCCGCAGGCTGCGCCACCCAGGTGCCCACCCGCGTGGCCAACCTGCGTGACGAGCCCGTGCCCCAGGACCCGGCCTGGCAGACGCGCAACTGGCCGGCAACTTACGCCGAGTACCCCAGCGGCCGGGCCGTCGCCGGGCCGAACCTGTTCGCCTACGAGCCGGAGGAAGGGCAGTACAACGCCGCCTACGCCGTGCTCGAGCCGGCCGTCTTCTTCGGCAACCTGGCGTTGTTGCCGTTCCGCTTCTTCCAGGCCCCGGCGTGGGAGGCACGCCAGTACGGCGGCGTCTACGTGCCGCCGACCCACCACGCGATGCCCGTCCTCCCGCCGATGGACTACCCTGTGGCCCAGGAGCAAGCAGCGCCCCAGGACATCCCGGCCGTCCCCCGTCCCGATGCGTCTGAACTTGATGTCGAAACCGAGGGCATGTCGCCCCTGATCGAACAGCAAATGGAAGGGGAGATCGAAGCGGCCCCGACGTTCGACTCACCCGAGGAAGCGCCGCTGTACCGCATGCCCGACGTGGACGGCATCATTCAGGACTTGAACATCCAGAGGCGACCGGCTCCGCCGGCCACGCAGCCGGCGGCCTTCCCCCAGCCTCCGGCCCGCCCGGTCATCGAGCCGCAGCCCGCTCCCGCGACCCAGCCCGCCGAGCCGCCCGAGCTGAACAAGTAGCCGCCGCCGGCACCGAAACACGCAGGCACGCCCTGTTTTGACCACCCCGGTTTGACCGCCCCGGCCGCCGCGTTACGCTTGCGCACTGCAGCTTACCTGGCATCGGGGACAAGTCTCATGCGCGTCGAATTCGTCACGGGCCCGGCCGGTTCCGGCAAAACGCGGTGGTGCCTCGACCACGTCGTGGCCATGCTCCGCGAACGCCCGCTCGGCGACGACCTCTTCTGGCTCGTGCCCAGCCAGAGCACCTTCATGACCGAGCGCCTGCTCGCCACCGACGCCCGCCTCGGCGGCTTCGCGCGCTGCCGCGTCGTCGACTTCGACAAGCTCGGCGAGGTGATCCTGGCCTGCACCGGCCACGCCGCCGTGCCGCAGGTGGACCGCCTCGGCCGGCAGATGCTCATCGCACGCCTCCTCCGCCGTCACACGGACGCGCTCCGCTACTTCGCCGGCAGCAGCCGCCAGCTCGGCCTCGCCGCGGAGTTGGACGAGGCCTTCGGCGAGTTCGAAACCGCCGGGCAGACCGCCCAGGACATTGCCGCCTCCGCCGCCGCCCTCGACGCTACGGACATGGCCGCCGCCGAGCGCGACGTGCTCCGCGCCAAGCTCGAAGACCTGGCGCTGCTGTACGAAGCCTACCGCCAGCGCCTCGGGGAGGACCGGCTCGACCCCTTCGGCCGGCGGAAGCTCATCGAGGAGGCCGCCGCCGAGTGCCCGGAGCTTCGGAACGCCACGGTCCTCGTCGACGGCTTCAACACCTTCACCGCCGGCGAGCGGCGGGTGCTGGCGGCCGTGGCGAAGGTCGCTGCCTTCATGGCCGTGACGTTCAAGCTGCCGCCGACCTCGCTGGTGCCGGCCAACCCGGACCTGCTGCCGTCCGACACGAGCGTTTTCCGCCCCGTCGAGCTCAGCTACCGGAGCCTGCACTTTGCCCTCAAGCAGGCCGGTGTGCCGACGCCGAAGCTGACCCGCCTGCCCGCCGGCAGGCGGTTCGCCAACGGCGCGTTGCGGCTGCTCGCCGAGCGCGCGCAGCAGCCGGACGCCGTCCGCCCGATCGACGCCGAGCGAGCAAACGTCACGCGCGAAGACCTTGCCCGCCTGACGCTCATCGAAACCGCCGACCGCCCAGGCGAGTGCGAGGCCGCCGCCCGCGCGCTGCTCCGCTGGCGCGACGCGGGCATACCATGGCGCGAGATGGCCGTGCTCGGCCGCGACCTGACCGACCACGAGCCCTACCTGCGCGCCGCGTTCGTCGAGCATGAGATTCCGTTCTTCATCGACGCGCGTCGGCCGGCCAGCCACCACCCGCTCACGCGACTGGTGCGGTCGCTGCTGGGCATCGTGCAGCGCAACTGGCCGCACGATGCCGTGATGACGCTGGTGAAGACCGGCCTGACGCCGCTGAGCCTCGACGACGCGGACACGCTGGAAAACTACGTGCTCACGCACCGTATCCGCCACGCCGCCTGGAGTGCCGAGGAGGACTGGGCCTACCACCGCAAGTACCTCGCCGAGGACGAGCCCGAGCCGCGCCCGTTGGCCGACCGTAGCCGCCACGCCGACGCCCTGCGCCGCCAGCTCGTAACGGCACTGGCGCCATTGGCCGCGCTGCGAAAACAGACGGCTCCGCTGGCCGATTTCGCCTCGGCCGCCCTCGCCGCGATGGACCGGCTAAAGGTGACCCAGCACCTGGGCGCACTGATCGACGCCGAGACCAGCACCGAGCGCCGCGAGGAGCACGAAGGGCTGTTCAATGCGTTGTGCGACATGCTCCAGCAGCTGGTGGACGTGCTGGGCGAGGAGGCGATGGGCTTCGACGAATTCGCCGCGGTGCTGGAGGCGGGCCTGGACCGCTTCGACCTTGCGATCACACCGCCGACGCTCGACGAGGTGCTCGTCGGCTCGCTGGACCGGACGCGCACGCCGGCGCTGCAGGCGGTGGTGCTGCTGGGCATGAACGAGGGGGAGTTCCCGCGGAACCCTTCCGAGGGGGGCATCCTGGGCGATGCCGAGCGCGACGTGCTCCATGCCGCCGGGGTGGAACTGGACGAAAGCAGCGTCGGCCGCCTCTTCAACGAGACGTTCCTCGGTTACGTCGCCCTGACGCGCGCCGGCGAGCGGCTGTGCCTGGTCCGCCGGCGGAGTGATGAAAGCCGCGAGCTTTCCCCTGGGCTCTTCTGGCGGCTGGTGGCCGGGACGTTCAGTATCCAGCCGTTGCAGTTCGGCCTTGACCCGCTGGCCCAGGCGCGGGCCATCGGTAACAAGCGCCAGTTCGCCGCCGGCTTGCTGCGCTGGGCCGCCACCGGTGCGGACACACAGGAGCCCGCCGGCCGACTTGCCGCAGCCCTGTACGACGCCGTGGCCCGTGGCGACGTGCCCGAACCGGTTGCTGCGTACACGCAAGCGCAATGGCCGGCGCTTCGCTATCAAAACCAACCACGGCTGAAGCGCACCACTGCCGAGCGGCTCTTTCCCTCGCCGTTGAAGCTCTCCGTCTCGCAACTGGAGTCGTTCGCCGTCTGCCCGTACCGCCACTTCCTCCGCTACGGCCTGCGGCTTATGCCCCGCCCGGAGCCGGACCTTGGCGCACGCGAACTGGGCAGCGCCTACCACGGCGTGCTGGAGCGCGTGGTGCGGGCCGTCATCGAAACCGGCGGCGACTGGGCCGCCGCCGCCGACCAACTGCCCGACACCATCGCGAACGCAGCTGACGACGTCGGGCGCGCGCTCGAAGGGCAGCTCATGCTCGCCTCGGCCCGCAACCGGTACATGCTCGGCCGTGCTCGGCGCGACACCGCCGTCCTCTGCACCGGCCAGACATACGCGCAGCACCGCGGCAAGTTCAAGCCGGCCAGTGCCGAGTTTTCCTTCGGCCAGCGAGACGGCCAGATCCCGCCGCTGGCGATCACAACGCCCGACGGCCGCCTGGTGCTGCTCCGCGGGCGGATCGACCGCATCGACGCCACGCCGGAGGGTGCCGTCGCCGTCATCGACTACAAACTCGGCCGCGGCAAGAAGTTCGACCTGGCCGCCGCCTACCACGGGCTGGCGCTGCAACTGCTCACGTACCTGGTGGTGCTGTCGGAGAATGAACTGCCGGGCCTTGGCCGCGTGACCCCGATCGCGGCCTTCTTCGCGCCGCTTCGCCCGCAGGTGCAAAGCGTGACGCACCCGGAGGAACTGCCGGAACTCGGCACGCCGGAGATGGCCCTGCGCGACAAGCCACGCGGTATCTTCGGCCTGAGTGCGGCCTGCCTGCTCGATGACACCCTTCAACACGGCGACGCCTCACTCGTTATGAGCTTCAAGCTCAACAAGGACGGTAAACCGGCCAAGACGGGTGACTGGGTGGAGGACGACGCGCTGCAACTGCTGCTTGCCCACGCGAAGCGGTGCATCGGCAACCTCGCCGACCGGATTTTTGAAGGCGACGTCAGCCTCGAGCCCGTCCGCCTCGGGCGGAACAACATGCTGGGCGCGTGCGACTTTACCAGTGTCTATCGCTTTGATCTGGAATACAACGGCTACATGAACCTGGAAAGTTACAAGCCCGATGCGGTCTTCGCGGCCATTCGTGAGGACGCCGCGTGGGAAGGGGCCTCCACCTGATGACGACCGCCGCCACAACCCGATGGACGCCGAAGCAGCAGCAGACCATCGAGACGGTGGACCGCAGCCTGCTCGTCTCCGCCGCGGCCGGGTCGGGGAAAACCGCCGTGCTCTCGGCGCGGTGCGCCTACCTCGTGTGCGATGCCCCCGAGCCGTACCGGTGCGACGTGGACAAGCTGCTTGTCGTCACGTTCAGCGTGGCCGCCGCCGAGGAGATGCGCGGCCGCATCGATGCGGCACTCCGCCGGCGCATCGGGCGTGCGGCCGACGGGGAGACGGTGGCGGCGGGGGTGGCGGGGGTGTCGCACCTGCGGCGACAGTTGCGGCTTCTGGACCGTGCTTCGGTCACGACGATTCACGCCTTCTGCAGCCAACTCATCCGCCGGCATTTCGTGAAGCTCGGCCTAGACCCGGCCTTCCGCGTGCTGGACGAGGACGAGGCCCGCCTCCTTCGCGGCGACGTCGCCAAGCGCCTCTTCGACGAAGCCTTCGACACCGACGAGGACGGCAGCTTCCAGCGGGCCGTCGACGTGCTGGCCGACGGCAACGACGGCACGCTGCTCAAGCAGATGCTGACACTGGACCGCATGCTGGAGAGTGTGCTGGACGCCGACGCGTGGCTCGCCTCCGCCGCCGGCCGGCTGGTTGAAGCCGCCGAGCAGCCGATGACGCGAAGCGAAATGGGCCGCCGGACCGACGCGATGATTGCCGGGAAGCTGGCCGAGGCGCTTGAGCGGTGCGGCATGGTGCGTCAGGAGCTTACCCGGCTCGAAGGGATGGCCGAGGCGGCCACGCACATGGGCAAGGTCGAGGAGGAACTGCTCTGCTGGCGGGCATTGGCCGCCGAAGGCGCGACGGAGGAACTGGCCACAGCCGTTGCGGATTACAAGCTCCCGCGAAGCCCTACGATCCGAACCAGCGCCACGTCGGACCTTGCCAAGACGCTGCTCAAGCTCGCCAAGGACCCGCTGCGGGCCGGGAAAGAGATCGCGACGCTCTGCCGGTTTTCCCCGCGGGACTGGCAGGAGGGCGCAAAGTCCACCGTCGCCCCGGCCGGCAAGCTGCTGGCCGTGACGGCCGCGTTCCGCCGCAACTACGCCGCGGCCAAGCACCTGCTCCGCGCCGTTGACTTTTCCGACCTGGAGCACTTTGCGCTGCGGCTCTTGCGCAACGAAGACGGCACGCCGAGCGACGTCGCCCAGGCCTGCCACGCCCGCTACCGCCACGTGCTGGTGGACGAGTTTCAGGACGTGAACCAGGTACAGGCCGAGCTGCTGAGGCTGGTGAGCCGCGAGGCGGTCGATCCGGCGGGGAACCTCTTTGCCGTGGGCGACGTGAAACAGAGCATCTACGGCTTCCGACAGGCCGAGCCGCGGCTTTTCCTGGAGCGACGCGAACTGCTGGCCGGCGAGCGGCAGGGCGTGGTGGACCTCGCCGAGAACTTCCGCAGCCGCGGCCCGCTCCTGGAGGCGATGAACCGCATCTTCGAGCGGCTGCTGCACGAGCGCGTCGTCGGCTTCGACTACGACAAGACCCACCGCCTCATCCCCGGCCTGAAGGACTTGCCCGCCGGCCCCGGCACCTTCTCCGGCGCGCCGATTGAGGTGGTGCTGGTGGACGCCTCGGCCACGGCCGACGAGCCCGGGGCGGATGACGCAGAATCAAACACCCCCGACACACCCGCGCCCACCGGCGAGGCGGATGATGACGAGGAGCTCGCGGCCGTGGAGCGGGAGGCTGTGGTCATTGCACGCCACATCCTGAAGCTCACCGGCCGTGACGGCGGCACGCCGAAGCAGGTCGCCCACAAGGACCCGGCCGGCGGTTGGGCCACCCGCCCCGTCGCGTTCAACGACATCGCCGTACTGCTGCGGTCGGCCCGGCACAAGGCGGAGAAGATCGCCGGCGTCTTCCGCCGAATGGGCATTCCCGCCTACAGCCAGAGCACGACTGGGCTTTTCGCGGCCGTCGAGGTGCAGGAGGTCATGAGCCTGCTGCGGCTGCTGGACAACCAGCAGCAGGACGTGCCGCTGGCCGCGGTGCTGCGCTCCCCGGTGCTGGGCGTGCCGGAGCCGGAAGAGGCGATGGCCGCCGCCCGCCTCGCCGCGGACGCCCACACGCAACAGGCCGGCGAGGCGCGTATGGCCTTCCACGAGGCCGTGTTGTGGTACAGCCGGCAGGACGGGGAGCATGCCGCAAATTTAAACAGCGTGTATGGGCGCATCGCCCACTGGCGGCAGCTTTCGGCAGTCCTTTCGACGGCAGAACTGCTCTGGCAGGTCTACCTCGACAGCGGCCTGCTCGCCTACGTGGAGGGCCTGAAGAATGGTCAGCAGCGGGCGGGGAACCTGCGGTTCGTCTACGAGAAGGCCAGGCAGTTCGACGCCTTCGGCCGGCCGGGGTTGGGGCGGTTCGTCGCCTTCCTCGACACGTTGGAGGAGGAGAGCGATCTGGGCCAGCCGTCGGTCGTCGGCCCGGGGGATGACGTCGTGCGCATCCTTACGGTGCACAAGAGCAAGGGCTTGGAGTTTCCCGTCGTCTTCGTGGCGGACCTTGCCAAGAAGTTCGTGACGCGCGACTTCACCGGCCCGATGACACTGCACCGAGACGTCGGGCTGGGCGTCATGGCGTTCGACGACGAACGCCGTGCGCGCTGGCCGAGCATGTCGTCGCTGCTCACGGCGGACGCGGGGCGGCGCGACAACATTGCCGAGGAGCTGCGGCTGCTCTACGTCGCGATGACCCGCGCGCGGGAGCACCTGGTGCTCGTCGGCACGATCAACAAGGCCGAAGTGGCGGTGGCCTGGGGCAAGCTCTGGGGCGGCTGGCGCGGGCCGTTGCCGGCGTGGGCTTTGGCCAACGCGAGAAGCGCGCTGGACCTGCTGGGCCCGGCGGTTTACGCGGTGTTGCAGTCGCCGGGAGCACTGGCCTTGTCCATCGAGGCGGGCGAGGGGCTGGCCGTGCCTAAGCCGGCGGAGGAACCTGAAGACGCCCCGACGCCGACGGCGCGCCGTCGCCGTGCGCTGTTGAACTTCATGCCGCTTATCGATGCGCCGCCTGAGCGGGACAAGGCCGTTGCGGCCGAGGCTGAGTCGGTGCTACGCCGGCTGCGGGCCGCCGGGCCGGGTGCCGCGTCGCGCGTGCGTGCGGCGGTGAGCGTCTCCCAACTGGCTAAGGACAATGCGCCCACAGCCCGCTCCATAACTGAAGGCGATGCCACAACCGCTTCCGCCGTCGACCGCCTCGCGTGGCCGGCGTTTTACGCGCCGCCGGGGCGGCTCTCGGCCGCGGACGTCGGCTCGGCCACGCACGTGCTGCTTCAGCACATCAACTTCGCCGAGCCGGAGCCGCCCGAGCGCGTTGCGGCCCGGCTTGTAGAGCGGCGGCTGCTCCTGCCTGCGTTTGCCAGGGCCATCGACTTTGCCGCCGTGGAGTGGCTGCTCGCCTCGGAGCTGGGCAAGCTGGCGCGGTCGGCGGGTGCCGCGGCTATTCGCGAGGCGGCCGTCACCTATGCCGTGCCGGCCGGGGAGCTCGACCCCGCCGCCGCCGACTTGGCCGAGCGCGTGATGGTCCGCGGGCGGATCGCCCTGCTGCTGCCGTTCGCCGACGGCATCGTCATCGCCGACTACAAGACCGACCGCGTCGAGGGGCAGAAGCTGCTCAACCGTATCAAGCAGTACCGCCCGCAGGTGGAGGCGTACTGCCGGGGCATGCGGCTGGCGGCCGGGCTGCACGTGAAGGGGGCGTATCTGGCCTTCCTGCACCCGCGGGAGTTGGTGCCGATTGCGATCGGGCAGGATGCGGACATGCCGGCCGGGGCGACGGCATGACGACGGACGGCATGGTGACCGACGACACGATCGTCGCGATCAGCTCGGCCGTCGGGCCGGCACCGCGGATGCTCGTGCGGACCAGCGGCGGGCTCTCGCTCGAGGCGGCGAGCCGCCTGGGCGCGAAGCCGGAGGCGGGCCCGACGCTTCAAACATTGCACATTGAGCAAATGCCGGTACCCGCGGTCGTGCTGGCGTTTCCCGCCGGCCGAAGCCCGACGGGGCAGGCCGTCGTGGAGTACCACCTGCCCGGCAACCCGCTCCTGTGCCGGCTGGTGGTGGATGCGTTGGTGCGGCTGGGCTGCCGGCGGGCGGAGGCGGGGGAGTTCACGGCGCGGG
>JBHJOM010000029.1:0-12348 GCA_050329715.1 Phycisphaerae bacterium
CCGACCTGACGCTCGACTTCATGCAGCGCCGCATCGCCGACGGCGAGCCGTTCTTCTGCGCGCTCTCCGCGCAGCCGCCGCACGACCCGTACGTGGCCCCCGAAGCGTGGATGGGCCGGCACAACCCGGCGACGGTGCGGCTTCGGCCCAACGTGCCGGACGTCGGCTGGGTGCGGGACCGGGCCCGGCGGGACTTGGCCGGCTACCACGCGATGATCGAGAACCTGGACTGGAACGTCGGGCGGGTTTGGGAGCTGATCCGGACGTCAGCGCTGCGGGAGAACACGCACATCGTTTTCTTCAGCGACCACGGCGACATGCACGGCAGCCACGGGCTCTTCCGCAAGACCAACCCGTACGAGGAGAGCATCCGCGTGCCGTTCATCGTCAGCGGGCTGCCGAGCCAGTATTACGGCCGCAACGGCACGTGCGATGCGCCGGTGAACCACGTGGACGTGGGCGCGACGAGCCTGGGGCTGTGCGGCATCGAGGTGCCCGACTGGGTCCAGGGCACGGACTACTCGGCCCGCCGGCTCCACGGCAGGACCGTCGCCGAAGAGCCGGACTCCGCCTACCTGCAGCTGGTCATCCCGACGAAGCACGGCGACAGCACCGACCGCCCGTGGCGCGGCATCGTGACGCGCGACGGCTGGAAGTACGTCTGCCTCGAACACCAGCCGTGGCTCATGTTCGACCTGAACACCGACCCGTACGAACAGGTGAACCTCGCCCACAACAGTGCCTTCTCTCAGAAGCGCCAACAACTGCACGCGCGACTGGCAAAGTGGGTGGAGTCGACGCAGGACACCTTCCCGCTGCCGGAGGTGTGAGGCGCACGGCGAGGCGGTGCGTTTACGTGCCACCGCGTGAGGCGGCGTAATGCATGTCATCTTGAGCGAGCGCAGCGAGTCGAAAGACCTCCACGCTCGAACAAGCCGGAGCGCGTTTCCTGGGCCGGAACTCATCGCCGCGGCAACGCCGTCTCGCCCAGGGAACGCGGACCGGCTTTGTCACGTCCGGAGGTCCTTCGACTCGCTACGCACGCTCAGGATGACCGTTCGGGGGGGGGGCGGCCGGCGGTGACGACGGACTTGGCCCCTGTGCTTGCCCCACGACGCCCCCCGGGGCTCACTTGGCGGTGTCGGCCCAGAGCGTCAACGCCGCCGTGGCGACGGGGGTGAGCAGCGGCTCGGTCTCGACGGCCGAGCGGGCCGCCTCGGGCGTGGCCGGGCAGGACCAGTGGGCCGTGTGCTCCTCGGCGTCGAGCCCGGCGACGACTTCGTTCAGCGTGCGGGTCGTGTCGGCAGCCAGGATCATCTCCGGCTGGCTCAGGCGCGTATCCATCGCGATGCCGGTCAGCCGCAGGTCGTGCACCTCGTCCGGCAACAGCCCGAGTTCCTCATGCAGCTCCCGCCGGGCATCGGCGAAGACGTCGACGTCGTCGCGCACCTCCAGACTCCCGGCGAACGGGTGGAGCCGACGCGGGTAGAACGCCACGCGGTCGTTCCGCAGCCCCAGCACGAGGTGCCCGTCGGCCGTCCGCAGCAGCGTCGAGACGCCGATGGGGTTGGAACCGACTTCGTTCCCGTACTGTTGCAATAGATGCGGGTTGATGAGGTTGGTGCCGAGGAACAGCCGGTAACTCGTCCGGCTCACCGCCAGCTTCAGCCGCCCCTGGCCCTGGCCCTCGCCCTGGCCCTCGCCGACATCCCACCCCTCCAGCCGCGCGATCGGCCCGTCGAAAAGCGTGATGCCGGGCTTGCGCTTCCAGTCGCGCCACGTCGCCTCTATGGCCGCCTCGACCGCACGCACCTCCCGGCGCGACGAGTCGACCCACCGCAAATCGACGGTCCCCTCGGGAAAGCTCTGGCGAAGGAGGTAGGTGATGGGCACGGGGGGAGTTTAGCGGGTCAGGGTACAGGGTGCAGTAGCAGGGTGCAGGTCAGGGGTGGAGGTAGCGAGCCGTCCGCATTTTGACTCCTGACTCCTGGCTTCCCCCTCGATCCCTCAATGCCTTACTCCCTCGATCCTTAACCCTTCGTGCCTTCGTGCCTTCGTGCCTCCGTGCCTCCGTGCCTTCGTGCCTCCGTGCCTCCGTGCCTCCGTGCCTCCGTGCCTTCGTGCCTTCTTCCATCAATCAAACGCCATCGCCGTCTCCCCTTTCGGGCGGGTTTTCCAGCGGCGGTGGACCCAGAGGTATTGGCCGGGGTCTTCTTTTACGAAGGCTTCGATCGCGCGGGTGTAGCGTTGGGTGATGTACGTCAGCGGGTCGGGTTCGTCGGCCCAGTCTTCGGGGCGGATGACGTCCTGCGTGCCGACGGTGAAGTGGAAGCCCCGGCCCGTCCGCCGGGCGTAGCCGACGACGACGGGGACTTCGTACCGCATCGCCAGCAGGCCGATGCTCTTGTACGTGCTGGCCTTGCGGCCGAAGAAGTCGACGAACAGCCCCTTGGGCCCGGCGTTCTGGTCGGCGATGAATCCGACGGTGCCGCCGGCTTCGAGGATCGGGCCGACCTCGGTCGTGGCGCCGATCTTGTCGATGATCCGCTGCCCCTGCCGCTGGCGGACGCCCAGCAGCCAGTCGTTCACGTACGGGTTGTCCAGCGGGCGGGCGACACTGGTGGTGGCGAAGCCGAGCGTCGCCAGCGTGTAGCCGAGCACCTCCCAGTTGCCGTAGTGCCCCGTGAGCATGATGAGCCCCCGCTTGTCGTCGAGCATGTGGCGGATGGTCTGGCTGACGTTGCGCAGCTCGACGTGCCGGCGGAAACTGTCCAGGCGGATCAGGCGGGTGGTGTAGAGCACCTCGATGAAGAGCATGAAGAGCTGCTGCATGCTCAGGCGGGCCATCTCCTGCCGGCGGGGAAGGGGCATGTCCGGGAAGCTGTTGGCCAGGTTGGCCAGGGCGCGGTCGCGGTGCTTTTTGTCGAAGCGGTACATGAGGTCCCCAAGACCGGCCGCGGCCGAAAGGGCGGCACCGGCCGGCCAGACCTTGATGCCCATGTCCACCACCCGCAGCGCCAGGTACTGCAGGTAATCGAGGGTACGGTTGCGTGCTTTGCGGGCCATCGGCAGGCGGGGATGGTACTGCGCCGCGGCCGATTGCCAGCAACGGCCCGACGCCGAGAACCGCCGACCGCCACAGTGCCGACGAAGGACAGTTCGAGGAAACCGGCATTCCCCTGCATCGTTACACAGCGGCGGCCGTTTCATAACTGCGTTCGACACGGCTTGGCGGTTTGATGTCGCAGACGGCCGCACCGGCGAGGCCCCCGGCGGCGGGCAGTCCGGCCCCGGACAGAAATATTCCCCGCCCCCGGGCCGTATGTGTGCGGGTGGGGCGAAATTTGCAGGCATTTACTAAAGCCTCACCGTTTGGCAAACTTCTGGACTTCTGGCATGTCAGACCCGTCGCCCCGCATCTGCTTCCGTCGCCTGTTCCTCCCTGCCGACCCGTCGGTAGGTGGACGGCCCGGCCCGGCGGCGGGGCGACTGACGCAGCATGACGCAACAAGACCCCGTATCGGAGATTTCATGATCAAGCGTAAGCGTTCCCTCGGCCTCGCGGCCGCCCTGCTCATGGCCTCGGCCAGCCTCGCCTCGGCGGACGTCGCACAGAAGGTGCCGGCCGACGCCGTCTTCTTCATCAAGTTCAACAACCTGCAGCAGACGAGCCAGAAGTTCGGCGTCTATGCACAGGATCTGGGCGCAGCCGCCTTCCAGCCGGCGCTGGCCGACCCGATGTCGTTCCTCAAGCAGCAGATGGGCGTGAACGAAGGGCTGAACGAAGCCGGTGAGGCCGCGTTCGTCATGCTGAACCCCGCCGACGTGCAGGACGACGACGGCGAGCCGACGTTCGTCATCCTCCTGCCCGTGACGGACTACGGGCAGTTCGTCCAAGGCATGGGCGGCGAGGCCGGCGGCGTCTCGGAGATCCAGGTCGGCCAGGGCGGCGAGCCGGGCTTCTCGGCGGACTGGGGCGGCGGTTACGCGGCCATCAGCCCGACACGCGCCGCCGTCGAGGCCATGCCCGAAGGGGGCATCAACCCCGCAGGCCGGGCGGCCAAACAACTCGCCGAGCAGGACGTCGTGCTCTACGCCAACTTCTCGGCCGTCCGCGACCTCCTCGGCCCGCAAATGCAGGAAGCCAAGGACGAGGCGCTGGGCGATATGCGTGAGCACATGGCCGAGGACGAGCAGGCCAGGCAGTTCCAGCCGGTGGCCGAGGCGGCCGTCAACCAGGCGTTCCTGGTCGTCGAGAGCTTCCTGCGTGACGCGACGTCTGCCACCATCGGCATGAACCTGTCCGACGCGGGCATCGCCATGACGGTCGTGGCGGACTTCCAGGAGGGCAGCTACCTGGGCAACACCGTGGCGAGCCTCCCGGCCGCCGAGAAGCCGCTGCTGACCGGCATCCCGGAGGGCTCGTACCTGTTCGTCGGCGGGATGGCCGCCGCCAGCGACAGCGCGTTGAAGCTCTTCGACGACGTGGCCGGGCCCGTGCTGGCCGAGGTCAAGGACTTTGAGAACGCCGAGGAGATCCGCGAGTTGGCCGAGACGGTCCGCACGTACATCAAGGCGTCCGAAGGGACCGCCGCGGGCATGATGGGCCCGGCCGGACGGATCGGGCAGGGCCCGGCGTTCCGGATCGTCAGCGTGCAGTACGGCGACGGCCCGACGCTCTACGAATCCCAGAAGACCCTGCAGACCCGCCCGAACGAAATCGTCCGCGAGATGCTCCCGCCTGAGGCCCGCGAGGCTTTCGCCGGCAGCAGCGGGCAGACATCCGTCGTGGACAACGTCAAGACCATCGACGGCGTCACCTTCAACGCCTTCGTGACGGACTTCACCGCCGACGAAGACGACCCGATGGCCATGCAGCAGGAGATGGCGATCCGGCAGATCTTCGGCGACAACAAGGTCGAGGCGCTCGTCGGCACGACCGACGACGTGATGGTCACCTTCATGGGCATGGACGACGCCGCCATCGCCAACGCGCTGCAGACGGTCAAGAACCAGACCGCGCCGCTCAACGATCAGATCGGCCTGTCGCAGACGGCCCAGTCGCTGCCCGAAGGCCGGTTCATGGAGTACTACATCGCCCTCGACGAGATCGCGATGACCGGCGTGCAGGTCGCCCAGCAGCTCGGCGGCATCCCGGCACGCCTCCGCCTCCCGCCGGACCTCCCGCCGGTCGGCGTCGCCGCCAGTGCCGACGGCGAGGCACTGGTCATCGACGTCTTCGTGCCCAAGACGCTGCTCTCGAGCATGGTCTCCGGCGGCATGCAGATGATGATGGATATGCAAGGCGGCGGCCGTCCCGGCGGCCAGGGCGGGCTGTAAGCCCACGCGGGATGTAACGCCCGCACCCGACAACCCGGCAAGCACGAGAACGGCGAAGGACCTGCTCCTTCGCCGTTCGCGTTATGCGTCTGCCCGGCAGGGGTCAGGTAGCGATCGGCCGGGCCGTTCGAAATGGTGCCGGGCCACTGACCAAAGCGGGGCAACGAGAGTACAATCCGCCGCATGTTCGAATCGCTGTCCGACCGTTTCAGCAATGTACTTCGCAATCTCGCCGGCCGGGGGCGGCTTTCGGAGGAGAACATCCGCGACGCGATGCGTGAAGTGCGCGTCGCGCTGCTCGAGGCGGACGTCAGCTTGCCGGTCGTAACCCAGTTCGTCGAGAAGGTGCAGCAAAAGGCACTGGGGCAGGAGGTCATCAGCAGCCTGAAGCCCGAGCAGCTGCTCGTGAAGATCGTCAACGACGAGCTCGTCGAGCTGATGGGGCCGGTGGACACGAAGATCTACACCGTCAGCCCCGGGCCGACGGTCATCATGATGTGCGGGCTGCAGGGGTCGGGCAAAACCACCACCTGCGGGAAGCTCGCGAGGTTGCTGGCGAAGAAGGGCATGCGGCCGATGCTGGCCGCCGCCGACTTGCAGCGGCCCGCGGCCGTGCAGCAGCTCAAGGTCGTCGGTGCACAGGTCGGCGTGCCGGTGTACGCGGACGAGAGCAAGATCGGGGAGCACGGGAAGGTGGCGGCCGGGGCGGCCGTGAGCGTCTGCCGGGCCGCGACGAACGAGGCCCGCAAGCAGGGCCGGGACGTGCTGATCCTGGACACCGCCGGTCGGCTTGCGATCGACGACGAGCTGATGGCCGAGCTGCGTGAGGTGAACGCCAAGCTCAGCCCGCATCAGATCTTCCTGGTGCTGGACGCGATGACCGGCCAGGACGCGGTGAACTCCGCCAAGACGTTCAACGAGCAGCTCGAACTCGACGGGCTGATCCTGACGAAGTTCGACTCCGACACCCGCGGCGGCGCGCTGCTGTCCGCCAAGATGGTCACTGGCAAGCCGGTGAAGTTCCTGGGCACCGGGGAGAAGCTCGATGCGCTGGAGGAGTTCCGCCCCGAGGGCATGGCCCAGCGGATCCTGGGCATGGGCGACGTGGTGGGGCTCGTCGAGAAGGCGATGGAGGAGTTCGACCAGGAGCAGACGGCCAAGATGGCCGCCAAGCTCGAGAAGGGCACCTTCACGCTCGACGACTTCATGTCGCAGATGCAGCAGATCAGCAAGCTGGGCCCGATGAGCAAGGTGATGGGGATGATCCCGGGGATGAGCGAGCTGTCGAAGCAGGTGAACATGGGCGGCGAGGAGGTCGAGGGGCAGATGAAGCGGATGCGCGCTATCTACGACTCAATGAACCGCAAGGAACGCAAGAACCCGGACGTGCTGGACGGGCCCAGGCGTCGGCGGATCGCGGCCGGGTCCGGGCTGCAGGTGCAGGAGGTCAGCCAGTTCATGAAGCAGTTCGAGATGAGCCGCGATATGATGCGGGCCGTCGGCGGCATGGGGGCGATGGGCCGAATGAAGCTGATGCGTGGTTTGATGGGCGGCGGCATCGGCGGCGGCGGCCCGGCCGCGGGCATGGGGGGCGGCGGGCCCGGCCTGCGGACCAAGCGCGGCACCCACATGCAGAAGAAAGACCGAAACGTCAAAGGAAAGAAAAAGCGCCGCTGAGCCGGCCGGTATGCTACACCTTTGCCTTAAACCGTTCGGCTGAATCGACTTACCGTTACCTCGATCTGACGTCACTGCCTGACCGACCGTTATGTACCGCCGCGTTCTGGACCAGCTGCGTTTCACCGCTTTGCCCCTTCTGGGCGTGGCGTTGGTGTCTGTCGCCGTTGTCGCCGTCACGCTGATGACCGACGGGCTGGTCCGCGGGTTCGTGCTTGCCTTCCTGGTGCTGCTCAACGCCGGGCTGGTGCTCGCGGCGGGGTACTACGTGCACGCCGTCTGGGCGAAGCGCACCGCGGCCCTGGCCCGCACGACCGACCGACTGGTGGACGGCGAGTGGGACAGCCGTGTCGAGCACATCGAGCACCCGGACGAGGCGATGCAGGCCGCCAAGCTCCTCAACCGCCTGGCGGGCCGGACCAAGAAAAAGCTCGACGCCCTCGTCCGCCAGCGCGGCGACCTGCAGGCGCTGGTCGACGCGATGATCGACCCGATTTTGCTGGTCGATTCCAAGGAGCGGATCATCCTGATCAACGAGCCGGCCGCCCGGCTGTTCCGCGTCGCTCGGGACGACGCCCTGCACCGCCAGCTCGTGCACGTGGTGAACGACTCGAAGGTGCTGACGCTGTTTGAGATGTTCACCCGCCGCCCGTCCAGCGACGACGAGCAGCCGCTCGTGCAGCGGGAGATCAAGCTCAAACGTGAAGGGGCCAAACTCAGCTTCCACGCGGTGGCCACCCGCACCGAGGCCGGCGGCGTGCTGGTGGTGCTGCGCGACGTGACGACGCTGGCCAACACCCTGCAGATGAAGACGGACTTCGTCTCCAACGCCAGCCACGAACTCCGCACGCCGTTGAGTGCGATCAAGGTGGCTTTCGAGACGCTGCAGGAGATGCTCTCGGAGCCGGACGTGCCGGCGGAGCACACCAATCGGTGCGTGAACATCATCGGCGGGCACCTGCAGCGGCTGGAGAACATGCTCCGGGACCTGCTGGACCTCTCGCGGGTCGAGGGAACTGACCTGAAGCCGGACTGGGACACCGTCAACGCCGACGACTGCCTGGACATCGTCCGGCACGTCATGCTGCCGCTGGCCCGGGAGAAGGGCGTGAACATCATCACGCAGTGCTCCTTCAACGGCGAGCCGGTGGAGGACCTGAACTTCCGCTCCGACCGCCGCCTGCTCGACCTGATCATCAAGAACCTCGTCGAGAATGCACTGAAATTCACCCCGGCCGAAGGCACTGTCACCGTAAGCCTCGAGCAACGCATCGGCGATGTGGTGCAGTCCGCCAGCGTCGGCGACCCGAGCACCGAGACGACGCTCCGCGTCATCGACACGGGTTGCGGCATCCCACAGCAGCACCTGGGCAGGATCTTTGAGCGGTTCTACCAGGTGGACAACGTCCGCACCGGCGGTGGGCCGCGAGGTACGGGCCTGGGGCTGGCGATCGTGAAGCACGCCGCCCATGCCCTCGGCGGGACGATCCACATTCGCAGCAAGCCGGGTCGGGGGACGGACGTCTCGGTGCGGTTCGTGCAAAGCAAGCTGACTGAAATGCTCAGCGAATCGGCGATCATGCCCGCCTTCCCGCCGGTGCCGCAGGCCGGGTGAAACGTCGGCGTGTGAGGCAACCCGGGTTTCGCCCGACGATTGGCAGAGATTCTGCGGTCTTTTCGCTCAAACGTCCCTCGGCTTCGTCTGTCCTTGCCGAAAGAGACGCTTTTTGATGCTGAAAGGAGCACCCATGCGAAGCTTATTGACGATTCCCGTGTTGGCCGCCTTCGCCCTGGCCGCCGGCTGGATGACCCCCGCCGCCGCCGAGGCCGGGTACGGTCGGTATGACCGAGGCCACCGCTACGAGCACAACCGCCACAGCGGCGTGTCGTTCAACATCGGGTTCCGCACCGGCGGGTACCACGACCGAAGTGCCTTCCGCTTCAGCTACAACCGGCCGCACTACGGCCACAGCTACAACCGCGGCTACTACCCGAAGTACAACTACAACACCGTCCACTACCGCCCGGCGTACAGGCCGGCGCCGGTCGTCGTGCAACGCAGCTACCACTACAACAGCTACCGCCCGGCCTACCGTGGGTACAACACGTACCGCCCGGTTTACACCCAGACGTACCGCGGCAGCTACCACACCTCGACGTACGGCGGCTACTGCCGGTAACCGGCAGTCACGCCAGACGACAAGCAGGGGCGAGGTTTCAGGCGGAAGAGCCTGAAGCCTCGCCCGCCTGAGTGAGCCGCGTTACCGGCGGCTCATCGCCTTGCGGATCTCACGGTCGGCGGCCTTCTTCTTGAGGTCCTCGCGCTTGTCGAACTTCTTCTTGCCCCGCCCGACGCCCAGTTCCAGCTTCGCCCGGCCGTCCTTCCAGTGGATGTTCAGCGGGATCAGCGCGGTGCCGGGGTCGCGGACGGCCTCCTCGAGGCGGGCGATCTCCTTCTTTTTCACCAGGAGCTTGCGGGGGCGCTTGGGCTCGTGCTGCATGAGGGGCCCGGCCTGCTCGTAAGGGTCGATGTAGGCGTTGTAGAGCCACAGCTCGCCGCGATCGACCTTGGCGAAGGCGTCGTTGATCTGCCCCTTGCCGTGGCGAAGGCTTTTGACCTCGGTTCCGGAGAGGCTCAGGCCGCACTCGACCTTCTGATCGATGAAATAATCGAAGAAGGCGCGTCGGTTGGTGATCTTGGGGCTGAGGTTGGTATCTTTGGGCTTGGCCATGGCGCGGTGGGTCAGAATACGCTCTGCGGCGTGTTCTGGACAGCGGCGAAGGGGGCGTGTTGCGGGGGGCGTCTTGCGGGGGGCGGTTCCGGGGGCCGTTTTCGGGGTGGCGGGTTAGGGTGTCCCTGTCCACAACATTTTCCCGGCTTGACAGGCGTTCTACCTTCCCTAGTATTTTCAGCTTTCAAGTTCTGACGTCGCGGTATCGGTGCGCCCAACGATAAGCATAAGAAAACAATGACGATAGAGACGCCGGATCGGCCACTGCCCTAGCCGAAGCCGGTCGCTTTGTTGCGCGGGGAAGCTCGCGGGGCGAAGTGCTGCAGAAACCGAGCGTTTGCCTGCATTTCATCGGCCGGATAGGCCGGAGAAGTGGGGCAAAAAGCTTCCCGAAGGGGGTGAAACCCCGCCGACGGGGGCGTGGGACGACTAGCCGGCGTGTCCGGCGGCCGGGCCTGCGGACGGGTCGGGCAGGGCCGGGTGCACCGCCGGCGGCAGTCAGGAAGTTAGAACGCGTCAGGGACGTACCTCCGCCGGAGCGGATTAAGCCCCCAGACGCCGTCGACAGACAGGCCGGCCCGTTCAGCCAGTGCGAACCCAGGCCGGGGCATGCAAACCAGGAAGACGGAAGACCACACACATGAATAAATTGCCGATTCCAGAAGTCCGCAGTTTCGCGAAGCGCGGCGACGCAATCGCCATCCCCAACCTGGTCAAGATTCAGCAGGACGCCTACCAGCGATTCCTCCAGGAGGATTGCCCCAAGGACGAAAAGACCGGCGAACCCGTCCGCAAGGAAGAAGGCCTCGAAGCCCTCCTCCGCGAGGTGTTCCCCATCCAGAGCTACGACGGCAACCTCAAGCTCGACTACCTCTACTACGACCTCAAGGAAGAACGCTACACCCCCGACGAGTGCCGGGCCCTGCGCCTCACCTTCGGCAAGCCGCTGCGCATCCGCATGCGACTTTCCGGTGCCGCCATCCAGAAGATGACCGACGAGGACATCTACCTCGGCGAAATTCCCACGATGCTCGGCGGCGGCGAATTCATCATCAACGGTGCCGAACGCGTCATCGTCAACCAGCTTCACCGCTCGCCCGGCGTCGACTTCCTCGTCGAGGTGCAGGAGGGTGACCGCCCGCTGCACGGCTGCCGCATCATCCCGGAGCGTGGGAGCTGGATCGAGTGCTCGGTGAACAAGAAGGACGCCTTGGCCGTCCGAATCGACCAGAGCTCCAAGATCCCCGCGACCACGTTCCTCCGCGCCCTCGACGAGAAGTACTCGACGAGCGAGGCGATCATTCGCGAGTTCTACGAAATTGAGAAGGTCAAGGTCGGCGAGCTGAAGCCGGACTATTACGCCGTCTCGCCGATCATCGACACCGAGAGCGGCGAGGAGATCGTTCGCCCCGGTGCCCAGATCGCCGACGCGCTGGAGAAGATCCAGGCGAGCGAACTCAAGACGCTGGACGTGGTGACGAAGGTCAGCGACCCGCTGATCCTCAATACGCTGGCCGAGGACACGGCCGTTAACCACGACGAGGCGCTGCTGAAGATCTACACGCGGCTCCGCCCCGGCAACCCGCCGCAGGTTGAAAAGGCACGCACGCTGTTCCAGGAGAAGTTCTTCGACGACAGCCGGTACCGCCTGGGCCGCGTGGGCCGCTTCCGCGTGAACCGCAAGTTCGACCAGAGTGTCTCCGAAGAGGAAATGACCCTCCGCAGCGAGGACCTGGTCAACAGCCTGAAGTACATGTTCAAGCTCCGCTCCGGCGAGGGTTACATCGACGACATCGACCACCTGGGCAACCGCCGGCTGCGGCTCATCGACGAGCTGGCGCAGGAAGAGATGCGCAAGGGCTTCCTGAAGCTGAAGCGGACGGTCCAGGAGCGGATGAGCATCAAGGACCCGCAGCAGGAGATCAAGGTCGCCGAGCTGGTGAACTCCAAGAGCGTCTCCAGCGCGATCGACTTCTTCTTCGGCCGCGGCGAGCTCTCGCAGGTCGTCGACCAGACGAACCCGCTCTCGCAGCTGACGCACGAAAGGCGCCTCTCGGCCCTTGGCCCCGGCGGCCTGAACCGCAAGCGCGCCGGCTTCGAGGTGCGCGACGTGCACATCTCGCACTACGGGCGCATTTGCCCCATCGAGACGCCCGAAGGCACGAACATCGGCCTGATCGCCTCACTGTCGATCTACTCGGACATCGACGACTACGGCTTCCTGATCACCCCGTACCGCGTGGTGGAGGACGGCAAGGTCAACGGGCAGGTGAAGTACCTGCGTGCCGACGAGGAAATGCGCAGCGTGCTGGCACCCCCGGACGCCGTCGATGAAAGCGGCACACTCGAGAAGGGCCTGCTGCTGGCACGCGTGGAGGGCGACCTGGCGACGGTGCCCAGCCGCGACGTGCAGTACGTGGACATCAGCCCGAAGCAGACGGTCTCCGTCTCCGCGGCGTTGATCCCGTTCCTGGAGCACGACGACGCCAACCGTGCGCTCATGGGCTCGAACATGCAGCGCCAGGGTGTGCCGCTTCTCGTCTCCGAGTCTCCCTACGTGGGCACCGGGATGGAAGGCAAAGTCGCCCGTGATTCGCGC
>JBHJOM010000030.1:0-17825 GCA_050329715.1 Phycisphaerae bacterium
GCATCGCTTGCGACACTTCACGCCGTCACCAATGCCGTGGCCGCCGAGCCGATCGACCCGGCGGGCATACCCGAGTCGCGGTACGTCGTCGTCAAAGACGGCCACCTGAGCGTCGACGGCCAACGGCAGCGGTTCTGGGGGCTCATCGGCGCGACCATTCCCGCGCCGAAGCTCGACGCCGACGACACGCCCGCCCAGCGTGCCGCGAAGGTCGAGGCCAGCCGTGCCGCGGCCGTGCGCCTGCTGGACCGGTACGAGGCACTCGGCTTCAACGCGATTCGCCTGTGGGACAGCTTCCGCGACGTCGATTACACGCCCGGCGACGGCTCGCGGGCCGACGCCGTGGGTTACTTCGTGAAGCTGGCCGGGGAACGTGGCTTTCGTATCTGGGTGGCCGGCATGAACCGCCTGGGCGACGCCACGCCCGCCGACGCCGCCGTCGTGGACGACCCGGCCAGCGCCCAGGCCTGGGCCGCGGCCGTCGCCGAGGGCAAGGACGGCCGCCTGAGCCTCTGGAGCATCGCCCGCGTGTGGGACCCGCGCCTCGAAGCCCTGCAGCTGCGCGACATGACCGCCACCGCCACCCACTACAACCACCACACCGGCCTGCGCTGGGCGGACGACCCGACCTTCGCCGTCTGGGAACTCTCCAACGAAGAGTGGTGGATGCGCAAGATGGTCGCCGGGCAGTGGCAGAAGCTGCCGGCCTACTTCCGCAACCAGCTCATCGCGCACTGGCAGGCCTTTCTGCGTGAGAAGTACGGCACCGACGAACGACTCGCCGCCGCGTGGGACGGCCTGCTGCCCGGCGAAAGCCTCGCGTCCGGCAGCGTGCTGCTTGCCCCCATGGCCGGCCAGACGAACGCCAGCACCGCGCTGAACGATTCCAACCCGAATGCGATCGCCGCGGTGCAGGCACTGGAGCAGGCCTACAGCCGCGAGGATTTTTCGCGTCAGCGTGCCGCGGATGCGATCGAGTTCTTCATGGGGCTGCAGTTGGCGCACAAAGAGCGGCTGGCCTCGGCGATCAAGCCGCTGGGCCGCAGCACGCGGCTGAGCCCGATGATCTACGACACGGGCATCGGCTACGAGATCCAGAGCCTCTACCTGCACCAGCAGGCCGACGCCGTGGCGATGGGCGGCTACGTCAACGGCTGGGGCCCCGCCTACGACGCGTGGGTGAAGAAGGTCGACGAGCAGCCGAACGACCACCAGCGCAACCGCGTGCTCCAGGAGGCCGAGCGCATCAGCTTCAACGTGGAGGACCCCAACGCCGGGGGCGTCGGCTGGGTGAACTGGCTTCGCAAGCCGCCGGGCATCGCCCAGGGCGTGCCGTGGCTCGAGCACAACCGCATCGAAGGCAAGCCGTTTCTCGTCTACGAGACGCAGATCCAGCAGCCGGCCAAGTACCGCGCCGACTACCCGCTGCGCATGGCCGCCCTGGCCAGCATCCAGGACTGGGACTGGGTCAACTTCCACTACTTCGGCGACGGCGGCCTGATCGACCGCGTGAACGCCGACGACCCGGACGCCTTCGTACACCGGCTGGACATCTCCGTCGGCGGGCACCCGCAGGGTTACCATTTCACCTACGACGAAGTGCAGACGGCCGCGATGCGGGCCGCCGGCTTCATGTTCCGCAACTTCGCCTTCGAGCCGGCACAGAACCCCACGACCTTCGTCTACGGCACCGACAGCCTCTACGACCCGGCGAGCATGGACTACGGCGGCAGCTACGGCATGGCCGGCCTGGACATGCTCCAGACGACCTACCAGCACGGCACACGCATCCGCATCGACCCGACGCGACAGGACGACGAAGTCATCGGCCCCGTCGTCGGCTTCGAACAACGCAACAGCCACAACCCGTACACCCCTAGTGACCAGGTCACCTTCGACTGGAAGCAGGGGTACCTCAAGCTCGACGCCCCCGCCGCCGTCGGCTGGACCGGCTCCCTGGCCGACCACGCCGACGCCGACGCCGACGCCGTCACCTTCGACAACGCGCCCGTGACCCTCAGCGATGTCCAGATCCGCAACGCTCCCGGCATGTTTGACCCCGTCGGCGAGGACGACCGGTTCATCAGCTTCGGCCTGTACGCCAAAGACGGCCGCCCGCTGGCCGAGTCACGGCGCATGGGCCTGACGCTGGTCAGCACCAGCTACAACACCGGCTTCGAGCTGAAGGGCCAGGAGCCCGGCCGCGGCAACCTCGCCGAGGCCGGGGAGCTTCCGGTGCTGGTGGCCCGCGTCGGCGGCACCCTCACCAGCCCGGCGCTGGCCGGCACGCGTTACACGCTGCTGGACTGGCGGCTGGAGCCGATCGGCGAAGGCACCGTCGGCCCGGACGGCAAACTGACCGTCCCGGCGGACAAGCCGGTCTTCGTGGTGGACATCGCACGTGAGTAGAAGTGCCTGTCCCGCCCCGGCCGCTGGGGACGCCAGACAGTGGGCTCTTGGCAGGCAAGGTGCCTCCGCATCGGCCCGGCCGGCCTCTGGCCCTGCCGATCCACGCCCTCCCACGCCGCCGCCGCCGCGGGACCGGGCCCGATGCTGTCCTGCCGCCTCGCCGCCGGGGACGAGCCGACTTAGCCTGACCCGGACCGGCAACCGCCGAACCGCAACTGGAAACCCCTGACCTGCAACCACCTGGTCATGGGTTCCCTGCTCATTACGCATTACGCATGACTCATCGGTGTTCCGGTATCCCTTCTTCCCCACCTTCGTGCCTTCGCGCCTTCGTGGTCATCCCCGGCCAACGCCTCACCACCACAGTTGCCCCAGCAGCCGCCAGAACGCATCACCCATCAGTCCGGCCAATGTGCCGAAGCTGAGGGCACCCGCGGCCGCCCATGGCCAGCAGGTGCCGGTCGGCAGCGTCAGGCACACGAACAGCCCGACCACCGCCCCGACGGCCGCAGCGAAGGCGAACCGGACGAGAAACCCGGCGACAGGATGGACTTCCACGTCGTTCATTCGGTCCTTCACTCGGCCTGTTTTACTTCGACTTCGAGCGTCACCGGCCCGGCGGGCATGGGCAACATGACGGCGGTCTTCTGGCCTTCCTGAATCGCTGCCATTTTTACGGGCTTCCCGGCGGTGCCGGGCCCGGCTGACAAGTCGCGGATCTTCAGCAACAACTGTCCGCTTTCATCCCTCGTGACGACCGCATCAAGCGGGACGAGGCCGGGGACGCCGTCGCTGAGGAGGACCGCCGTCCGGCCCTCGGCGGTTCGCAGGTGCGACGTGTCCACCAGCACCTGTTCGGTCGGGAACGCCTGGTCGGCGTCGGCGTGCTCGCCGGCGAGCAGGCGATAGCTCACGCGAAGCGGCACGACCGGTCGCTCTGCTGGCTCCGGCGCCACGATGATCGTCCCCACGGCCCGCACGCGAAAGCCGGGCTTGCCTTCGATCGCTACCTCGACCGCTTCGCCGGAGGGCGTGTATGTCAGGTCCTTCGAAATCCGCGGCATCGCGTCGAAAGTCAGGGTCGTGTACAGCTGATACCTGATCGCATCCGGAGACACATAAACCCCGACCGAGTAACTGTCAGGGGCGGACCACCGAGTCGGCAACCTAATCTCCCCGCCAGGACCTTGGGACATCTCAGCCTTCATCGTCGGCACCACAACGTTGCCGGCACCATCAACGACCTGCACCTCTACCGCGACCTTGGCGCGATTGCCCGGCGGTATCTTCGTGTTGCGAAGCTTATGGAGCACCTTCTGGACCTCCGTGTGCCATTCAGGCGTCGTCCGGATCATCAGGCACTCGATGGTCCCCCCGATCCAGATCTCCCGGACGAGTGGCCTTGGCAACGTTTCGATGATGAGCAGACTAAGCTGTTCGAACACCTCTTCATGCGTCGGCCCGTTGACCGGGTCTTCTTCGATCGGCCCGAGCCAGTCCTGGACGTTGTACGCGACGACCGGGCCTTCAATGTCGTCGAACCCGACAGCCTGCTCGTCAGCCAGGACGCCCATCGACGGCAGCACGAGGACGAGAGCGATCATAAAGGTCAAACACTTCATCGTTCACCTCGACGCGGGTCCATGTCGTCGATCACGCTGCACACGCGTCCGGCGTGATGCCCGCTTTGAAGTACCTGAGCCATCTCAGCGTTGCCAGCGTCGCCTCAGGCTCCGCCGGGGTTTTTGTACCCGTGATGCGGTACTTGATCCAATGCTCGCCGGGGGCCGCGAAGGCCGTCGACAGACGCAGGCGGCTCACACGCGTCCGCCAGATCCTCGAGCCGGCCGCAAGCGTTGGGTACCGGCCGTCGATTCCTGCGATGCAGTCCCGGACGGCTGCCGCCGTTGTCGCGTTGGGGCCGATCGAGCCTTTGCCCGAAACGCGAGACACGCAAGCCACCGCTTCGGCTGGCTCAAGCGGGACTTGAACGGCATGTCTGGTCAAGCACTGACCCGGCCGGGAATGGCCATCACTCTGGCAACCGCTGGATAGGCTAACCCCTATAGTTTCAGACACTTATGCTCTGTGACTGTACAACCTAAGACAGGCACTGCGTGCGGGTCAGGCGAACGATTGGCTGTATTGAATAGAGTAAGTATATGCAACTGCACGTGCCCAGCCCGGGTTCACCGGGCCATGACTGGCGAACGCGGGATCTGGGCTGTTTAGGAACAACAGGGGTCGCCAGAACGGTTAGATCGCGGCTCCTGCCGCTCGCCAGAGTAACCCCGGAAGACGTGAATCGATCCTTCCGAGCCACGTCGAAGACGGACGACAGACTGTAAGTGCCTGCAGTAACTACTGTTCGCGACGATATGCTTCGGCAGATATGAAACTCCGGCTGGACGCGGCCTGGCAACACCTCGCGCGTTGATTCGCCGCCACTGCTCAACGCTCCGCCTCTTACCCAGATGTCATGCATCGCATAGTTCAGGTCTCGTATGACGAAGGCGGCTCGCCCCGAAAAATTTTCCCGTCTGTATTAACCTGTCCTTAACTGCGCGCTAGCATAGCCGGGACAGGCTTCTGCTTCGGTGGGGAGCCGATAAGAACAGGTGGTTATCTCATTAAGCTGGAGCGACTTCGTGCGTAAAGCGTTCATACTCGTGGAACTACTGGTTGTTATTGGTATCATTGCATTATTGATTTCTATCCTGCTGCCCGTCCTCGGCTCGGCACGCAGCAGGGCTCAGCAGACTGTGTGCATGAGCAACATCCGCAGCAATGTTCAAGCTGTATTCATCCACGCGGCCGAGCATCGCGAACGTGTACCGATCGGCTCGGCGTCGCTTTCGATGCAATCAAGTTCATGGATTCGATACACCAACGGTCAGACGCTCGTTCTGTTCGGCCAACTCTGGGAGACGGGTGTGATGAAGTCGGCCGAGGCGATGTACTGCCCGACGCAGACCAATCCGTTGCACGTCTATGATGAGGCTCAGTGGCCCGGGGGAGAACCCCAGACGGACCGGGTGCGGCCGGGGTACTCCATGCGGCCGGACTTCCGCATCCGCTACGACGATCCTACCCGCCGATTCATCGTTGATGAGATCACCGGCACCACGCTCGGGCGGCAGGATATCGGCTTCCCGCGCATCTACCACTTTCGTGAAAAGGCGATGATCGCCGACCTGCTCCGCGACAACCGGGCGGTCGTCGGTAACCATGAGACCGGCATGAGTGTCGGCAAGGGGGACGGCTCCGTGGTGTACATCCTTTCAGGCCCCTACGAAGTCAACCTCTCTGCCCTGCCCGGAACGGGCGGCGGGTTTGACAATTTCAACAATTTGTTCATCGGCCCAATTTGGGAAGAGTTTGACCGTGGCTAACAAGCCCGTCGGACTCAAACCCTAATTGGTAAATCATCCACCTCAACCGACCGCACGAGAGAATGCAACCATGATAGCAACGATTCAACAAGCCCTTCGGACTTCCGTATTTTCCCGCGCAGCCGGCGTCTCGCTGGTGGCGTGCCTTGTCGCCCCGACGGCCGCGGCACCCAACTACTGGATTGGCACGGCCGGCGACGGCGTATGGGAAGCAGGCGCGTCGCAAAACAACTGGCTGGGCGGCGTCTATAGTCCGGCCCCTTCGACCGCAAACGAGTACAGGTTCGTCGTGGGCGGCAATGCCACGGAGCAGATCACGCTCCAGGGCGGCCACCAGCCGATCGCTCAGTTCATGGTATTTGACTCGAACGCCAACACGCCACTGAACATCACGGTAGACGGCACCGGCGGCTCCAAACTCGTGTTCGTGCCCGACACCCGGTCCCCCGCAGAAAGAGCCAGCGGTGCCGGTGGGGACGGCGAAACCGTACGCGTAGAGCCGGGCTTCCAGGCCAGCATCGATGCGAGCAACGACGGCGTCGTCGAGTTGAGCGGCAATCGGATTGATATGTTCATCGGCAACAACGCCTTACTCAGGGTCGATGCACCGGTCGTCGGTACTGGCAGCAGCGCCCGCATCCTGACCACCGGCGAAGGACTTCTCGCGCTGACCAATAACGCCAGCACCTTCGAAGGCGGCGTCCACAGCCAGAGCGCGATCGACTTCACCAGCGTCGGCAACGCCGGCGAGCCCAGCTCGCTCGGCACAGGTGCCCAGGGCAACATCCAGATCGGCTCCCCGTTCCAGGCCGACAACCAGATCCGTTACATCGGAACCGGCACCCAGACCACCGACCGCGAGATCGTGCTGGTCCTCGGCCGCGGGGAGCTTGTGGCGGAACGTCGTGTTCTGTCGCAGGAGGGCACGCTGATCCTCACCGGCGGCATCCGGCAGCTCCGGAATGAGACCCCGATCTCCCGCCTTCGGCTGGGCGGCGGCGGCGACATCGAAGTGCGTAACGTCGGCATCAGCGGCGGCATCGACCTGTTCAAGATCGGCACCGGCACCGTGACCCTCGGAACCGCCAGCACCTACGCCGGCAACACGCAGGTCTTCGCCGGCACCCTGCGGCTCGAGGCCGACAACGCGCTGCCGCAGGACTCGAATCTCTGGCTGCGGGGCAACGTGGAAGTCGCCGACGTCCTGCTCGACCTGGGCACGCTCGAATTGGCCGGCGACAGCTTCATCATCGCCGATGAAGGCACCCCCTTCGACCTTTCCTTCGCAAACAGTTCCGAGGTCGACTGGGAAGACTTTACGCTGGACATTCTCAACTGGACGCCGGAGACGCTCCTTCGCTTCGGCACGGACGCGACAGGCCTGACACCGACGCAGTTGAGCCTGATCAGCATCGACGGCGTCCAAGCCGTCATCAGCAGCGACGGCTTCATCAGCCCGGTTCCCGAACCCGGCACCCTCGCCCTGCTCGGCCCGACTGCTCTGATGACGCTGCGTCGTCGTCGGGCGGCCGGTGCCTGCTGAGGCACCTTGATTCCCGGCTTTCATGCCCCCCTTTGCTTCTGAGGATCTGCTTTGAAACCGTCTATGTTCAGGCTGTTCGCGGTGTTTGTTGTATCCGTCGCCGCCGTGGCCGTGCCGGCGTCGGCCGAGGAGGACCGGCATGTGCTGCTGATCAGCATTGACGGCTTCCCGGCGTACCTGTTCGACGACCCGCGGGCGTCGATCCCGGTGCTTCGGGAACTGGCCGCGAGCGGGACGGTGGCAAAGGGGGGCATGCAGGTTTCGAACCCGACGATCACCTGGCCGAACCATGCTTCGATGGTCACCGGCACGCACCCGATCAAGCATTCGATGGTGCTCAACGCCAAGGTTCACCGCCACGGGCCGAATGAACTGACGACGCTCGGCCGCGACCTGGACAAAGCTGACCTGATCGCAATGCCGACGATTTACGACGTGGTACACGCCGCCGGGCTGAGCACGGCCGTCTCCAATTGGCCGGCCACGCGCGGGGCGGACACGATCACCTACAACTTCCCCGGCGGGGCGGACCGGTACGAGCAGGTTCGGCCGCCCCAGTTGGAACGGGAGCTGGCCGAGATCGGCGTGCTGGACAGGAAGCACTGGCGCGGGCCCGGAACCAGCCCGACCGTGCGCGACGAGATGTACACCCGCGCGGCCGAGCACATCATCCGCACCTACAAGCCGCGTTTCATGATGGTCCATCTGCTGAACATGGATTCGACGCACCACAACTACGGTGCCCAGACCCCCGCCAGCTACAACGCCGCGGCGTACGCCGACGCCTGCGTGCGGCGGGTCGTCCAGGCGCTGGACGATGCCGGCATCCGCGACCGGACCACGATCATCGTCGCTTCGGACCACGGCTTCGCCACCACACACAAGGAGGTGCGGCCCAACGTCATCCTGCGGAAGGCCGGCCTGCTCGCCGTCGAAGGCACCGAACCGACCGGCGGCCGGGCCCATGCCCGGGCTGGCGGCGGCCGGGGGTGGGTCTACCTGCTGAACCCCGCGACCCGCGACGCGGACCGCCGACAGATTCAGCAACTGTTTGAGGGCGTCGAGGGCATCGCCAAGGTCATCGGCCCCGATCAGTTTACCCAGTTCGGCCTGCCCGACCCCGAGCAGAACGCGCAGTTGGGCGACCTGTGGATTATCGCCGAGGCGGGGTACGCCTTCTCCTCGCAGGTCGATGGTGATGAGATTCTTGTCGATACCGAGCCACTCGGGTTCCACGGCTACCCCGCCGATCAGGAGAAGATGAAAGCAATGTTCCTGGCCTCCGGCCCGGGCATCAGGCAAGGGGCCGCCATCGAGGGCGTGCAGATCATCGACATCGCCCCGACCATCGCCGCCCTCTTCGGCATCGACATGCCGACCGCCGACGGCCGCGTGCTCGAAGCCATGCTTTCAGGTTCCGCCCGCGCTCCCGCCCCCGCCGAGTGACCCTTCACGGGTTCGTGACCTTTACCGCGACTCGGCCGCAACGCGTGGGCAGGACGTCCGACGCCCGGCCGTGTCGAGTCAAGCAATGTGTGCCTCGTCAGTGTCCGTACGGTGGTGGCATTCGCCAGAACGCACCGTTTTTCGCCTCGTGGTGTCGTACCGCAGGAGGCATGGTGCAGGCGCGGAACAGGCTGCGGCGGCCCGGCTCCGGCGGCCCGGGGTGGGATCTTCGGCGGGCTGCGGCGGCACGCGGGCGGGCTGCAGTTTGGTTTACGGGTCGCTGATCCGCACCTCGTCGGGGATCTGGATCACCTGCCCTTCCCGGTTCACGCAGGCGATGGTCGTCTGGGCCGTCGCCAGCAGGTCGGGGCCGCGGCGCAGTTCGTACGTATGGTCGAACCGCACGTGGGTCTGCTTCACCAGGCGGACGGTGAGGGTCAGTTCGTCGTCATAGCGGGCCGGGCTGCGGTATTTTACTTCGACGCGGGTCACCACGAACAGCACGCCGGCGGCCTCCAACTCCCGGTAGGTGATGCCCCGCGACCGCAGCAGTTCCACCCGGCCGTTCTCGAAGTGCTGCAGGAACCGGCTATGGTGCAGGTACCCCATCGCATCGACTTCGCTGTAGCGAACGCGGAAGCTGAAGGTGCATTCGGCCAACGGAACGGGTTGTGAGCTTGCAGGTCGCATGAGGAAGGCTATGCTTACACGCCTGATGCCTGTCACGCTACCGCCGGAACGGTTCGGCGGGCGTTGGGCTTTTTCGCTTTGCCAGGCCAGAGGTTTTAGGGAACGCTTCGTATGATCAAAGTCAAGCTACGCGGCAACGAGTCGGCCGAACAGATGCTCAAGCGCTTCAAGAAGCAGTGCGAGAAGGAAGGCCTCACCAAGGACATGAAGCGCAACGCCTACTACGAGAAGCCCTCGGAGAAGAAGCGTCGCAAGGTCCGCAAGGGCCCGCCCCGCCGCCCGCTCTAACGCCGGCCTCGCACTGCCCGCCGCCCCGGCACCCGCCGCCCCGCCGGTCGGGCTGTGCACCTCACGTCAGCCAGAACTCACCTGCGCCGGTGGCATCGCCCGCCGGCCTTTCACTGCGCCCGGTGCAGAACCCCGCCGGTTACCTGCAAACGGCGTTGCGCATTGCACCCCCGCCGCTTTGACAACACCCGCCACCGGGATATAACCCCCGCCAAGGCTCTGGCGGCCACCGGGCCGCAAACACATCTCTTGCCCGAGGTTATCCATCATGTGGCTCTTCTATCTGCTGCTCGCGCTCGTGCCGGTCTGCGGCGTCGCGGCCCTTGTGTATGCCTTCTTCCGCTCAAAATGGATCTCGGAGCAGGACGCGGGCACCGACGAGATGAAGTCGATCGCCGCCGCCATCCGTGAAGGTGCCATGGCCTTCCTGCGGCGTGAGTACACGTTCCTGGGCGGCTTTGTCATCGTGCTGGCCGTGCTGCTGTTCGTCTTCTACTTCGGCTCGGAGACGTCCAGCCCGCTGGTGGCGGTCAGCTTCGTGGTCGGGGCGGTCTGTTCGGGGCTCGCCGGCTTCTTCGGCATGCGGGTGGCCACGCTCGCCAACGTCCGTACCGCCAACGCGGCCCGCACGGGGCTGGCCCCGGCACTGAACGTCGCCTTCTCCGGCGGGCTGGTCATGGGGCTGTGCGTCGTCGGCCTGGGCACCGTCGGCCTGGGGATGCTCTACCTGATTTTCGGCCCGATCTTCATTGAAACCGCCGCCGGCCTGCCCACGAGCGAATCCGTCACCCGCACCATCAACATCCTGACCGGCTTCAGCCTCGGTGCCAGCAGCATCGCATTGTTCGCCCGCGTAGGCGGCGGCATCTATACCAAGGCGGCAGACGTCGGGGCGGACCTGGCCGGCAAGGTCTACGAGGGCATCCCCGAGGACGACCCGCGCACCCCCGCCACCATCGCCGACAACGTGGGCGACAACGTCGGCGACGTCGCCGGCATGGGTGCCGACCTCTTTGAAAGCTACGTCGGCAGCATCATCGGCACGATGGTCATCGGCGTGACGTTCATCGCGGCGTTCGAGCGCATTGACGCCTTCCCCCTCGCGGGCGTGCTGCTGCCGCTGCTTCTGGCCGGCGTGGGCATCCTGGCCAGCATCGCCGGGGCATCCCTCGTGAAGACCAAGGAAGGCGGCGACCCGCAAAAGGCCCTGAACGTCGGCGAACTCGTCGCGGCCGCCATCATGCTCGTCGCGGCCGCCATCATCATCTTCACACTCCTGCCCGGCAGTTGGATGGCACCCGACCTTGCCAGGGGCGGCGCGGTGCGAGAGTTCACCAACTGGGGTGTCTTCCTGGCCGTCATCATCGGCCTGGCTTGCGGCCTGGGCATCGGCTTCGTTACCGAGTACTACTGCTCCACCAAAAACAAGCCGACCTACCGCATCGCACAGCAGTCGATCACCGGCCCGGCCACCAACATCATCGCCGGCCTGGGCATCGGCATGATGAGCACCGGCCTGCCCACCATCCTGCTCGCGTTGGCCATCATCGGCTCGGCCCACTTCGCCGGGCTGTACGGCATCGCCATCGCCGCGGTCGGCATGCTCTCGGTGCTGGGCATTCAGCTCGCGGTGGACGCGTACGGTCCCATCTCCGACAACGCCGGCGGCATCGCCGAAATGGCCGAACTTCCCCCGGAAGTCCGCGAGCGTACCGACAAGCTCGACGCCGTCGGCAACACCACCGCCGCCATCGGCAAGGGGTTTGCCATCGGCTCGGCCGCACTGACGGCGCTGGCCCTCTTCGCGGCCTACATGCAGCAGACGGGCATCCAGACCCTGGACATTTCCGACCCGCAGATCATGGGCGGGCTGTTCATCGGGGCGATGCTGCCGTTCGTGTTCAGCGCGATGGCGATGGGTGCCGTCGGGCGGGCCGCGGGCGACATGATCCAGGAAGTCGGCCGGCAGTTCCGGGAGATTCCCGGCCTCCGCGAAGGCACCGCCAAGGCGGAGTACGCCAAGTGCGTGGACATCTCCACCAAGGCCGCCATTCGCGAGATGGTCGCACCGGGCATCCTGGCGGTCGCGACGCCGGTGATCATCGGCCTCATCAGCCCGAACATGCTCGGCGGGCTGCTGGCGGGCGTGACCGTCAGCGGCGTGCTCATGGCCATCTTCCAGGCGAACGCCGGCGGAGCATGGGACAACGCCAAGAAGCGCATCGAAGCCGGCATCGACATAGACGGCCAGACCTACGGCAAGGGCTCCGAAGCCCACAAGGCCGCCGTCGTCGGCGACACCGTCGGCGACCCGCTGAAGGACACCTCCGGGCCGAGCATCAACATCCTGATGAAGCTCATCGCGGTCGTGGCACTGGTCAGCGCGCCGCTGATCATCAACGAGGAGGGCCTGGCCAACATCGCCGCAGCGGCCCAGGGGCAGCGCACGGTTCAGGTGGACAATGTCGCCGAGACCCCGACCCTCACCCCCGAGGTAGCGGCACCGGAAGTCGTTCCCCCGGACACGACCCTGACCCCCACGCCCGACTGAGCCGTGGGAGGTCCGGGCAGTAGCCCAAGGTTGCCCGCCGGCGTAACCCGCAGGCGGTTTGCCGCCCGGCGTAGCTTGAACGCTCGCTGTTGGGGCTGTACAGTCCTTCGTCCGGCTGGCACGCCCAGGGGCCGGCTCGGGTGCAACCTGGCCGCCGGAACGGCGTTCTGACAGCACCGACCTTTTTCAACTTCAAAAGCCTCATGGCGAACGGCTCACCCTGGCGGCCGGCTTGCCCGGGCTGGCGGCACCCTTTTTCAGCCGCTGTACCTCGCACGGAGACCGCATGGCCGATCAGACCGAACTCGTTCAGAAACTCGTAGACGCCGGCATTCACTTCGGCAGCGCCACCAACCGCTGGAACCCGAAGATGCAGCCGTACATCCACGGCAAGCGCGGCGCGTTTCACATCATCAACGTGAAGGAGACCGTCAAGGGTCTGCTTCGCGCCAAGAAGTACATCAGCCGCAGTGTCGCCGAGGGGAAGGACATCCTCTTCGTCGGCACCAAGCGGCAGGCCCGTAACGCCGTCGAGGAGCATGCACGCCGGTGCGGCATGCACTTCGTCTCCGAGCGTTGGCTCGGCGGCACGCTGACGAACTTCCGCACCATCCGCAGCCGCCTGAACCGCCTCGAGGAACTCGAAAAGCTGTGGGACACCGGCGAAATCGAGACCTATTCGAAGAAAATGAAGGCGACCCTCGGGCGGGAACTCAAGAAGATCAAGACGAACCTCGACGGCATCCGTGCCATGGACAAGATGCCCGGCGTCATGTTCATCATCGACACGAAGCGCGAGGGCATCGCCGTGAAGGAAGCCCGCAAGCTGCACATCCCGACGCTGGCGCTGATCGACACCGACGGCGACCCGGACTTTGTCGACCTGCCGATTCCGGGTAACGACGACGCGATGCGTGGCATCGAGCTGATCATGAGCGAGCTGGCAGACGCCGTGCTCGAAGGCAAGGGCCAGCGCGGCCCCGAGCAGCAGGCAGGCCCCGGCCCGCGTGCCCCGCGGCGCAGCAGCCGGGCCAGCTTCCGGGCCGACGACGGGACGGCGCAGCCCGCCCCGATCAGCACGAGCGGCCCGGGCGATGTGGCCGAGTCCGCCGGAAACACCCTGGCCGGCGAGACGGACACCGAGCTGACCCCCGAGGCGGTCTCCGCCGAGACGGATTCCCCCGAGGCCGTTCCCGCCGGCGAGCAGGCCTGAAACAGGCCCGCAGCGTCGCTCCGGACGTGAGCACTTGGCCGCCGGGCGAAAAAACGCGATGATCCGGCCACGGATCAAACGAGCCTCGACCCGAACCGGCCGAGGCTTTTTGTTCGGCGGCCCCGGAAAACCCCCGGCCGGTGCCGTCGCAGAAAAACGACTTTCGACAACTGATACAACGGCATTCGCTACAACGACAACGGAGAGCAGACATGGCAATCACCGCCGCACAGGTAAACGAGCTTCGCAAACGCACCGGCCTCGGCATGATGGAGTGCAAGAAGGCGCTTCAGGACGTGGACGGCGACGTGGAGAAGGCGATCGACGAGCTTCGCAAGAAGGGCGTCAAGGCCAAGGTCGCCGAGCGTGAGGCCGGCGAGGGCCGCGTCGCCAGCTTCGTGAACGAAGGCCGCAACGTGGCCGTGGCAATCGAAATCAAGTGCAACACCGACTTCACCGCCAAGAGCGACGAGGTTGGCGATACGCTGGAACTGGCCGGGCAGAAGCTGCTGGCCGACCCGACGGCGAATTTGACCGAGGACCCGGCGATCAAGGACAAGCTCGTGGCGACCAGCCAGCGAACCGGCGAGAACGTGCAGCTGGGCCGCGTGATGGTCCTGTCCGCCCCGGCCGGTGGGAAGGTCGGCGCGTTCCAGTACACCGTCACCAACAAGATCGCCGCACTGGTGAGCCTCAAGGGCGAAGCCGGCGACGAACTGCTCCGCGACGTGGGCCTGCACCTGGTCGCCTTCCAGCCGACGGCCCTGGCCGCCACAAAGGAAGGCCTCCCGCAGGACCTGGTCGCCAAGGAGCGGCAGATCGCCGTCGAGCAGGCCACCGCCACCGGCAAGCCGCAGGAGATCGCCGAGAAGATCGCCGAGGGCAAGCTCAACTCGTTCTACAAAGAGCGCGTGCTGCCGATGCAGGAGTTCATCAACCCGGAGAAGTTCAAAGGCTCCGTCGGCGAGATGCTCCAGAAGCACGGGACCGAGCTGGTGGACTTCAAGCGGCTCGAAGTGGGCGTGGAGTAACGCCGGAACTCGCTATGTCCCTGGAACGCCCCGTGCCGTGTGGCCGCAGCGACAATGTCGCTGCCGGCTTGCGGCTGGGGGCGTGTGCACGCGCCGAGGCTGGACGCAGACGCCCTGTTCACCGACCCTGTCTCGCGTGGACGCCCGTAACTCCGCTGTGACCCGCCCCCGTGCCGTGCTCTTCGACCTGGACGGCACCCTCACCGAGCCTCTGCTGGACTTTCCGCGGATCAAGGCGGACATGGGCATCGGCGATGCGCCGATTCTCGAGGCCCTGGCCGCCATGGCCGGCCCGGACCGCGCCCGGGCCGAGGCCGTGCTGAACCGCCACGAGCGTGACGCCGCCGGGCGGGCGACGCTCAACCCGGGCTGCGGCGAGTTGCTTGCCTGGCTCGCCGGGGCGGGCATCGGCGTGGGCATCGTCACGCGCAACAGCCGGGCGAGCCTGGAGCGGGTTGTCGCCGAGCACGGGCTGCCGGCCTCGGTGCTCATCAGCCGCGACTGCTGCCCGCCCAAGCCGGACCCCCAGCCGCTGCTGGAAGGCTGCCGGCGGCTCGGCACCACCGTTGAGCAGACGTGGTTCGTCGGCGACGGCGTCTACGACGTGCAGGCCGCGGCCAACGCGGGCATGCGGTGCATCTGGCTCAGCCACGGCGAGCCGCGCCCCTTTCCTGAGGTGCCGTGGCGGGAGGTGAACTCCCTGCCGGCCACGCTGGCCCTGCTGCAGGCCGCCCGCGTGGGTTAAGCTTCCTGGCTCACGACCCGGCCGGTCGGCTGTCTGTGCCTGTTACGAAAGGATTCAACGGATGTACCCCTTGCTCACACTCCTGCTCGCCTCCCTCACCTGGTTCACCTCGATCGGGGTGCTCACCGCCTCGACGACTTCCCCGGCCACCGCCCCGGCCACGGCGCTGCCGGAGGACGCCACGGCCCGGCAAGTGCTCGAGGCCCTCGAGGCCGCCGGGCAGGACTTGAGGACCCTTCAAGCCGACATCACGCTCACCGAGGCGGACCCGGCGATCGGCGCCAACCCGCCGCGGAGCGGCCGCGTGCTCCTGCTCGACGAGGCCGGCCGGCAGCAGGTCCGTGTGATCCTCGAAACAAAGGAAGTCAACGGCCAGCCGGTGGAGGAGCGGATCGAGTACCTCGTGGAAGGCGACCGCATCATCGAGCGAAACTACAACCGCAAGGTGGAGGTCACCCGCACGCTCGGCGGCGGACAGGGTGATGGCGGGCAGGGTGAGGGCGGACAGGGTGAAGGCCAGGCGGGTCGTGACCTGTTCCGGCTCGGCTCCGGGCCGGTGCCGTTGCTCATCGGCCAGTCGCCGGCGGACGTGGAGGCGGCCTTCGCCGTCGAGAAGCGCGCCCCGACGCGCCGGGACCCTGCCGGGACGGTCCACCTGCGGCTGACCCCCCTGCCGGCCGGCGGCTTCGCCGAGCAGTTCGCCTGGGTGGACGTCTGGGTGACCCGCGACACCGGCCTGCCCGCCCGCGTCCGCACCCTCGACGCGAACCAGACGACACTCCGCACCACGGACCTGGCCGGGCTGAGGCTCAACGCCCCGCTCCCGGCCGACGCGTTTGCGATGCCGCCCGTCGGCAACGACTGGCAGCGGATCATGGAGTGAGGCGTCAACCGGGCTTGCGTTAACCGGGCTAGCGTTAACCGGACTTGCGGGCCAGGGCCATCAGCGAGGTGCCGGTCGGGACCGGCCCGCCGAGCGTCCTGGCGGCGTCGAATTGCAGCAGCCAGCGGAGCACCACCGGGCCGGGCCACGGCGGCAGGTTCAGGTAGCGGGCGTACGTGTCCTCGGCTGATTCCCCCGGCCCGGCCCGTCGACGCGACCGCTGCCGGCCCAGCAGCTTCACCATGCTCGCGCCCCAGAAGTTGAGCCAGACCACCTCCAGCCCGCTGCCCGTGAAGGCCTCCCGCAGCGCCTCGGGCGTGTAGCGACGGCGGTGGCCCTGCACCTCGTCGAACTCGCTGAAGAGTTCCGGCAGCGCCGGGACACTCACGAGGGCGACGCCCCCGGGCCGGGTCAGCTCCGCAAGACGCAGAACCGCGGCGTAGTCGTCGTCGATGTGCTCGATGACGTCTAGGGCGAGCACGGCGTCGAATGTGGCGTGGTCGTCGGGCAGCGGCTGCGTCAAATCGCACTCGACGAGCCGACGGACGGGCAAGTCCCGCTGCCGGGCCAGCCGGTGCAGCACCCGGCTGCTGACGTCAAACCCGCTGACCTCGTACCCGGCGTCGGCGAGCAGGCCCAGGTTGGTGCCCCAGCCGCAGCCGACGTCAGCGACCGCGGCCGGCGGCGGCACGTGGCGACGGACCAACTCCAAAGCCATCTGCCCGCGAACGGCCCACCATGGGTGCTGTGCGACCAGCCCGGCGAGTGTCGTGAGGATGCCCTCGTCCATGTTGTCGTCGGCATTGCCGGCCGACCAGTGTTCCAATGCCAATGCTTGCATGATCGAAAGTGCCTTGGCGCCATGCTGACGCTGCCCGCCGTTCCTGGAACGACAGAGTTAACGAAAGAACGAGCAGCGACCCCCGCAGGATCGCGAAGAACCCGGAGCTTTCGGTTCGCAAAGGCACGGCCGGAACCGCTCTTTGACATCCTTACGGCGAGAACTCGACAAACCTGCCGCCTGGGGCACGGCTTGTTCGACACATCTGGGTGAAGGTCCGACGCATCGGTGGGTCGGCGTGGTACGACAACTTCTGTCGTATTTGCACGTCCGATAGGGTACGGGTACTTTGTCAGTGGGCGTGTCGGCGCAGTCGGGCTCCCTCATCGGCAAGCGGTCCATTTCGGCATTTGTTGCCGGAATTCATGGCCGCATTGTGAATGTGGGCAACTTGGACGGCCGATACAACGTGTGTGACACTCGCAAGCCAAAGACATTCGCTTCACCTCGGGCGGACCCAACGAGGGGCAAAGTCGACGAAGAACCAAGGCCATGGACGTGCCCAATCAGACTCATCACCCCGAAGGAGCAAGGGCGTGATCTTCGACTCGCTCCTGAGCCGTTTCAGCACCGACATGGGCATCGACCTGGGTACCTGCAATACCCTCGTCTGCATCCGTGGCGAGGGCATCGTTCTGAACGAACCCAGCGTCGTGGCGGTCAAGAAGGGCTCGAACCGCGTCCTTCAGAACGGCAACGCCGTCGGCCTGGTCGCCAAGGAGATGCTGGGCAAAACCCCCGAAAGCATCGAGGCGATCCGCCCGCTCAAGGAAGGCGTCATCTCCGACTTTGA
>JBHJOM010000031.1:0-4774 GCA_050329715.1 Phycisphaerae bacterium
ATGGACTCGATCCCGATGATCGTCTTCAGCGGGCAGGTCGCGACAAAAGCCATCGGCAACGACGCCTTCCAGGAGGCGGACGTCACGGGCATCACCCGCCCGTGCACCAAGTGGAACTACCTCGTCAAGGACATCCGCGAACTGCCGCGCGTCATCAACGAGGCGTTCCTGATCGCCACCAGCGGCCGCCCGGGCCCCGTCCTCGTGGACCTGCCCAAGGACATCACCAGCGGCATCTGCCCTGAAGAGGTCGAGGACATGCCCCGGCCGCACATCATGGCCAAGTACGCCACCAAACCTGAGCTGCTGGTGCACACCCGCCAGGTGGAAGAGGCCGCCGAGGCCATCAACCGCGCCGAGAAGCCGGTGCTCTACGTCGGCGGCGGCTGCATCTCGGCCGACGCGTGGCAGGAACTCCGCAAAGTCGCCGACCGCGGCAACATCCCCTGCACCACCACCCTGCTGGGCATGGGCGCGTTCGACGAGCACGACGAGAAGGCCCTGTACATGCTCGGCATGCACGGCAGCGCGTTTGCCAACTACGCCGTGCAGGAGTGTGACTGCCTCATCGCCGTCGGTGCCCGCTTCGACGACCGCGTGACCGGCAACCTGGCCAACTTCGCCCCCCACGCCCGGATCGTGCACATCGACATCGACCCGTCGAGCATCAGCAAGTGCGTGGACGTGGACTTCCCCGTCATCGGCGACGCCAAGGCGAGCCTGGCCGCACTGGCCGAGATGATGGAGCACCGCGACCGCGCCGACTGGTTCCGCCAGATCAAGGCGTGGAAGGAACGCTACCCCTTCAAGTATTTCGACGATAGCAAAAACGCCAAGCCGCAGTACGTCATCGAGGAACTCCACCGCCAGACCAACGGCGAGGCGATCATCTCCACCGGCGTCGGCCAGCACCAGATGTGGGCCGCCCAGTTCTACCGCTGGCGCTTCCCCCGCCAGATGGTGACGTCCGGCGGCCTGGGCACCATGGGCTACGGCATGCCGGCCGCCATGGGTGCCGCCCTGGGCGCACCCGGCAAGATCGTCATCGACATCGACGGCGACGCCAGCTACCTCATGACCTGCTACGAACTGGCCACCATCGCCGAGTACAACATCCCCGTGAAGGTCGCCATCCTCAACAACGACTTCCAGGGCATGGTCAAGCAGTGGCAGGACCTGTTCTACGGCAAGCGGTACAGCCAGACGGTGATGAAGAACCCCAACTTCGCCGCCATGGCCGAGTCGTACGGCGTCAAGGGTATCACCTGCCGCGACAAGACCAAGGTCGCCGACGCCGTGAAGGAAATGCTCGACCACAACGGCCCCGTGGTCGCCGATTTCTTCGTCGAGCCCGAAGAGCACGTCTACCCGATGGTCCCCAGCGGCAAGGGCCTGCACGAGATGGAACTCGGCACGCTGGCGTGAAGATCCTGTTCTGAAGCTATGTGCCAAAGCCGCCCGCGACGCGCACCCTGTCTCACCGCAGCGCGTCGCGGGCGGCTCGCCTTACCCGGGCGTCGGGGTGCAGCAGGCAGTCCTGCAGGAAGGCCGGGTCGGCCAGCAACTGCTGCGGCGTCTCCTCCGGTCGACGCGTACATTGCGAAACCAGCGTCTGCAACCGAAGCCGCACCTCCGGCGGCAGCCGAGACAGATCCTGCCGGCTCGCAACCAGCACGGCCGAGTCCACGTGCTCGGCCAACTCCTGCGTTGCGGCCTCGCGCACGGCCGGCTCGGGGTGCACCAGCCGCCGCATCAGCCCGAAGACCCGCTCCCGTTCCGCCGCCGACGGCTCTATCTGCGTAAACGCCCGATACGCGTCCCCGCTGGCCGCCGCGAACGGGTTCGTACTCCCTGCGAACGGCATCACCAGCGGCGTAAGCAGCGCCTGCCCCGTCTGGCGGTCGGCGGCGTAGAGCGCGTACAGGTCCTCGGCCTGCAGGCGCACAACCGCCTCACCCTCCTCGGCGAAAACCACCAGCGACGCCCCGCCGCGGACGAAGTCCGTCAGCACGATCTTCCGACCTTCGGGCGTGCTGCCGAACAGCGTCACGCTCCCCGGCGCGACTCGCAGCCCGACCAGCGCCACCCGCCCCGCCGTCGCCGCCTCGGGGTGAGCGAGGTTCGCCAGTATCACTCCCGTCACGCGCCCCTCCTGCTCCTGCAGGCGCGACGCCTCGAGCATCATGACGGAAGGTGAGCCGTCGATGCGCGCCAGCACACGCCGGCCGGGCTTCAGCAGCGGCGCGACGCGGCGGTCCAGGTCCGGCAGCAGCGTGAGCCGCCCGTCATCATTCTGCAGTTTGAGGATTTGCCCGAGTCGCACCGTCGACGAGGGCCTTGCGAGCCGGCCCTGTACCACCCAACTGCCGTCCGGCAGCGGGCCGTGCATGTCCTGCTCGAAGGCCGACCGGTCAGCACCATCACGCCGCACCTGCGCCGCGGCCGCCTTGGCCGCTAACGCCGATGACAGCAGCACCGCCACAGAGGCAAGCCAAACGGCCGGAACGCGACCTCGCGTCCAAAAGGACCAGGCCCGCCGCACCCGCACTGTGGCGCGTGCCGTCACGACTCCAGAGACTGGCGAAGTTTGGCGAAGGCGGCCTGCTCGATCTGCCGCACACGCCCTTTGGTAATGCCCAGCCGACGCCCCACTTCTTCGAGCGTCGCCGCCTCGGCCGCAGCCGGCATGACGTCGCTCCCGGTTGCCGAAGAAGCCGCCGCCGTCTCAGCCGGGGTGTGCAGGCCAAAGTGTGCCCGCACCACGGTCCGCTCCCGCTCGTTGAGGCAGCCGAGCAGGACTTCAACCTCATCCCGTTCGTCGAGCCGACCGGCAGCCGGGGCCAAGGCCGGCAGGCGCTGCAGTTGCTCCGGCTCCATTCCGCCGGCCCGGCTGTAGAGCATCTTGGGCACGCTGCGGGCGTAGCTTTTCATCAGCGCTAGCGTGGCGAACGTGCTGAACCGCACGCCGCGGTGCGGGTCGAAGCCGTCCACCGCACGCAGCAGCGCCATGTTCCCGTCGGACACCAGTTCCATCAGGTTCAGGTTCGCCCGCAGGTGCTTACGCGCCACCGAAACCACCAGCCGCAAGTTCGCCTGCACGATTCGATTCCGCACCATCGCCACGTGGCGGGTTTGCCGCTCGAGCCGCTTCACGTCGCGGGCAGAACCCAACTGCGGCTCAAGCTGGCGGCGCAGCTCGTTGAGCACGTACTTCTCATAATTCAGCCAGATGAACAGCGCCCGCTCCCGGCCGGGTGTCAGCAGCGGCGTGCGGTACAGGTCCTTCAGGTAAGGCGGCAGGCCCGCGGGAATGCGTGCGGCTTCGGGCGTGGCCGGCTCGGGAAGCTCCTCGGCGCGAACCATCGCGGCGACGGCGGTCGCGGCGTCCGGGCCGTGGTACAGCTCGTCGTCGAAAAACCGCAGCCGCACCTGGTCGAGCCGGCGAATCTTCTCGGCCACCACGGCCGCATGCACCGTGCTCACAGGCCGGGCAAGTCGCTTTGCAATCTCATTCAGCCGGAGCCCCTCGTCGTGCAGCCGCAGCAGCCGGTCCCGGTCGCGCTCGCACAACGCCCCGGCCGCGGCGACAAGCACCGCATCGGCCGGCGAAAACTGGTCGTGCCGGCGGAGCGTATGCAGCACCGAAAGCGGCGAACGACCCAGCCGTCGGGCGATCCGTCGGCTCGCCTCCTCGGCCGTGCAGCCGCGCGCCACCAGCCGCCGGCCATGGCACACCACAGCCCGCTGTTCAGCCTCGTCGGTGATCGCGCCGCGGGGCATCGCGTCGCCTACATCATGCTGATTCGCCAGGAACCGCTCGACACTGCCAAGCAGAAACCCGACCCGCTTCTTACCGTCCGGAAAGACGAACCGCCGGGCCGGCAGGCCCTTGCGTCGCCAACGCTGAATTGTCTTGCTGGTAACGTCAAGCCGCCCGGCGACGTCCTCGATGAGCAATACCGGCTCGGGCTCATCCTCGGCACGCAACTCCAGCCCGTCGGACACTTGCTCGATCAGCAGTCCCAAGTCGTATTGCAACGCCTCGCCCGTGAGCAACTCACCGGCGAAGGCCTGCCCCCGGCCCTTGCGCTGGTAGCCAGTCAGGCGGTAAACCACATAGTCGAGCGGGTAACCACGCGTCGCGTCGAGAGTGAGCAGAAGCTCCTCCGCGGCCGCCAACTGCCGAAGCCGCGCTGGCCTGGGCGCAAACGCCAACTGCCGCGCGAGGGAAGACAGATCCTGAATACGAAACGTCGGCACTAACAGGATTATCCTCCTGCAGGGTCGAATCGGTCAAGACAAACGCTCAAACAATGCGCAAACAGCAGCCAGCGGGCGCGAAACAGCTCACTAAATAGGCCAAACCCGACGCCAGGAGCCACAATCTGCACCTTGCAACGGAAACCGGCTACCCATCGAAACGGGCCAACACGCGGCATGTCCGAAAAAACGCCGACGGCAAACCCGAAGGAAAGCCGACAGCAGCAAGCATGAAGTGAAAGTCGGGATGACAGGATTCGAACCTGCGACCTCTTCGTCCCGAACGGCGACTCCAGAACTCGCGAAAATCGCCAAACGCCTACGGAGACAAGCGTATTCGTAATTTCCGGCGAATGCAACGGTATACAGGCTTTGAGTTCAAATGAGCGGTTCTGAGCGTCTCTGAGCGGGTCAGCGTATACATGTATACAGGCAAGCCGGAGCCGTGCGACCGCGTTTTGCGGCTCGGCAAGCGGCGGACGTGTGGCGGCATGGCGGAGCCGAGAACGGCCGT
>JBHJOM010000032.1:0-31411 GCA_050329715.1 Phycisphaerae bacterium
TCGCTGCGCTCGCTCGGGATGACACGAGCCTCGCCCTCTCGAAGGGGCCGTCACGGCCGTCAATCGTCTCTCTGATCCCCGCGCTCTCTGCGGCTTTGCGGTGCCAACCTCAACGCACCCCACACCGCGTTACGCCTGCCCCAGCAGGTCAGCACATTCGTCCAGGACCATGTTCGGCGTGACGCGGGTCATGCAGCGGTGGTCCAGCGGGCAGATTTTCTTCTGGCAGGGGCCGCAGAAGACGGGCACGCTCACTTGCCGCTCTTTGTCGAACCAGATGGTCGTCCAGTCCGGGTGGGTGGGGCCAAAGACGGTGACGACAGGCGTTTCGAACGCCGCGGCGATGTGGCGCGGGCCGGTGTCGTTCGTCACCATCAGGTCGCAGCGGCGGACGATGTCCTTCAACCCGCCCAGGGTCATCCCGGCGCGGGACAGGTCGTGGCCGGGGGCGGCCATGTGGCCCAGCACGGCGTCGACGATCGGCCGTTCTTTGGGGCTGCCCGAGACGAGCACGTGCGCGCCCATGCGGCGGTGCAGGTCGTCGCCCACGGCGGCGAAGTTTTCCGGCAGCCAGCACTTGGCCGCCCCGAAATTCGCGCCCACGTTGAGGATGACCATCGGCGGTTGCCCGGCGTGGCCGGGGCGGTCCAGGTCCGGCGGGAGGTTCAGCCGGGCCAGGACGTCGGCGGCCTCGCGGCGGTCGGCGTCGGTGGCGAAAAGTTCCATCCGCGGGCCGTCCGGCCTGGCGCCCAGGTAGGTGGCCAGGCCCATGTAAGACTTGATCATCGGGGTCGGCACGAAGCGGCCTTCGGCGCGGTAGGGGAGCAGGCGGTCGGTCAGCAGCATGCCCCGCCCGTCGCGGTCGTAGCCGACGATGCGTTCAATGCCCGCCAGCCGGCAGACCAGTGCGGCGTGAAAGCTGTTGGGCAGCAGAACCGCCATGTCGAACTTCCCGGCCCGCAGCCGGGCGGCCAGCGCCAGGTTCCGCCCCTTGCCCGCCCGCGGCTTCCTCGGCCCCGTCGCCCGGCCGGTGCGGTAGGTCATCAGCCTGTCGAACCACGGCATGCCCAGGTAGAGCGGCTTCAAGTGCCGGCGGAGGAGGTAAGTGATGCGCGCCTCAGGAAACCGCCGGCGCAACGCCCGGAGCATGGGCGTGGCCATGACGGCATCACCGACCCATGAGGGCTGGACGACGAGGATGCGGTTGGCGCCGGTCACGTGTCTGATGTTGTAGTGTGCCGGCCGGCCGTCGCAAGGGCGGGCACGAAGGCTCATGACTGTCGCCAACCACCGGTAGACCGGGAGGGCGAAGCTCTCGCCCTCCCGGGGAAGCGTTCATGCGCCGCACGGGTCGCCCCCAATCGCAACAAAAATGTCATCCTGAGCGAGCGCAGCGAGTCGAAGGACCTCCACGCTTGAGCAAGCACTTGAGCGTTCCCTGGCTGTGGTTGCGTGGCCGCGGCCATGCCGTCACGCCCGGGGAACGCGCACCGGCTTCATCACGCCTGGAGGTCCCTCGACTCGCTGCGCACGCTCGGGATGACACGCCGCGCGTGAAACATGCCGACCAGGACGGACGCGGCGGCTGATGAGCAGCTCTCACAGGGCGTGACAGCTCACCAGTCGGAGAACATCTTCGCCCGTGCGCACGCCGCGTGATAGGCTCTGCGCGACGACCGAATGCCTCGCGGCGTTGAGGAAGGTACTTTGCAGTTTGGAGTGCCGTTCGCACACAGACATGCAGTATGCTTCCCGCCAGCCGCAAAGGAATCGCATCATGCCGAACGTCCTTGAAGGAAAGCCGCTGACAGCACTTGTGTGGGAGGAGCAGGGGCAGTTCGTCTCGCTCTGCCCGGAACTCGATGTCGCCAGCGCCGGCGACACCCGCGAAGAAGCGAGGGCCATGCTGAAGGAGGCGGTCGAGATCCTCCTCGAGACGGCTGATGAAGCGGAGATCCGGAAGAGGTTTCGAGGTGGCATGACTGTGACGACTTTCGAGGTAGACGTTGCGTAGCTACCAACTTTTAGCTTCACCACGAACAGTGAACGCGCCGGAGGGGCGGTTGCGGACAAGTAGGGAGTAGATCACGATGAACGGCAAAGGAAGCTACGAGTACCCAGCATGGTGCCAGATGGAAACCGCCCTAGACTTTTATGAGCAGGACAGGGCGGCATATCTTGAGCGCGAGGCAGATGCCCTTGGGCCCGACGGCCGTCAGCAGTTGAGTAGATTCAACGAAAGCGCCGATGCTTTGATGAAGGGAGTGCAATCCTTGACGGGGGTTGATGGCATTGCCTGCCTGGCAGAGCTTGCTGGTGCCGATGCCTTCCAACAGGGTAAGCCCTTCAAACTGCTGGATGAAAATGTTTGCGTCAAGTTCGGGTGGGAAGCGATGGGGATGCTGTCCTCGGCGCGTTCACGCTTCTTGGACTTGCTACAGTTGTTGAAAGACCGTCGGCCCGGTGATCGAGCGAAGGCGTTTCTTCAGCGAGTCGCTCGATGCTATTTATTCGGGTTCGATGCGGAGTGTGTCGTCATGTGCCGCGCTGTACTCGACCGCGAGTTTGCTGAGTCTGTCACCGACGATGATCAAGTGAGTGCTTGGTGGAAGTCGTACGAAACAACGATGGAAGGCAGGAAATACAAGGGCAGGAGGCCGCCGTACGGGCAGTTCTGGGCGAGGATTGAGGCCGCCCAGCATGCCGACATGATCTCCGCAGAGGACCGAGATGCAGCCGACGCCGTACGGAAACGCGGCAACGATGCCGTCCATGACCGACCTGCTACCGGCCAAGCGCTGGAAGTCGTACGCCAGACCGTACAGGTGCTGGACGCGCTGGAGCGCGGTCGGCATTAGTGCATCTCATACCTCCGAGCGGGTTCTCTGATCGCGTGCGTTTCTCAGGACGAACGCTGTCGTTGGTGGCGGAGCAGGTAGGTGACGTGCGACTCGGGAAAGCGCCGGCGAAGCGCGCGGAGCATGGGCGTGGCGATGACGGCATCACCGACCAAGAAGGGCTGCACGACGAGGATGCGACGAGCGGCCGTCATGCCGACTTCCGGCCCGGTTCGTATCGCAGGACGACCAGTTGCGACCCCGGCAGGGCGGTCTGCGCGTAGGTCCGGCCGTGCTCGTCGCTGAACTCGACCTCGAACGTGCCGGCTTCCAGTTCCTCGACGACCGTCCCCACATGGCCACGCTGAAGGCCGGCCCCGGGCAGGTCCACGAGCAGTGCGACTACGTCGAGAAGTTTGGGCGTCTGTGTCATGCGGGACTCCTCACCGTACGTAGCAGCTTACCAGCCTGAGCACGTCCTCGCCCGTGCGAATGATCCATGAGGAACGGACGATCGCGGAGTGGCCTTGGGGCGTTCGAACCAGGGTGTCGAGGGTGAAGCGTTTCCCGTGTTGGTCGGTTTCATTCGGAATGAAACCGGCTGCGGGGTCTCTGGCCGCGGTGTTCAGTTGATGTTGCAGCCATGGGGCGTCCTGCACTATCAAGCCTAGGACATGCTCGAAGATCTTTGCTTTGTGCTTGCCTCTGGGGTGCGTAGGGCTTAGGCAGTAGTCCCGCAGTTTACGGATATCGATCTCGACGCGCGTGAAGTCCGGCGGCACGGCCGGGAGCATAGCTTCTGACGTAACAGGCGGCATGCTAGGCTGCGGTTTATGACAGACATCCGCTGGGGCATTCTCGGTTGTGGCGACGTGTGCGAGGTCAAGAGTGGCCCGGCGTTCAACAAGGTGGCCGGCAGCCGGCTTGTGGCCGTGATGCGGCGGGACGGGGCCAAGGCCGCGGACTATGCGCGCCGGCACGGCGTGCCCAGAAGCTACGACGACGCGGCGAGGCTCATTGCCGACGACGAGGTGAATGCGGTTTACATCGCCACGCCGCCGGGGAACCATTGTGAGTTGGCGCTGGCCGTGGCCGAGGCGGGGAAGGCGTGTTACGTCGAGAAGCCGATGGCCCGCACGGCGGCCGAGTGTTTGCGGATGTGCGAGGCGTTCGAGCGGCGGGGTTTGCCGTTGTTCGTGGCGTACTACCGTCGGCGGCTGCCGGGGTTCGTCGCGGCGAAGCGGGCGATCGACGCCGGGCGGCTCGGGACGATCACGCACGTCGACTACCGCATGACCCGCCTGCACCGGCCCGACCCCGACGGGCAGTGGCGGATGGATCTGGCGACGGCGGGGGCCGGTCTGGTGCTCGACCTGGGCAGCCACACGATGGACGCGATCGACTCCATGCTCGGGCCGGTGGAGAACGTGCACGGCGTGGCGTTCAACCACTCGGCCAACGGCGTGGAGGACGCCTGCTGCATGAGCTTCAGCATCGGCAAGGCGATCGGCACGGCCAGCTGGAACTTCGCCGGCTGCGTGAAGGAGGACGTCATCACGATCACGGGGACGGCGGGGCGGATCGTGATGCCGACGTTCGGGCAGGAGCCGGTCCGGCTCGTCACGGCGGATGGCGAGGAGACGTTCGACGCGACCTACCCGAAGCACGTGCAGCAGCCGCTGATCGAGACGGTGGTGGGAGAACTGCTCGGCCGGGACGGCGTCACGTGCCCGAGCACCGGGCGGTCGGCGTTGCGGACCAACCGGGTGCTCGACGAGATGCTGGTGGGCTTCTACGGCGACCGCAGCCGGCTGTTCGCGTGAGGCTTGCCGAGGTGGTTGTCTATGCGATGGTCGCTGGACTTGGTGGCGGACGATCTGGCGGCGGCACTGCGGCAGGCGGAGCAGGCGATGCGCGAGGAGCAGGCGGTCTACGGGCTCGACGCGAAGGACGAGCTTGCGTTGCAGCAGGTGCTGGCCGAGGGGCTGGCCGGGAAGTACGCCGTGGCCCGGGAGGTGCACTATCCTTCGAGCCTGGGGAAGAAGCTGAGCAACCGGAAGCGGTGCGACCTGGTGCTGTGCGACGCCGGCCGGCCGTTGCGGCTGGACGCGGCGTCGCCGGACCTGTTCACGCCCACGGACTTGTCCGGCCCGGGCGAGGCGCTGTGGCTGGAGGTGAAGGCGGCGTACCAGTACCGCGCGCCGGACGTCCGACACCGCGGGTACGGCAGCCAGTGGCGCCAGGCGGTGGTGAAGGACCTCCGCAAGATGGAGGAAGAGCCGCAGATTCGCGAGGCGGCGCTGGTGCTGGTCGTCTTCAACGCGTCGGACCACGTGCTGGAGTCGGACCTGCAGTACTTCGAGGACGTGCTGGCGCAGAAGGAGGTGCTGGCCGGGTTCCGGCAGGTGCGGAGCGTGCCGATCACCGACCGGATGGGGCACACGGTGGCGAGCGTGGCGGTGTGGCCGACGATCCAGCGCGAGCCGGGTTGAGGCAGGCCGGCGGGTCGCGGTTCAGTGGGCTTCGGGCTCCGGCAGGCCGATGGCGCACCCCATGTAGCCGTTGTTGGCCTCGGCGATGACGCGGGCGGCCTCCATGGCGGCGGCCTGGCGCTCCTCGGCCGGGCGGGTGGCGGCGCAGGGGGTGCCGAACCGCGGCATGGCGTAGGGCAGGTGCGAATCCCCGCGGGCCAGGATGTGGCTGCCGTTGCTCATGCCGGTGGCCGGGTCCACGGCCGGGTTGCCGAAGGCGTCCTTCGCCTCGGGCTCGCCGCCCCATTGCGTGAAGCCGCGGGCGTTGCAGTAGTGGCTGACGAAGGCCCGGCGGAAGCGGTCGGTCGTCCAGTTGTCCTTGCTGCGGTGCAGGATGTGCCCGTTGAAGAAGACCACGTCGCCCGCCTTGCAGGTAACGAGCACCTGGTCGTACTTGTCGGCGATGCCCGAGAGCCAGTTGGTTTCGTCGTCCGGGTCGCTGGCGTTCTTGATGAACTTGATGTCCGACAGCAACCGGTCGCCGAAGCCGTAACCCGTCTCCGGGCAGGGCGGGTGGACGGGCTCGGCACTGGAGCCCTTGGCCATCCAGAGCGCGCCGTTCTTCTCGTCGCAGTCGTCGATGGCGATCCACGCGCCGATGAGGCTGTCGGGCATCGTCGGGATGTAGTAGCTGTCCTGGTGCCAGCCCTGGCCGGTCTTGCCCGGCGGCTTCAGGAAGAGCATCGTCTGCAGCGCCAGCACGTCCGGCCCCGTAAGCACCTCCACCAGGTCCAGCACGCGGGGGTGGAGCATGTACCGCTCGTGCAACGCCAACTGCCGGTGCAGCATGTGAATGCGAAGGAAGTGCTGGGCCTTCTCGGCCGGCGAAAGGTGCTCCGGCGGGCGGACCAGGTGGCGTACGCTCCCGGCCTCGCGGCGGTATTCGTTCGTCTTGCCGACGGGGGCATTGTCCGGGTCGAATACGTCCAACTCCTGCTGCTCGGGGAGGCGGCCCTGCATCAGGTCCTCGGTGTGCTCGCGCAGCTCGGCGACTTCCTCGGGCGTCAGCACCTGCCGGGCGACGAGGTAGCCGTGCTGGCGGTAGTGGCTGTACTCAGCGACGCTCACGCGGCGGCGGTCGGATTCGGGCCGGGTCGCCACGCCGTCGTGACGGGGCAGGCCGGGACTCGTCTGGATCGTGGTCATGGGGGCCTCCAAGTCAGCTTGATTGAACCGCCGGCGGTTCGAACTGGCCATGCGCAATTCTGCCCACTTTTTACGTCTCCAGGACAGGTCGGCTGTTTGGAGTGCTTCAAGACGGCGAATGGACCTGCTGTCTTTGCGGTTCCAGGACGTCTCGGCGGAGCCTTGGCAACGGCGGGGTGAGGCCGGCGCGCACCTGCTGGCGCAGCCGCAGCGGCGGCGTGCCGTACGACCGCTTGAACGCCTCGGAGAAGTGGAACTGCTGGCTGAAGCCGCACATGCTGGCGACCTGAGACATCGGCAGGTCCGTGCCGGTGACAAGGCGGGCGGCCAAGTCCAGCCTCGCCAGGCGGATCGTCTCGGCGGGCGTGTGGCCGGTCTGGCGGCGCATGAGCCGGGCCAGATGTCGTTCGGAGACGGCCGCGGCGTCGGCGAGGTCGGCGGGCGTCAAGGGGGCGGCCGGGTCCACGGCAAGCCGGTCGTGCAACGCCTCGAGTGCCGCCCGTACCGGATCGGGATACGCCCCCGCCGGAGACCCGGCCTGCACGGGGGTGCCCGTTACGAAGAGCATCAGCGCATGTGCCCCGGCCGTTCGAAGCAGGACGTCGTCGGCGCCGAGTCGCAGCACCGACATGTGGCGGAACAGTGCGGGCAACACCTCGGTGGAGTCGGCATGGCGTACGACGGGCCACCGCCTCGCGGGTGCAAAGCCGGCCGGTGCTCGGACGAGGTCAAAGTGGAAGCAAAAGTGCCTTGACCGCCGGGCCGGGTCCCAGCGGAACCCGTCGACCGTGTCCGGCTGGCACAACACGATGCTCCCCTCCGGGGCGGGGAACGACTCACCGTCGCGAAGGTAGACGGCGTCGCCGGCGACCATCCAGACGAACTCAAAGTCCTGAAGGTGGCGCGGCCCGAAGGTGGACCCCGGCGGATAGTCCGCGACGGCCATGTAGCGGAAGGACGAGATGAACGGGAAGTCGGCCTCCACGTTGTCAACAGCCTACCGGCCTCTGGCCGGCCGAACCACAGCCGGGCGACTGACGCGTCGTCAGGTGCCCCCGAACGTGACCCGACCGGGCGTTTGCGGTACTTACGCGTCATATGTCCGCCGTCGCATGGCTCCTGGTGCTTCTCCCGGTCGCGTACCTCCTGGGCTCGGTGCCGTTCGGGCTGCTGATCGCCCGGGCCAGGGGGGTGAACATCCGCAAGGTCGGCAGCGGGAACATCGGGGCGACCAACGTCGGTCGGTCGCTCGGGACGCGGTGGTTTTTTGTCGTCCTCCTGCTCGACCTGCTCAAGAGCGCGCTGCCGTTGTGGATCGCCTCGGCGGTGGTGTTTAACGTGCCTGCGCCGGACAGAGGGCCGGGGCTGCACGCTTTATGGCTGGCGGTGGGCATCGCGGCGTTGCTGGGGCACGTGTTCAGCCTGTTCCTGGGCTTCAAGGGGGGCAAGGGCGTCGCCACGAGTGCAGGCATCACGCTGGGGCTCGTGCCTTACTGGGTGGTCCCGGGCATGGCGGCACTGGCGGTCTTTGCTGGGGTTTTCAAGCTCACGCGGTACGTGAGCGTGGGCAGCATGCTGGCGGCGGGGAGCTTTCCGCTGGTTTTCGTGGGGCTGGGGCTGTTGCGGGGCTGGGCGGTGTTCGGGGCGTTGTGGCCGCTGACGGCCGCGGCCGTGGCGATTCCCTGCCTGATCGTCTGGACGCACCGGTCCAATATTCGGCGGCTCCTGGCGGGGACGGAGCAGCGGTATGAGTCGGGCCGGCAAAAAGACGCTGAGAAAATTCGCGTGCCGCCGGGCCAAATCCGAGGTTAATCTGCAATCGTTGCGGGTGTCTCGTGCGTCGAAGAGGTGTGCGGCCACCGACGCCCGCCGGATGATTAGAAGAACACCGACCAAGGAGACAGACATGACCCGATCGAACAAGCTCGTGATGTTGCTGGTGCTGGGCCTCGTCGCCGCGATGGGCTGGCAGGCCTACGCTGCGGACGCCGAGAGCCCCGTCAAGTGGCGCAAGGACTACGCCGCGGCCGAGAAGGAAGCCGCCGAGTCCGGCAAGCCGATGCTGCTCTACTTCACCGCCAGCTGGTGCGGCCCGTGCCAGGCGATGAAAAAGAGCACCTGGACCGACGAGAGCCTCGCCGCCAAGCTCAACGACGGCTTCATCCCCGTCTACATCGACGTGGACGAGAACCAGGACGTCGCCAAGAAGTACGAGGTTAGCAGCATCCCGACCATGATCGTCCTCAAGGACGGCAAGGAACAGGACAAGACCATCGGCTACAAGTCCGTCGAGCAGATGACGGCGATGGTCGAGAAGTCGGGCGCGAAGAAGAGCTGAAGCCGGCGACACAGTCCAACGTCCGACGAAACGAAAAGCCCGGGGCCAGAGGCCCCGGGCTTTGTTCGTTCATTGGCCGGCTCGACAGGCTACATCGGCTCGTTTTCGTACGTGTGGTCGTAGACCTCGAGCAGCTTTTCCTTGTCGAAGATCATCTCCTGGCGGCTGAGGCCGACGATGTCGTAGAGGCTGGTCAGTTCGATGGCATCGACGGGGCAGGCCTCTTCGCACATGCCGCAGTAGATGCAACGCAGTTCGTCGATGTCGAACTTGATCGGGTACTTCTCTCGGTCTTCCCAGGGGCTTTCGCCGGCTTCGATGTGGATGCAATGGGCCGGGCAGGCCGTGGAGCACATGAAGCAGGCGACGCACTTGACGCGGCCTTCCTCGTCCTTGTTCAGGCGGTGCACGCCGCGGTAGGTCTTGGCGAGGATTCCGCCGTCTTCCACGGCCAGGTCCTCGCGGCGTTCCTCGGGGTACTGGATGACGCGGTGCTTATTCCGCACGACGACGTTGAGCATGTGCTTCATCGTCGTGCCCAGCCCGATGGCCACCTGCGGCAGGTAGAACTGGTCCGCGGTGGAGAGGCGCGGGGCCTTGAGTTCGATGACGTCTTGCGGGTTCATGGCTGTGAATGCTAGCAGGGACGCCGGGCAAAGTCAGACGGCAAACCGGTCGACACCCGGCGGGGTACCTCAGTACACGATGCCGCCGGCCGGCGGCGTCAGGGTCTACGGGCCGACGGTCGCCGGGCGGGCGGGGATCGCGCCGCGGCCCTTGCCGGGGCCCGGCGTGAACTTGAACCGGCTGTCCGGCACGTCGATCTTCTGGTTGTTGCCGCTGGGCCCGGCCGGCAGCAGGTACATCACCACCAGGCTGCCGACGACGATGATGCCGTTCATCAGCAGGAAGACCATCGCGATATCGAAGCCGAACGGCCGGACCAGCGTCTGGTCCACCACGTCCGGGTAGCGGGTCGCGCCGCCGGTGAGGTAGACGCAAATCGCACTGCCGGCCACCAGCGCGATCGACAGCGGGATCATCCCGCCCCAGGCGATCTGCATGAGCTGGTCGAACCGGAACCGCGGCAAACTCCACCGCACCCACATGAAGATGAACAGGATCACCACGGCCTTACCGAAGAAGACCGCCGTGCGGATGATGTTCAGCACGAGGCTGTCGGTGACGGCCCCGGCGACGAACGCCCCGGTGATCTTCGCGTAAAGCCAGTCCACGCCCGGCAGGTGCCAGCCGCCGAAGAACAGCGCAACGGCCACGCAGCTCGTCGTCACCATGCCGGCGTACTCGGCCAGGAAGAAGAGGGCGAACCGCATCGAGCTGTACTCGGTGTGGTACCCGCCGACGAGTTCCTGCTCGGCCTCGGCCATGTCGAACGGGGCGCGGTTCGCCTCCGCGTGGATGCAGATCAGGAACAGGATGAACGCCACCGGCTGCGTAAACACGTTCCACGCCGGGATGAACCCCAGCCAGTAGCCGGCCTGCAGGTTGACGATCTCGCCTAAGTCCAGCGTGCCGAACATGAGCACGACGGCCAGCACGCTCAGGCCCAGCGGGATCTCGTAGCTGATCATGTTCGCACACGCCCGCAGCCCGCCGATGAAGCTGTACTTGTTGTTGCTCGCCCCCCCGCCGATGACCACGCCGTAGACCGCCAGCGAGAGCACCGCCAGCACGAACAGCACGCCGAAGTTCAGCTTCGCGATCTGGAACGGGTACTGGTACGTCACGGCCACGGGCAGCGTCGCGCCCGGCGGGCCGGCGTCCAGCAGGCTGCGCGGGTCGGACGTCGGCGGAAACTGGTCATAGACCAGCTCGCCCTCGAGCACCTCGGCGTGCACCACGGCGGCGGTGTGCGTCAGGTAGGGCGTCACAATGCGCGCCCGGTCCTCGACCGTCTCCGCCAGGGCAAGTGCCTGGGCCTGTGCGACGGGAATGTAAATCAGGTCCGTGCTCTGTTTGACCCCGCCCCACGGGATCACGGCGATCGAGATGATCACCACGATGATCATCACGATCGGGGCGGCGGTGAAGAGGATCGTATCGACCTTCCTCGGCTGAAAGTCCTCCTTCACGAGGAACTTCAGCCCGTCGGCCAGCGGCTGGCCCAGGCCCCAGAAGTGGAACTTGGGCAGAAAGTCCAGGTTGAAATGAAACCCGACGCGGTTGGGCCCCAGCCGGTCCTGCACCCAACTGGCCGTCTTGCGCTCCAGCAGAATCAGGTACGCGACCGCACCCAGCACCGTCAGGTGAATGATGACGGCCAGGAAAACCCAGGTCGGGATGTTCGAAACGAGATGGATGATTCGTTCAAGCATGGTCGAGGCGCATCAGGATAGCGGCCGGCGGACAACGTTCCACCCCCGGGGCGTTTCACAACCGCAATGCGCCCGCGAAGCCGCGAAGCCGCAAAGGAAGACGCGAAGGATGGGTGGTAGGGGGTTGATGAGGACATTCAGACCGCCCAGGCCTTGGCGGCTTCAGCCGCCAGGTGAGCTTGATTGACGCAAAGACCCCCGAGACTGGGGAGACCGCAGAGGGGGAAAGATGGCGTTGTGAGCGGGATGGTGGCGTGCGAACAATAGCAGAGTTTCCGAGCCGGGCCCGATCTCTCTGTCTCCGCGTCCTCTGCGACTCGGCGGTGCCCAAAACGAGCGTGGACACAATCACCCGCAAGCCCCTATCCAACCTTCAGGTCTTCCTTCGCGGCTTCGCGGCTTCGTGAGCGCATTCCCGAGCGTCGAGATGCCCGGCTCACTCCTCGAACCGGTCGGCGAAGAAATCTTCCATCGCGGTGAAGGCCGCCTCGGCGGCGGTTTCGTTGTAGGCGGCCGCCTCCATGCCGTAGGTGTCGGCTTCGGGGTTCGTGAAGGAGTGCTTCGTGTCGGGGAAGACCAGCAGCGTCAGGTTCACGCCGGCGGCGATCATTTCGCCCGTCAGGGCGGCGACGTCCCCGGGCGGCACCAGCGGGTCGGTCGCGCCGTGGGCGACGAGCACGTCGGCCTTCACCCGCCCGGCGGCGGCCGCGTCCGCCGAAGGCTTCAGGTCGCCGTGGAAGCTGACGACGCCCACCAGCTCCTGCCCGGCGCGGGCCATCTCCAGCACCGTCGTCCCGCCGAAGCAGAAGCCGATCGCGCCGACGTTGTCCGCGTCCACCATTTCCAGTTGCTTCACCTGCTCCAGCGCCAGCCCGGCGAGCATCGCCAGGCCCTTGCCCTTGGCGGCCCCGGCCAGTTGGCCGGCCTGCTGCGGGTCCTTGGTGGTCTGGCCGTCGCCGAACATGTCCGCCGCGAAGCCGACGTAGCCCAGCTCCGCCAGCATGCGGGTCTGCTCCTTGGCGAAGTCGTTCAGGCCCCACCACTCGTGAATGACGACGACCGCCGGAAGCGGGCCGTCCAGGTCGTCGTCGTAGGCGAGGTAGCCGACGTACGTCTGCCCGTCGTGGGTGTACTCGACGTTACGCGTGACGACCTCGGCCGAGGCGGCAACGGTGAACGAGGCCGCGACGATAAACGCCAGAACGCTTGCGGGTGTGTGCCGTGTCATGCCGGCAAGATACCGGAGCGCGTCGCGGGCGTGAATCGGTTTTTGCTCAGCCTGACGTGGGTTATTGCGCACGTCCGCGTGGGATGAACCGGTCGCCGCGGCCGTGGCCTCTTCGCTTCTGAATGCCGACCGCCATGTGCCTTCTTTATCCCTGTGTCATCACGGCTTCGCCGCCGCATGGGCCGGGCGGGGGTTCGTCCGCCTGGCAGTGGTGATGCCGACACTTGCCTCTGCCGGCCGATCGAGTTGCGGGCTTCGGGGTTGGGGGTATGCTCGAGCCGGCGATGTTTCCCTGACGAGTTGGCGTGCAAAGGAGTGCACCGCATGCCCGGCGAGACCGATCTGCACAAGCGGCTGAAGAAGGAGGCGTGTCGGTGGTTGTACCGGATGGGGTACCGGTGCATCGCGGCCGAGGTTCGCATTCCGCCGGTAGGGATTGTCGACGCGGCGGGGACGGGGCTGTTCGGGCCTTACGCGAACTTTTGCGGGGCATCGCGGGACGTGCACCAGACGGTGTTCATCGAGTGCAAGGCCAGCCGGGCGGACTTTTTGCGGGATGACACGCGCGACGGACAGATGTCGTTGTTTCTGGAGGAGCGTCGGCGGGATTTACGCGAGCAGACGGCCGGGCGGCGGCGGAACCGCACACGGCGGTACGCGCGGCAGCGTCGGTTTGCCAGCCTCGGGAAATTCCAGACGTGCCTGGCCTGCCCGACGGCGAATCTGCACTACGTGCTGGCCCCGGCCGGGCTGCTGAAGAAGAAGGACCTGCCGCCGCGATGGGGCCTGCTGACGCTGGGGGAGCAGGGGGTGAGCGTGACGGTCCGCCCGCAGTGGCAGGAGCTGGCCGACGGCGGGCGGGTGGAGGCGGCGATCGCGCGGACGCTGACCGGGGACATCTACCGGGCCGACGACCGGGCGATGGGGAGCGTGAACCGGGAGATCATGAACCAGCAGCAGGCGCTGGCCGAGCGGATCCGGGCGCTTACGCCGATGATGCTCGAGCAGACGGCGGAGCTGGTCATGCGGAACGGCCAGGTGGGTCAGGTGCAGGCAGGTGCGGGCCAGGCGGCCCACGGCGACAGGCACACCACCGCCCGCCAACTCCTGGCCGCCGCCCGCCCGCCCGAGCGCACGGACACGCGCGTGGCGCGCTAAACGGTGCCGCGAGGCGGCGCCTGTCTCAGCACCCCCGGGATGCGGGCTTACTTCCTGTCGGGGTCTACCTCCGTGCGTTCTTCATCTTGGTGTCTCTTTGACTCAACGTGTTCTGTCACGACCTCGCTTCGCGTGAAGGCCTGGACGTCCCGTAGCGTGGGGGTGAGGTGCTTGAACGGCTCGGCCAGCGAGAGGGCCGGGGTGATGTGGCCGGTGCGCGGGTAGAGGCGCACTTCGACGCTTGCGCCAGCGTCGCGCAAGGCATCCGCCAGCTCCAGGGCCTCGTCGGCGGGGACGGTTCGGTCGGCGGTGCCGTGCAGGAGCAGGACAGGCGGCGGGGGCGGCAGGGGCGGCAGGGTCGGCGGCAGGTCCCGGGCGACGAAGAGCGGGGCGAACCTGCGGGCCGCGGCGGAGCGGGCGGCGGGGCCGGGGTCGAGCGTGAGCAGGCCGGCGTCCTCACCGGCCGGCACGTAGCGGTAGGGGCCCGAGACGCCGACGGTCCCGGCGATGATGCCCCGTGGCAAACCAAGCGCCCGAAGGTAGGCCGGGTCGAGGGTGACGAGCAGGGCCAGGTGGGCCCCGGCGGAGTGGCCCACGAGGAAGAGCGGCGGGCGCGGCTCGTCGGCGGGGGTGGTCACGGGGGGCCAGCGGCCGACGAGTTCGTCTCGATGGGCGTGTGCCCAGGTGACGGCGGCGGCGGCATCTTCGACGAACGCCGGGAACCGCACCGCCGGGGCCAGACGGTAGTCCGGCAGCACCACGGTGTACCCCCGGCGGGCGAGCGTCCGGCCGACGAAGCGGTAGTCGGCCTTGCGGCCATTGACCCAGCCGCCGCCGTAAAAGAAGACGATCACGCCCCGCGTCAGCGGCCGCGTCTCGGGCGGGCGGTGGTCGGGCAGGTAAACGTCCAGCCGCTGCCGCGGCAGGCGGCCGTAGGGGATGTCCGACAGCCGTGTCACGCCCCCGGCCGGCGTGAGGGCGTTGACGACGTCAAACCCGGAGCACCCCCCGGCACAGGCGAGCAGCCCCAGAAGAAAACGACGGCAGACGGACGCACGGCAAGCCACCTGCGCATGGTAGCCGAAAGCGGCCATGCGCTCGCGAAGGCGCAAAGACGCGAAGGGAGACTCGAAGATGAACACGAACAGCAGCCTCAGACCGTCCGTGACGCTCACGGCATCGATCACGCCGGCGGGTGGGTCGGCGTCGCTTCAGCCTGTTCCACTCTGAGCCTTCGCGTCGTCCTTGGTGCCATGGGGTGTTCGCGAGCGCATGTGCGTGGAACGTGTTGTCGTCGTCGAACCGTTGCCGCCGGTTGCCTTGCGTTGTACCGTCTGGCGGCCATGAAGATTCACGAATACCAAGCCCGTCAGATTCTCGCCGAGTACGGCGTCCCGGTTCCGCAGGCGCAGGTCTGCCGGAGTGTGGCGGAGGTCGAGGCGGCGTATACGTCGTTCGGCGGCATGTGCGTGGTGAAGGCGCAGGTCTACGCCGGCGGCCGGGGCAAGGCGGGGTTCGTGAAGCTCGTCAAGAGTGCCCAGGAGGCGAAGCAGGCCGCGGAGTTCATGCTCGCCAACCGCATGGTCAGCGTGCAGACCGGGCCCGAGGGCGTGCCGGTTAGCGTGCTGCTCGTCGCGCCGGGCGTCGATATCGCCAAGGAGTACTACCTCTCGTTCACGCTGGACCGGGCCGCCCGGACGGTGACGCTCATCGCCAGTGCCGAGGGAGGCGTGGAGATCGAGGAAGTCGCCGAGAAGACGCCCGAGAAGGTCATTAAGCTGCCGCTTCACCCCGTGCTGGGCCTGCAGGCGTACGAGGCGACGGAGCTGGCGTTCCAGCTCGGCTTCGAGGGCAAGCAGGTCCGCATCGCCTCGACGCTGATGATGAACCTCTACAAGGCGTTCAAGGAGACCGACGCGGAGATCGCCGAGATCAACCCGCTGGTCGTCACCAAGCAGGGCGAGGTGCAGGCGATCGACGCGAAGTTCACCTTCGACGACAACGCCCTCTTCCGCCAGAAGGCGATCGCTGCGATGGAGGACGAAACGCAGGAGAAGGAGCTGGACGTCCGGGCCAAGAACGCCCACCTGAACTACATCCAGCTCGACGGCAGCATCGGCTGCCTGGTGAACGGCGCGGGGCTGGCCATGGCCACGATGGACATCATCAAGCACCACGGCGGCAGCCCGGCCAACTTCCTGGACGTCGGCGGCAGCGTCACGGCCGAGGGGGCGATCGAGGCGTTCCGCATCATCCTGGCGGACACGAACGTCAAGGGGATCATGGTGAACATCTTCGGCGGCATCGCCAAGTGCGACCTGATCGCCGACGCACTCGTCAAGGCGGGCACCGAGGTCGGCTTCGACGTGCCGGTGGTCGTACGGCTGGAGGGCACCAACGTGGAAAAGGCCCGGCAGATCCTGGCCGACGCCCAGGGCAAGCTGCCGACGCTGCAGACTGCCACCGACCTGACCGACGCCGCCGAGAAGATGATCAGGGCCGTCGCCTGAGGGACGGGTAACCCGCCCGGCCGGTCAGAAGCCCGGCAGGTCAGTCAGACTTGCCCAGGGACCTGCCCCCGGAACCTGGGTTGCCGGTACGCCCCTCTACCTCGTCCCGAAGTAGGGCGGGCCGGAGCGTTTGACGGTCCGGCGTTCGGCCTTGCTCAGCCCGCGGGCGGCGGCGGAGCCGGCTTGGCCCGCGTAGCCGGGGTGTCGGCCGTTGGATGCGGATTCGCTCTGCCGGCCGAGCCGCTGTCGGTCGGGTTGTCGCACCTTCTGCGCGGACCAGAGCAGGCCGAGCAACGGGATCATGAACGACAGGACCGCGAATACGGCCGTGACGGTCGTGGGCGTAAGCTCGAACGTGCGGGCCGAGTCAATCGCGTGCTTCGTCCGTCGGCTGGTGGTTTTCATCACGCAGCATGCGTTGCAAATACAGGACCGTCCGCCACCTGCCGAACTTTCGCCCCGCCTCTTTCAGACGCCCGGCCTCGGCGAAGCCGAACTTGCGGTTGATGGCCAGGCTCGCGGTGTGCTCGGCGTCGACCCGGCTGATGAGCGTGTGGTAGTCCATCGCCTCGGCCCGGCGGATGAGTTCGGCGAACAGCAGGCTGCCCACGCCCCGGCCGCGTTCCTCGGGGTGGACGTACAAACTCACCTCCGCCGTGTGCCGGTACCCGCAAACGCCCCCGAACGCCGACAGCGACCCCCACGCCACCACACGCGGGCGCGCCGAAACCTGCCCCACGCCCGCCTGCGGCGCCTGCACGGCCTCGTAAACCGCCTCGTCCACGGCCACGAGCACCGGGTGCCTCGGCCCGCGGCCCTTGAACCACGCCAGCCGCCAGTTGAGCGTGAACGGCTCGTCCTGGTAGAGCGTCTCGGCGGTGCGGACGAAGTGATTTTGGATCGCATTCACCGCCGGCAAGTCGGCACGCACGGCCGGTCGAATGCGAAGCGTCGTGGCGTCAGCAGGCACGCCGTGGGTTGTACCTGCCGCGACGGCCGTTTGCACGCAGTGAAGGAAAGCCACGTAGCATGGGCTTCCAGCCCATCAGACCAAACTGGGAAGGCACGAAGGGTAGGGATCGAGGGAAGGGGGATCGAGAGATCGAGGGGAAGACGGACGGTCGTCGGCCGACCTAGCCCTTGGGGCGAATGAGCAATGTGCAGGGAACCAATGACCAAGTCAGGCGGCCGGGATCAGGCGGCGTGCGCCATGGGACTCAACATCATTGCTCATCGGATCGAACATGTTGCCTTGGTGCTTCATTGGTCATTGGTTCCCTGCTCATTGCTCATTCCCCCGCCCCTGTTGCTGACGAAGCATCTTCCGATGCTTGCCGATCCTGCCTTCTCACGCGTAGGCTGTCTGGCACGATGCATGCCGCCCGTCTGGATCCCGAAACGCTGCTTTCGGCCTACGCTCAGGGCGCATTCCCCATGACGGACGCCGACGGCGTCACGCGCTGGTACACCGCCGACCCACGCGGCGTCATTCCCCTCGACGACGCGTTCACCATTCACCGAAGCCTCCGACAGGTGCTCCGTCACGGCGGGTTCGAGACGCGCATCAACGCCGCGTTCGACGCCGTCATCCGCGCCTGTGCCTCGGTCCCCCGGGACGGCGAAGGGGCCGGCACGTGGATCGGCGAGGAGCTCATCCAGGCCTACACCCGCCTGCACCAACTGGGCTACGCCCACAGCGTCGAGGCGTGGCACGAGGGCGAGCTGGTCGGCGGGCTCTACGGCGTGAGCCTCGGCGGGGCGTTCTTCGGCGAGAGCATGTTCCACACCCGCCGCGACGCCAGCAAGGTGGCCCTCGTTGGCCTGGTGCAGCGCATGCGCGAACGGAAGTTCACGCTGCTGGACTCGCAGGCTTCTACGCCGCACTTAAAGACGTTCGGCTGCACGGACGTGCCGGCGGACAAGTACATGCGTCTGCTCAACGCGGCGTTGACGAAGGAATGCGTGTTCGACTAATGGGCCGCCTGAAGCACAACCCGCTGGCGGCCGTGCTGTCGCTTTTGGCGCTGGTCGTCCTGACGGCGGGCGTGACCAGCCCGTTCATCTCGATGAACAACCCGCTGCTGGGGCAGGAGAACGTCTACTCGCTGCTGGGGGGCATCGCGGCGTTGTGGCGCGACGGCGAGGGGCTGCTGGCGGGGGTGCTGTTCGTCTTCAGCGTCTGCTTCCCGTACGCAAAGCTCGTGACGATCCTGGCGGCGACGAACCGCCATCTGCCGATGGCGTGGCACGTGCGTCGGCGGCTGCATAAACTGAGCGTCGCCACGGGCAAGTACAGCCTGCTGGACGTGCTGGTGGTGGCGGTGATGATCCTGCTCGTGAAGTTCGACGACGTGGCGGACGTCTCGGCCCGGACGGGGACGATGCTGTTTTGTGTCGCGGTGCTGCTGAGCATGGCCGCGGGCATGCTGGTGGACCTGTCGGACGCGGCCGATGCGCCCGGCGGGCTGGTTTCGGAGGCGGATGTGTCATGAACAGCCCGAACGAACGCCACGACGCCGAACAACACGACGTGGACCCACACGAAGCCGAGTACGACCTGGCCCCGGTGAACATGCCGCCGGTGCAGAAGCAGGCCCGGCCCACGCCCGCGACCGCGCCCGCGTCCAGGCCCGCGTCCAGGCCCGCCGCCGGCCGGCCCGGCACGTCCGCCGCTCGGACGACACCGCCGAAGCACGCCGGCGGCAACACCGCCGGCAAGGCGGCGGGGTACGTGCTCATGGTGCTCATCATGCTCGGCGGGGCGGCCGCGGCGTTCTACGGCTGGCAGGCCTACCAGGCCACGCCCGACGGCGGCACGGCCTACGGCATCAAGCTCACCACCCGCCCGGGCATCTCCGGGGCCGCGGCCAACTTCAAGTTCTGGGGCGACGTGGACAACCCCTACCTCCGCGTCAACCCACGTGACGAAGGGGGCGCCGACATCCGTACCGACGTGAAGAAGGACACCACCCTCGGCAGCGGCCTCTACTGGGCGATCGAACCGCGCGAGGTGCGCGACGTGCGCCTGATCGAAGTCTGGGACAGCCGCACCTTCGGCGACGACCTGGTCGACCGCATCGAGCTGCCAGGCAACGCCTGGCAGGCCGAGGGGCAGCAGTTCGTGGTCGAGCTCGTCGGCGTGAAGGAACAGCCCGAGCCGTGGGCGTTGCCCATGCTGGCCGCGGGCGTCACGGCCGTGCTGCTGATGGTCGGCGTCTTCCTGTGGACCGCGGCGGTTTGACCGCGGCGGTTTGAGCGCGGCGGGGATGGCGCGGCGGGGATGGCGCGGCGGCACACGCGGTGGCTCATGCGAACGACACGTCGTTCTGCGTGATGCCTTCTTCCTGCATGTGGCTCAGCAGCATGGCCGGGTAGCTGGCCTTGACGATCGCGTGGTCCGAGAGCCCCAGTTGCTCGCGTAGCTGCAGGACCGAGGCCTCGTCGGGGCCTTCCACCTCGACGTAGGTGCCCAGGTGGGGCAGCTCGTCGAGTTCCACGAGGCAGCCGCCGAGTGAGAACGTGTCGCGCCGTTTCTCGAAGCTCAGGACCAGGCCGTAGCCCAGCGCCTCGAGCAGGCTCGTGGCCGCGTCGATGTCGGTGACGCCCATCTCGATCTCCTCGCGGCTCTTGAGCTTGCTGTGCCGGCGGGGGCCCTTGTACGTGAGCGTGAACGCCGCGTTGCCGTCGGCGTCGTGGCGGGCGCGGAGGCGCAGCCCCTGGTCCCCGGCCAGCAGGGAGCGGTCCTCGGTGTCGAAGATGCGGTTCACCTCGCGGTAGGTGCCCACATGCTCCGCGGCGTGTTCGTGCAGCTTGGCGCGCACGTCGTCGTGCGTCTCCACCTTCATCTTCGCTTCGATTTCAACGGCCATAGGTCTCCATAGGTTCCGTGCGATGGTAGGCCGCCCGGCGGCCGCGTGCCGGCCGAACGCCGGCCGAACGCCGGCCGGCGCGGCTCAGCCCACCACCAGGTTCACCAGCCGCCCCGGCACGTAAAGCTGCTTCTTGAGCTGCTTGCCCTCCACGTAAGGGCGGACGTTCTCGGCGTGCAGCGCCGTCGCCAGCACGGCCTGCTCGTCGGCGTCGGCCGGCACGCGGATGCGCGCCCGCAGCTTGCCGTTCACCTGCACCGGCAGCTCGATCTCGCTCTCCACCAGCATCCCCTCGTCATAGCGGGGCCAGTGCGCCGTGGCGATCAGCGTGTTGTGCCCCAGGTGGCTCCAAAGCTCCTCGGCCAGGTGCGGCGCGAACGGTGCCAGCAGCAGCGCGAAGACCTCGGCCAGCTTGCGGGGCATCGTCTCGAGCTTGCCCATCTCGTTGTTCAGCTTGATCAACTCCGCGATCGCCACGTTGAACCGCAGCGCCTGCACGTCCTGCCCGACCTTTTTAATCGTCCGGTGCATCAGCCGTTCGAGCTCGTCGGGGATGGGCGAACTGGTGACCTGCACGGTGACGTTGTTCTCCTCGTCGCCGACGATGTGCCGGTGCACGGCATTCAGGAAGCGTGCCATGCCCACGATGTCCCGCGTGCTCCAGGGCTTTTGCGCCTCGAGGGGGCCCATGTACATCTCGTAGAGGCGGAAGCAGTCGGCGCCGTAGTTTTCGACGATCTCGTCCGGGTTCACCACGTTGCCGCGGCTCTTGCTCATCTTGAAGCTGCGCGCGTCGACCTTCACGTTCGGGTCCGCCTTGAGGACGAAGGCGTGCTGGCGTTTCTCCACGAGCGGCTCGATAACGGGTGTGGCGGCGATGCGCTCGCCGGTGGCTTTCACGGTGCCCATGAGCCGCGGGCCGGCGTCGGTGGCTTCCTCTTCGACGTCGGTCATGTCGTCGAGTGAGACGGCCCGTGCCGGGCTGCCCGGGCCTGCCGCCCCCGCCGCCCCCGCCGGCAGCTCGAAGAACGCGTACTCCGTCTCGCCGAGGATCATGCCCTGGTTGATCAGCCGGTTAAACGGCTCCGGGTGGCTCACGTGCCCCAGGTCGTGCAGCACCTTGTGCCAGAAGCGGCTGTAGAGCAGGTGGAGCACCGCGTGCTCCACGCCACCGACGTACAGGTCCACCGGCAGCCAGTACTGCTCCAGCTCCTCGGCACAAAACCGCGCGTCGTTGTGTGGGTCCAGGTAGCGGAGGTAGTACCAGCAGCTGCCGGCCCACTGGGGCATGGTGTTCGTCTCGCGGGTCATGGTGCCGCGGTCGGTCTCGACCTTCAGCCAGTCGGCGGCTTTGGTCAGCGGGCCCTCGGGCGTACCGGTGGGCTTGAAGTCGGTCATGTCCGGCAGGGTGACGGGCAAACTCCCCTCCGGCACGGCGTGGTAGTTGCCGTCGGCGTCGATCAGGATCGGGAACGGCTCGCCCCAGTAACGCTGGCGGGAAAAGAGCCAGTCGCGCAGCTTGTACGTCGTGCGGCCGCGGCCGACGCCTTCGTTGCGCAGGAAGTCGATCATCCGCGCCTTCGCCTCGGGCGTCGAAAGCCCGTCGAGCAACGGGGAATTGACCGCCACCCCCGTGCCGACGAACGCGGCATCCTCGCCTGCGGCCGCGTTCCCGCCGGCCGGCTCCACGACACGCCGTATCGGCAGCTCGAACTTCTTCGCGAATTCAAAGTCCCGCTCATCATGTGCCGGGACCGCCATGATCGCGCCGGTGCCGTACCCCATCAGCACGTAGTCGGCCACCCAGACCGGCAGCTTCTCCTCGTTCACCGGGTTGATGGCGTACGCGCCGGTGAAGACGCCGGTCTTCTGCTTCGTCTCGGCGATGCGGTCGCGCTCGCTGCGTCGGCCGGCCTGCTCGCGGTAGGCCTCCACCGCGGATCGCTGCTCGTCCGTCGTGATCTGCTCCACCAGCGGGTGCTCCGGGGCCAGCACCATGTAGGTGGCGCCGTAGAGCGTGTCCGGCCGGGTGGTGAAGACGCTAAGCTGCGCGACCGACTCCTGCTCGATATTGAAATCGACCTCGGCCCCCTCGCTCCGACCGATCCAGTTCCGCTGCAGCGTCTTGACGCTCTCGGGCCAGTCCAGCGGCTCCAGGTCCTCCAGCAGGCGGTCGGCGTACTTCGTGATGCGCAGCAGCCACTGCCGCATCGGCCGGCGCTCGACCGGGTGGTTGCCCCGTTCGCTCTTGCCGTCGATCACCTCCTCGTTCGCCAGCACCGTGCCCAGGTTCGGGCACCAGTTCACGGCCACCTCGTCGGTGTAGGCCAGCCGCTGGTTGTCCACGACGATGCGCTGCTCCTCTACCGTCAGCTCGTGCCACAGCCGGCCGATGCCCCGCTGCCCGCCGATGGCCTCCATACCCTCCTGCGTGGGATTGGTGACGATGCCATAGTCAGGGGTGATGACGTAATTCTCGTTCTGCAACTCGGCCACGAGGTGCCCGATCGGCATCGCCCGGTTCTGGATCGGGTCGAAGTAGCTTTCGAACATCTGCAGGAACATCCACTGGGTCCACTTGAAGTAGCCCGGGTCGGTCGTGTTCACCTCGCGGTCCCAGTCGTAGCCCAGGCCGAGCATCTTGATCTGCCGGCGGAAGTTATCGACGTTCCGGCGGGTCGTGTCGCGCGGGTGGGTCCCGGTCTCGATGGCGTGCTGCTCGGCCGGGAGGCCGAAGGCGTCCCAGCCCATCGGGTGCATCACGTTGTAGCCGCTCATGCGGAGGAACCGCGCCAGGATGTCCGTGGCCGTCCAGCCCTCCGGGTGACCCACGTGCAGGCCCGCGCCAGACGGGTAGGGGAACATGTCCAGGAGGTATGCCTTGGGCCGGTCGCCCGCCTCCGCCGGGTCGAGCGCACGGAAGGGCTTCTGCTGCTCCCACGCCGCCTGCCACTTCTTCTGAACCGCTGTGAAGTTGTAAGCCATCGTCGGTTGATCGTATCGGTTCGGCCAGAAACCCGGAAGCCACGCCCGCATGCGCTCGCAAAGACGCCAAGGCATTGGCGGCTTGAGCCGCCATGTCAGCACGTACAACGCAAAGACCGCAGAGACGCAAAGACCGCAGAGGCAAAGCCGTGGAGAAGCCCAACCCGATCGTGCGGTCCGCAGAACCCGAGTCACCCCATCTCTGCGAAGTTGAACTCTCCGCGCCCTCCGCGCCTCTGCGGTGCCAAAGTCGACTGATGCAAACCAGCCGGGATCTACGACCCCGACACCCCATCTGCCGCCGCATCCCGACCAACCAACCCTTGACACCGCACCCGCTCAAGCTATTGTTGCCCATCCCAGCGACGGCCCCGGCCGTCCCCGGGGCCGTAGCTCAATTGGTTAGAGCATCGGACTGTCGATCCGAAGGTTGCGGGTTCGAGCCCCGTCGGCCTCGTTCAGGACCACCCCGGTCCGCCTTGGCCAACCCTGGACTAACCCCCTGATTTTTCAGGGGGTTACGTCGTTTTCGGCCCGGCTGCGCAAAAGCCGTGCCGTCGTCAGCTTCGGACAGAGAAAGCCGACGAAAGACCACCGGGGGGTGCCATTTTCGGTGCCGTTTTTCGACGCCTTCGACGGCCCTGACGACCGCCCCGACTTCGGCCGGCGACGCCGCTCCGGGCCTGCCGCTTGGCTCACTTGCAGCCACCGCCTCCTCCGCCGCGGAGAGGGCGTCGATCACCGACCGCATCTCCGCCTGCGAGGCGTCGAGATACCGGCGGGTCGTGCGGACGTCGGCGTGCCGGGCGATGGCCTGCAGCTCGGCGATTTTCGGCACCCGGCTCTTGAGCGTGATGCCCGTCGTCCGCAGGGCGTGGAAGTCCAGGTCGCCCCGCTCGGTCGAGTAGGGGATGCCCGCCGCCGCCAGGTCGGCCTGCAGCATCTTCACCTTGCCCCAGTACCACCGCCGCCCGAAGACCGGCTCGTCCGCCCGCCGGCCGCCGACCCACCCGGCGACCCGCGGAGCCACCGGCCGCGACAGCGGGATGCTGACCGCCGCCTGCTTCTTGTTCTTCTCCGAGGGCAGCCACACGTGCGGCGTCTGGCCGAGGTCCAGCCAGCCGACCGTCATCTGTGCCGCCTCCCCGGCACGCAACGCCGCCTCGACGGTCAACTCGTAGAGCGCCGCCCGCTCCTCGCCGGCCAGGCCGAAGTGGGTCCGGCACGACGCCCTCGCCCTTCGGTCTCGCGCCACTGCACATCACCAGCCGGCGGCTCTACCGCTTTGAGGACACACTTGAGCAGGAGGTCAGCTTCGGCCCGATCGGCATCGACCGCCCGGCCCGGCTGATCTTCGAGCGGGACGAGTCCGACGGCTGCTTCTCGATCGTCGCCCGGCTCACCCGCGGCGAGATCGAGCTGCCCGACGTCCTGCTCGACCGCCTGGGCTACCTCGGGCTGATGCTGATCGAGGATCTCATCGACGAGATCGGCGGCGAGAGCGGCTGGTGGCAGATGGTCGACTGCAGCGCCTTGGTGCGGCATCACTTCGAGCCGGCCGACGCCCGGCGAATCCTCGCCGAGTTCCGCCGGCTTACGCCTGAGGAGTTCACGGCCCGCAACGCCTGCGGCACGGCCGACGGCGACTTCGTCCGCTGATAAGGAGCACAAATCATGATCTCGGAAGCATACCCGTCGGCCGAGCCGGCCGTCCCGTTCCACATTGAGAGCCTCATCCACTATGACGACTCAGAGCGGGCACGCAAGCGCGTGAGCTTCGGCCCGGTCGGCGTGGCCGAGCCGGCGCGGCTGGTCTTCGTGTGGGAAGAGGACGCCAGCGAAGCCAAGCTGGCCCAGCGCCTCGGCCGCGGCGACATCGACCTGCCGTGCCGACTCATCGATGCCCTCGGGTACGCCTGCTACCTGCTGATGGAGGGCGAGATCCGGGAGGGCGACGCCGACAGCGGCGCCCGGACCATGAGCGACTGCTCCCGCTGGGTCCGCACGCACTTCATCGAGCGCGACGCCGAGCAGATCATCACCGAGTTTCGGCGGCTGGTGCCGCCGGGCACGACGGCCAGAGACCTGCTCATCACGTCGCCCGACGACAACATCTGATACCTTGAACAACTGAACGACCGGGGCTCAGGGAGCCAAAGGAAGGTAGGGACAACATGCGTCATCTGAAGGAACTGGAAACCATGGCGGCCGGTTTGACCGACCGCTCGCCGATGGACGAGCTCTGCTACGTGGTCGACGCCACCGAGGCGCTGGTCCGGCGGGTGAAGGCGTTGCACCAGGTGGTGCAGGCCGCGGCCGTCGTCTGGATCGAGTCCAACGGCGACTTCTGCATCGGCGACTCTCGGTACACCGTCGGGTACGCCACGACCACCCGGTGCACCGACGTGCCTCGTACGTTCCGCACGCTGCTCGGACGCCTCGACGGCGACGTGGACGGCCTGGTGCGGCTGCTGGTTAGCCAGCCGTTCAAGCATGGGTCGGTGAAGAGCCACCTCGAACGCAGTGACTTCAACTCGCTGTTCACCCGCCACCGCACGGGCAAGCTGATCAACGGCCTCCCGCCGCGGCAGCTGCAGCGGCGGGACGTCCGTTTCGAGAACAACGGCCGAGGCTAAAGCGCCACATCGAAGGGGGGACGGAACGACGGCCGGTTTGATGCCGGCCGTTTTCTTGCGCCTCCTGACCGTCCCTCGCGCGCACACGCACGTGCGCCACCGATACGGGCTGCTCTGGAGCACCCCATGAGAAGAACTGACCAGCCACAAATTTTCAGGAAGGAGTCGAAGTACCGCCCACGGAAGTGGAAGTACGAGGTCGCACTGCGGCCTCAGACGGACGAGGAGCAGCGCCGCTTTTGTTTAGCGGCCAAGGCACTCCTTGCCGTCTGGATCGAGCAACAAGTTCGGCGGCCTGATCCACCGCCACCATCTCTGGAGGGGAAGACATGACTGGCAACGCCATCGACAAGATACGAGGCCGCGCAGCGGCCGTGCTCAAGCGGGCACCAAGCACGAAGCAGACCGACAGCACCCGCCTGCAGGGCCGCAACATCGAACAGCTTGCGGCCGAGGCCGACCTGACGATCGTCAAGCAGATCGAGCTTCACGGCGTGACCGGAAGCGTACCCGGTGCCCGCACCGACATCGACGAGTTGATCGCGCTCAAGCGCAACGGACTCAGCTTCGACCTGCTGGTCGTCGGCGACACATCTCGTTTCTCACGGGCCGGGCAGGTGCACGGCATGAAGCTCATCCACGACCTGCTGTCCCGCCGGCATCGACGTCTTCTTCAACCATGAGAACCTGCTCGTCAGCGACGAGATGAGCGGCATGTACTGCTCCCTGTTGCTGATGGCCGCCAACAGCACGGCCAAGGCCATCAGCCGTGGTGCGTGCATCGGCTTTGCCCGCAGCTTCGCTGAGGGAAACGTGCCGCACAGCAATGCACCGATCTACGGCCTCGACCGGCTGCACGTGGCACCCGACGGCACGCCGCAGCACGTCATCCGCAGTCTGGCCGACGGCCGGCAGCTCATGCTCCACCCTGAGACCGGCGAGGTGCTGCGGGAGTTCGCCGCGGACGGGCCGAGGCAGCGGAACCACTACATGAAGCAGAAGGCCGACCGGGTGATGCTGATCCCCGGCGAACCGGCTCGCCTGGCGGCGCTGGGAACGATGTTCCAGATGCGCTACGGGCTGGGCCAGTCCGTCCGAAGCATTGCGCTGCACCTGAATGACATGGGCGTCGCCTCGCCCACCGGCGGACGGTGGTACCAGTCGACCGTGGGCAACCTGCTGCTCCACCCGGTCTACATCGGGCTGGGCATCCGCGGCCGCAAGTGCGGCGGCATCTACAACTACGAGGTCGACGGCGAGCCGGACCCGAGCGAGGCGACGCACAAGGAACTCGCCGAGCGCAAGCACCCGAAGACGCGACGGCGGCCGAGGGACAAGTGGCGCATGCAGACGTACGAGCCGCTGAAGGACCTGCTGCCCGAGGACGTGCGCGAAGGAGCACGGCGGGCGATCGAGGAACACCTCGACAAGCAGGCTTCGGCGCTGCCAGCCAAGCCGAACACCGACCGGCACAAGCAGAGCCGCTACCTGCTGAAGAACATCCTGCGGTGTGCGCAGACCGGCTGGAAGTTCAGCGGTCGTATCAGCACCAACCGCCGCTACTACCAAACGCAGATGAGCGCCAACGCGCCGAGCTCCAAGAACAAGCACCTGCGGAAGATGGTTCCCGCCGAGCCGCTGGAGTGCGAAGTGCTGCGGCAGTTGCGTGAGGCACTGCTCGACGGCGAGATCATCCGCCAGGCCGTGGCCGAAACCCTTGAACGGATGCGCGGCGACCACGGCGAGGCCGCCGACGTGCCGGCTCTCCAGCAGCGAGTGCGGCAGCTGAAGCATCAGGTGGCCAACCTGATCGACCGCCTCGACCCCGATGTCGCCGCGGACGATCCGATCGCCATGAAGCTGCGGACAGTCGAGCGGGAGCTGAAGGACGCGAAGCGACGGCTGGCCGATGCCGAGCGGACGGACGAGAAGCTGCCCTGCAACCCTGCATCTGCCGCCGAGCGACTGGTGGCCGAAATGCGCAAGGCCGTACAGGACCTGCCGGAGAACCCGCAGCCGGCGGACTACCCGCGCCTGCGGGCACTGCTGGAGGTGTTCTGCGCGAAGCTGGAAGTGGACCGCCTCACGATGCAGGTGCGAATGGAGCTTGCCATGCCACGCGGGCTGGTGGAGCGAGCGGTTCGGCAGGACAGCCAGAAGAACGGCGGCAACCCCGGCGGCGTGCTTCCCCCCGTGTGCCTCGTGTCCAACGAGGCACGCCGTGTTGGACACGAGACCACTGGCCCCGAAGCTTCCTGCGGCGGGTTGAAGCCCTTCGTGAACCTCAACCTCCCGGCCGACTGGTTCGAAGAGGCTGTGCCGCTGGCCGTCGTCGGCTGTCGGCGGCAGGTGAAGCAGCGCGTGCCGTGCTTCGTGTGCCGGCGGGCGGCGTAGGCTCTTCGAGCATCAAGTCAGCAGTCACGAGATGGCCATTGGACACAAAGCCTTCAGAGTCCTTTGGCAACGGGCTGGTGCGAGTACCACCACGTCCGAGGCTCCAAGACCCAGTCGTCGTGCTACCGGTGCAAGAGAAGGGCGGCGTGAGATGAGCCGCTCCAAGCAGCTCATCGCCGTGGCGCAACTCTCGCTCGCACAGGTCGCGCCCAAAGTCGGCTTCAGCGATCAGCGCCACCTCACCCGGCACTTCAAGCGGCTCGTCGGCGTCACCCCCGGGGGGCCTGAAGTACCTACCGCCCGCCCCCGTCGCACGGGCACGCTGTCACGTCTGCACGTACGCCATGACGTGGTTCACCAGCTCGTCCACGAAGCGGCGGTCCAGCTTCGCGTGCTTGACGAGCAGCCGGTAGTAGATCGGTGCGTAGATCATGTCGATGAGCGTGTCCACGTCGATGTCGCTGCGGAACTCGCCCCGCGCCTGGGCCTCGCGGATGAGTTCCGCGGTGAATCCGCGGCGTTTCAGCAGGTAGCGCTCGCGGTACTCCTTCAGCACCCCCGGGTCGCCCTGCCCTTCGGCGATGATGTCGGCCGAGACCTTGCCGAAGAACCCGTTCAGCAACCGCACGAGTTCGCGCGACTGCATCCGGATCGCCTCCTCGGCCGTCTTGGGCGCCGGTACGCGGAACGCCGGCGCGACACGCTCCTCGAACATGTCGAGCACGAGCGCCTGCTTGGTCGGCCACCACTTGTAGATCGTGGGCTTCCCCACGCCCGCCCGCTTGGCGACCTCCTCGATCGTCATCTCGTGGACCGACTTCTCCTGCAGGATCGCGTGCACCGCGTCGAGGATCTGGTCATGCGACGCCGCGGCGTTGCTCTTTGGTCTTCCCGGCCCCTTTTTGTCAGCCGCCCGAGCCATGGTCGCCTCCAAATAGCTTTACTAAGCGTAAGGAAAAATCTTGACGCGCCCCGCGCGCCGGATAACATTACGCATCGTAAAGCAAATAAAAGGAGAACGCCATGCCTGCTAGCACCCGCTTCGATGCGATCACCACCGAGCAACACACGCACCACCACATAGGCCGCCCAGACGTGGTACTTCGGCTCGCCCGCCTGCGTCACGCCCAGCTCGTCGCCTCCATGGAGGGCCGGATCAGCGCGTCCGCCCGTTATGCAGAACGGGCCCGTCGCCTGCGTGATGCGCTGTGCCACGACGCCCCTCCAACAGCTTCTCTGACACGACCGAACCTCGCACCCCAGGAGCACGCCATGAACCTTTTGAATGACAAGATCGTCCTCGTGACCGGCGCCAGCAGCGGCATCGGCGAAGCCACCTCGCGTCACCTCGCCGAGCAAGGTGCGACCGTCGTGCTCGGCGCCCGCCGGATCGATCGCCTGAACGCGATCGTCGATGAAATTACCGGCGCAGGTCACACCGCCGTCGCCCGCCGGCTCGACGTCACCGACCTCGCCGACGTGCAGGCGTTCGTCGACTTCGCGATACAGCGGTTCGGGCGCGTCGACGCGATCGTCAACAACGCCGGCGTCATGCCGCTGTCGAACCTGGACGTGCTGAAGGTCGACGAGTGGGACCGCATGATCGATGTCAACATTCGCGGCGTGCTCCACGGCATCGCAGCGGCGTTGCCCGTCTTCCGCCGGCAGGGCGGCGGACACGTGGTCAACCTCTCGTCGATCGGCGGGCACATGGTCTTCCCCACGGCCGCCGTCTACTGCGCGACGAAGTTCGCAGTGGGCGCGATCTCCGAGGGCTTGCGACAGGAAGCCAGGCACGTGCGGGTCACCGTGATCTCCCCCGGGCCCACCGCTTCGGAGTTGGCCGACTCGATCACCGACAGCCACGCCGCCGGCTGGGTCGCAGGCTTCCGCGACACGCTGCTCCCTGCCGATTCGATCGCGCGTGCGATCGCGTACGCGCTGGAGCAGCCGGCCGACGTGGACGTCAACGAGATCGTCGTCCGCCCCACAGCGAGCGCCGCCTGACATCATCGGCGACGCGACCATCGACGCCGGCGAAGCGACGAACCGGGCGTGATAGGCAGGCATAAGACCTACCCGAGCTTCTTGCACGACATCCGATGTGCGACACGAGGCCACTGGACTCGAAGCTTCCTGCGGCGGGTTGAAGCCCTTCGTGAACCTCAACCTCCCGCCCGACTGGTTTGAAGAGGCGGTGCCGCTGGCCGTCGTCGGCTGTAGGCGGCAGGTGAAGGAGCGCGTGCCGTGTTTCGTCTGCCGGCAGGCGGCGTGAGGGCGTTGGGGCATCAGATGCGACGTCGCAGTATTTGATGAAGAAGAGCAGTTCAGGCAGTATGGAAGGTCGAATATGACGCGAACGGGCTGCGGCTTCGATGGACCAGCGATCAGCGGTTGCACGGGTTTACGCAGTGTCGGGTCGCGACGTGTCGCGTGTGTCTCTGACCTCACACTAACAATGCTTACAAGCCACAAGCCCACGTCGAAGCCGTCAGCGGCACGTCTTGACGGCGCACCGCTCGATTATGCACCGACAAACGAGCAGGGCGTCGTGTTCCTCTTCGCTGATCTGGCCCGCCGCAAGTTTGGCCTGCGGGTGGAATCGATTCAGGGCGGCTTCCCCGACTGCACTGCCCGCGGCCCCGACGGGAAGCGCGTTCGTATCGAGTTCGAGTACCGCTCAAGTGGCTTCAAAGCCCACAAGCACGATGCGAGGGGATGCGACTGGATCGTCTGCTGGATTCACGACTGGCCGGACGCTCCGAAGCACCTTCGCGTTGTAGAACTGCGTCACGAGTACGGGCTGGGCTTCAACGTCTGGGTGCAGCCGGTGAAGGATACGTATGCCACCCGCATTGCGGTGATCGATACCTCGCCGCAATGGTCCGTTGCCAGCCGGGCGGCCCAAGGCGATCTGGTCCTCTTCTACCGCACTCGGTCCGAGGCACTCATCGCCGACGTCTTCGAAATCACCACGCCGGTCGGCCGGCCGATCGCCGGCTGGAAGCCGGGTCGCGACTACATGGCCGGCATCCGGCGTGTCGCGACACTCAAGAGCCCGCTGCATCTAGAGCAACTCAAGGAGCATCGGGTACTCAGAACCTGCAGCGCCGTCCGAGGCGGTTTTCAGACCCGCTTCTGCATCTCATCCCACTGGCCCGACTTCCTGCGGCTGATTCTGGCACACAACCGGAACCTGAAGCGTTCCTTCGATCGCTTCGGGCCGGAGCGGCTGGCGGTATGAAGGGCACAGAGAAAAGAGTAGTGGTGTGTCGGTAGACGCCCGCTGCCGTGCGGCTGGTGAGTCAACCTCCTTCGTATGCCCGCATCAGCAGTGGCTTGGCCCGGTCAAGGTCCTCAAGTGTTCGCACGTTGATCTCAAGGTCGCCGGTACCCACATGGCCGATTCCACGGACGTCCCGCGTAAAGCCGTCCCGCTGCTC
>JBHJOM010000033.1:0-70177 GCA_050329715.1 Phycisphaerae bacterium
GGTGAGCTCGCGGGCCTTGCGGGCCGCCTCGCGGGCCTCGGCCGCGCCGACACTCTTTTCGAAGATGTACTTCGCGTCCTTCGGGTTCTCCTCGAAGTAGCTGCCCAGCCGCTCGTACACGGCCGAACTCACGAAGCCCTCCACCTCGGAGTTGCCCAGCTTGGTTTTGGTCTGGCCTTCGAACTGCGGCTCGGGCACCTTCACGCTGATGACGGCCGTGAGGCCCTCGCGGCAGTCGTCGCCGCTGGGGCGGACGTTTTTCAGCAGGCCCTTGGCCTCGGCGTAGCGGTTGATGGTGTTGGTCAGCGCCGTCTTGAAGCCGGAGAGGTGCGTGCCGCCTTCGCGCGTGTTGATGTTGTTCGCGAAGCTCTCCATGGCTTCGTTGTAGCCGTCGTTGTACTGAATGGCCGCCTCGAGGATCAGCCCGCTGACCGTATCCTCCTTGTACATCGAGATGATGGGCGTAACGGTGTTCTTCGCGTCGTTGAGGAAGCGGACGTACTCGACGATGCCGTCGTCGTACTTGAAGGCTTCCTTCTTGCCCGTCCGCTCGTCCTCGATCGTGATCTGCAGGCCGTTGTTCAGGTAGGCCAGTTCGCGCAGGCGGTTGGAGAGGACTTCGTACTCGAAGTCGATGTTCGGGAAGATCTGTCCGTCCGGCTTGAAGGTGACCTTGGTGCCGGTCTTGGCTTTCTCGCCGATCTCCTTGAGTTCTTCCGTCTTGATGCCGCGCTCGAAGGCCATGTGGTAGACGCGGCCGTTGCGGCTGACCTCGACCTCCAGGAACTCCGACAGCGCGTTGACGACCGAAGCACCCACGCCGTGCAGGCCGCCTGAAACCTTGTAGGCCGCACCCTCGGTGTGCTCGAACTTGCCGCCTGCGCCCAGCTTGGCGAAGACGACCTCGACCGTCGGGATCTTTTCCGTCGGGTGGATGCCCACGGGAATGCCCCGGCCGTCGTCGGCGATGGTGCACGAGCCGTCGGCGTTGATCTTCACGGCGATGCTCTGGCAGAACCCGGCCGAGGCTTCGTCGATACTGTTGTCCGCGATCTCGTAGACAAGGTGGTGCAGGCCGCGGAGCGTCGTGTCGCCGATGTACATGCCCGGGCGTGTCCGCACGTGCTGGATGCCCTCGAGCACCTTGATCATGCTCTCGGAGTATTCGGTGTATCGCTCGTCCGGGGCGGCGCGGCGGCCGGCGGCGGCGGCCTCGGGCGACAAAACAGGCTGGGCCTGCTCAGGCTGGGCCTGTTCGGGCTGGGTGGCGTCGGGCTGCTGGGGGGTGGGTCCGTCGGACATTCATCTCTCCAAGGCTTAGCCGCCGATGATGCGCCATGAGCGCATTGAACTGGGCGGCCGGCCGGTATAGTCGGTGAGTCGGCCGGTTTAGCACTTTCGGCCGCGTGGCGTTTCGGGTTCACGGTTGATCTTGCCGTGATCCTTCCGTCAAATTGTAGCCGAAACCCTTCCCGCCGGCACGCGCTGACGCCACGAAACCCGTCCCGGCAGAGCCAGTCGCCAATCCGTGTCGCATGACGTTTTCCGCCAAACATCGCTCACGGCTCTGCTCGGGCGTTTTCGCCTCCGTGCTGGGCGCCGTGGCCACGGGCCTGGCCGCCCCGGCCGACAACGCCGCCGACGCCCGCGAGCCGTCACCCCCGACAGCAGGCCTGGTCCGCGGGCTGGCCGACGCCGACCCCGCCGCGCGACGCCTCGCCGCCGACACACTCACCCGACTCGACAACCGCCCGGACGACGCCGAGGCGCCGCACGACGCCCGGCGGCTGGCCGTCCTCCGCGCCACCCGCGACGCGGACCCGCAGGTCGCCGCCGCCGCAGAGGTCGTGCTGATGCGCCTGCCCTTCGCCAGGCCCGCCGACCCACGCGAGGCCCGCGAGGCGCTTTCGGACTACGGCCAGCAGGGCGAAGACGCCCGCGCCCGGGTTGTCGTGAAGTTCCTCGCGCTTATGGACGCCGCCGCCGGCACGCCCGACGAGGCCGCCCTCGCCGATGTCGTCGTTCGCCTGCTGCACGAGGACCCGAGCGTGGCGGTGGGGTGGCGTGTCGTCAACCGCCTCCGTCGGGAGACGTTGCCCGACGTGGTGCGTGATGCCGTGGCCGTCGAGCCGCTGCTGCCGCTCCGGAGCCATGAGGCGTTCCTGGCGGGCTTCGCGCTCCTTGGCCGCGACGACGAGGCCGCCCTGAGGCACTTCGCCCGCGCCGCTGAGCTGGAGAAACGCGACCCGAGCCGTGACTTCGGCGAGATGAAGATCGCCTACGACCACCTTTTTGCCCACGCCTACCGCCGCGGCGACCGGGCCGCGGCGCTGGCCGTCCGGCGGGACCAGGCCGCGAGGCAAGCCCGGCTGGGCCTGACGCCGGAGGTCGGCGAGCTGCTGTCGGCCCACGTCCGCCTCGGGCCGGACGCCTACCTTGCCGACGACATGGCCGCCCACGCCAACCGCCTGGGGGACCCGCCGGCGCTCTACGCCCTGTCTGCACTGGCCTCCGAGGCCGGCAACAGGCTGCTGGCCGACGCACTGGCCCAGGCTGCGTTCGGCAGTAGCCTCTCGGTGAGCCGGTTTCACGCGAACGCAGGCAACTTCGCGACCCTGCAGGGGTATGACCACGCCGCCCGCCGCGAGCTGACATACACCCTGGACCGACTGGGCAACCCGCAGACGCCCGACAGCGTCGCGTGCAACAGCCATTTGCGTCTCTCGGCCGTCGCCTACCGCTCCGGGGACCTGCGGGCCAGTGCCCACCACCTCAAGCAGGTGGTCAAGACGCGGTCGGGCGTCATCATCCAGACGAACATCCGCGGCGGCACACGGGCATGGACCGACGAGGAGATCCTCGCCTCCGCCGAGTTCAGGCTCCTGCAGGCCGCCCAGGCCGACGGCGATGAGGCCGCCGTCGCACAGCACCTGGACAAGATCGCCGAGATGGGCGTCGGGGGTGATGAGATCGTGGAGGAGGTCGTGCCGCTGCTGCTGGAAGCCGGCCGGGACGCCGAGGCCAAGAAGCTTTTCGCCGGCGCGTACGCCGAGGCGAAGAAGCGGCTCGACGAGAACCCGAACGACCCGAGCGCGCTGAACAACCTGGCCTGGCTGTGCGCCCGCACCGGGATGCGTGTGGCCGAGGGTCTGGAACTTGCCCGCCGCGCCGTCGAGTTGGAGCCGGACAACGCCAGCTTCCTGGACACGCTGGCCGAGGCGGAATTCCGCAGCGGGAACGTCCGCCGGGCGATCGAGTTGGAGACGCGGGCCGTCGAACTCCGGCCCGATGACGACTTCCTGCAGGAGCAGCTGCAGCGGTTCCGCGACGGCCTGCCGGAGTAAGGCGAAGGCGCCGCGAGCGCAACAAAAATGTCAGCCTGAGCGAGCGCAGCGCGTCGAAGGACCTCCACGCTCGAAAAAGCACCTGAGCGTTTCCTGGTGGTGGACGCTTGGCCGCGGCTGGTTCTTCAAGCCCAGGGAACGCTCACCGGTTTTGTCGTGCCTGGAGGTCCCTCGACGCGCTGCGATTGCTCGGGATGACACGGCCGCGCCGCGCGAGCCCGATAGCCCGTGAACCCGGAAGCCAGAGCCTAATCCTCGGCCGGGATGCTCTTGGCGACGGCGTCGATGATCTTCTGGTTCACGTGCGTGTCCACCAGCGACTTGCCCTGGCGAATGGCGTTGACGATCGCCCTCTCGCCTGATGCGCCGTGGCAGATGATGGTGTGGCCGTTCACGCCCAGCAGCGGCGCGCCGCCGTACTCCTGCCAGTCGTGCTTCGTGTGCATCAGCTTCATGATCGGCTTGAACTGCTCGACCATCTCCGGCCCGAAGGCCTTCAACTCCGCACCGAGCATCTGGAACAGCCCCTCGTACAGCCCCTCGGCCAGTTTCAGCACGACGTTCCCCACGAAGCCGTCGCAGACCACCACGTCCACCACGCCCTTGAAGATGTCGCGCCCCTCCACGTTGCCGACGAAGTTGATCTGCGGCTCATCCCGCATCAGCTTCCGCGACGCCTTGACGATGCTCGTCCCCTTGGCGTCTTCCTCGCCGATGCTGATGAGCCCCAAACGCGGCTTTTCAATGCCGCAGATCTCGTGCGCGAAGGCGGACGCCATGATGCCGTACTGCTGCAGGTGCCGCGGCTGCGGCGTGATGTTCGCCCCGGCGTCGCACAGCACCACCGGCCCGTAGAACGTGGGGATGACGACAGCGATGCCCGGCCGGGAGACGCCCGGGAGGTTCCGCATGCGGAGTTGGGCGGCCGCGACGCACGCGCCGGTGTTGCCCGCGGAGATGAACACGTCCGCCTCGCCCTTGCTGACGAGCTTGCAGCAGACGCTGATGGAGCTGTCCGGCTTGCCGCGAACCGCCTCGACGGGCGATTCGTCCATGCCCACGGCTTGTGAGGCGTGAACGACCTTGAAATGATCCAGGTGCCCCGGGGCGAGCCCGGCGTCGGCCAGGGCCGGGCGGATGACGGCCTCGTCGCCCACGAGCAGGACGTTGTCGCCCGAATCGAGCAGGCCGACGGCGTCCCAGCAGCCTCGAAGCACAGCCTCGGGCGCTTTATCGCCCCCCATGACGTCAACCGCAGCAATCACAGAATTCGTTCTCCCCGCGGCAAGTGGCAAGGGCAAGCGGCAAGGGCGCGCGGCGCGGGCAGGCACCCGGGCACGTTTGCCGGTGGAGGGCTTACTCGCCCTCTTCTTCCTTCTTCAACAGGTAACCCAGCTTCGAGTTCACGTAGCCGGTCTGCTTGTCGGCGGCGTGGGGGAGCTTCCAGGTGCCGGTCTCCTTGCAGAAATAGATCGGCGGCGGCGTCAGCGCGTGGTGGCTGCGGCGCTGGCGCTTGCGGGCCTTGCTGATGCGTTGAACTGGCAGCATGACAAACTCCGAAATCAAAACCCGCGAAAACCGCGGGCCGGGTGGACGATCACAAACACAAAACGGCGGGCGCACCCGCCGCCGGTCGAGTCGCAAAGCCTATTTACCGCCCGCCGACCTGTCAAGCTACGCGGGTGTCTCACCACGCCAGGCAAACCAGTCGCCCCCCCATCGCCAGATTGAGCCGCGTGCCGGAGGCCGAGTTCCCGGGTTCCCTCCCCCCTCAGCCTGCCCGCAGCACGATCATGGTGATGTCGTCCGTCCGGTTGCTCATGCCGACGAAGCGGCGAAGGTCCCATAACAGGTGGTCGCAGATCACTTCCGCCGTCGTGCCGAGCGTGACGGCGTGCTTCAGGGCCTCGGCCAGCCGGGCCGAGCCGTACATGTCGCCGGCGAAGTTCGCCGCGTCCATCGCCCCGTCGGAGTAAAGCAGCAGCACGTCCCCCGGCTTCAAATCGAGGATGTCCTGCGTGTAGCCCTCGCTCTCATCGACGCCAAGGATCATGTTCGGGCTTTCAAGCTCCTCGATTTGGCCGTCGCGCAGCAGCAGGCCCGGCGGGTGGCCGGCGCTGACGTACGTCAGCCGGCGCGTGTTGCCGTCCAGCACGCCGTAGAAGAGCGTGACGAACTCCTCGGGCTTCGTATCGCGGCAGAGCATGACGTTGAGCCGGCGGATGGCCTCGTAAATGTAGTAGACGTTGTCCACCTGCGCCCGCAGTGCCGCCCGGGCGCTGGCCATGATAAGGCTGGCCGGCAGGCCCTTGCCCGAGACGTCCCCCACCGCCAGCCCCAGGTTGTTGTTCGCCAGCGGGATGAAGTCGTAAAAGTCCCCGCCCAGGTCGTACCGGGGCAGGTAGGCCGTCGCGAAGTCAAACCCGGCCAGCTTAGGCGGCTCGGCGGGCATCATCCGCTGCTGCACGTCGGCGGCCTGCTCGATCTGCCGCTCCAGCGCGCGCGTCTCCAGCCGGCCCTCAATCAGCCGCGCGTTTTCGATGCCCACCGCCGCCTGCGCCGCGATGGCCTTGAGCATGTCGATCTCGTTGGCCGTGAACGTCTTGGGCTTGTCCGTGTAGACCCGCAGGACGCCCACCGACTTGCCCTGGTAGCGCATCCCGGCGGACACCATGCTCACCAGCCCCTCGGCGATGACCTTCTCGCGGGCCTGCACGCGGTCGTCCTCACGCATGTCCTGCACCCACTCGTACCCTTTGTCCGAGAGCGCGACGCGGTCGATCTCCGAGCGGCTCATCCGCACCGGGCCCTTGGCCAGGTAGCTGTCCGAGAGGTTGTGCACCACCTGCATCACCAGTGCGTCCTCCTCCTCGTCCAGCAGGCGGATGCTGGCGGCCTTGACGCCCATCACCTCCGTCACCAGCTGCACGGTCCGCTCCAGCAGCGTCGACAGGTCGTGCGTCCCGGCGAGCATCATCGTGACGTTGTAGACCGCCGTCAGCTCGTTGACCCGCTGGCGGAGCTGGTACTCCTGAAAGCAGAGCCGGGCCACGGCGTTGGCGAGCATGTAGAACAACTGCACGGCCGCGGGGCGCGTGTTCCGCTGGCGGACCAGGCTCCGGGCCAGCCGGCGCAGCTCGGGGATCTCCATCGAAAACCGCCCGGCCAGGGCGGTGAGTTTGGCTTCGTCCAGGTGGAGGCGGTCCCGGCCGGCAGTCATCTTCAGCAAGCCCAGCTTCTGCCCGCCGACGACGATGGGCGCGACATACTCGTAGCTGGTGCTCCCCTTGGCGGTGGCCTCGGTCTGCTGGCGTTCGATCTCGGCGGAGCGTTTGAGGAATCGGTCTGTCGGGTGGGGCTGGGTGAGGGTGTTGCCGTCGGCGTCGGTGACGGTGGCCTGCACGTCGGCGATAACGGAGAAGACGTCCTGGATCTCCTGCAGGGTCTGCAGGTCCATGAAGTCGGTGAGTCTGGGCTGTTGGGGCTCGGGAACCATGAAGGGGTGGTCGGGCGGGCATTGTAAGGTCGTCAACCGTGCGGGCAATTGCGCCGGTGCAGCATCCCGGCTACGCCGGTAGGCTACTCGGCATGCAGGAAGCAACAATCGACGCAGACCAGGTTAGATTTACCGACGAAGGCCCCAAAGGCTCCCGGCCGGTGGTGCTGGTTCACGGCTTTCCCCTCGACTCGAACGTCTGGCGGCACCAGGTGGTCGGGCTCGTGCAGTCGGGGCACCGGGTCATCTGCCCGGACCTGCCGGGCTTCGGCCAGAGCCAGGCTCCCAAACCCGGCGACCCGCCGATGAGCCTCGACTCCCTCGCCGAGGCGCTGCGCGAGCTTCTCCGTCAGCAGGAGGCCCTGCCGTGTGTGCTGGCGGGGCTTTCCATGGGCGGGTACGTGGCCTTCGCGCTTGCCCGGCAGACGCCCGGTGCCTTGGCCGGGCTCGTGCTCGTGGACACCAAGCCGACCGCCGACAACGACCAGCAGAAGCAGGCCCGCAACGACATGGCCGCCCTGGCCCGGGCCGAGGGTGCCGGTGCCGTGGCCGAGCGCATGCTGGGCAAGGTGCTGGCCGAGCCGCACCGGGTCGGGCCGGTGTCGCAGGAGGTGATGCGGATGATGTCGCGTCAGCCGCCCGAGACGGTCGCCCAGGCCTGCGAAGCGATGCGCGACCGCCCGGACAGCACCCCCCTGCTGGCAACCCTGCCGATGCCGGTGCTCTGGCTCACCGGCGAGCAGGACGAGCTGTGCCCCCCGGAGCAGGTCCGCGAATGGGCCGCCCTGACGCCCGGCGCGAAGGCGACCGTCATCCCCGACGCCGGCCACCTGACGCCGATCGAAAACCCGGCGGCCGTGACCACCGCCGTCCGGACGTTCGTCGACGGGCTGTAATCACCCCCGGCCGGACGACGCGACGCCGTCGTCGCGTATCATGCCGACATGAAGCCGCTGCCTGTGGGTCCTGCCGTCTGCCCGTCCGTCCTCTCCGCGGACTTCGCCGAGATGGGCCGCGACGTCCGCACAGTCGTCGAGGCCGGGTGCGAGGTGATTCACCTGGACGTGATGGACGGGCACTTCGTGCCGAACATCAGCTTCGGCCCCGGCTTCGTCAAAGACCTCCGCCCGGTGACGGACGCGTACTTCGACGTACACCTGATGATCTCCGAACCGCTGCGGTACGCCGAGGCGTTCGTGAAGGCCGGGGCGGACGGGCTGACATTCCATGTGGAGGCCGTCGAGTCGGTCGACGACGCCGTGGCCGCCGCGAGCCACCTGCGCCAGATGGGCGTGCGCGTGGGCATCACCCTCAAGCCCGGCACGCCGGTGCAAACACTTGAGCCGGTGCTGGGCGAGGTGGACCTGGTGCTGGTGATGAGCGTGGAGCCGGGCTTCAGCGGGCAAAGCTTCATGCCGGGGATGCTGGACAAGGTGCGGTGGCTCAGACCGAGGCTGACGGGCGGGCAGCGGCTGCAGATCGACGGCGGCATCGACGCAAAGACGATCCGCCAGGCCGCCGACGCCGGGACGGATTGGTTCGTCGCCGCCAGTGCGATCTTCGGCGAGCCGGACTGTGCCGCGGCCTACCGCAAGCTGGCGGAGCTGGCGGCCGGGTGCTAGTCGTGGGCAGACCGCCCGCACCACGCTAAACTCAGCCCATGGCCGAGACCGAAACGTCAACCGAACCGCAGCCCAAGCAGGGCATTCCCGCCGGCCTCTGGCTACGCTGCCCCGCCTGCGGCGAGATGCTCTACAAGAAGGCCGTCGAGGAGAACCTGCACGTCTGCACCTCGGCCACGTGCGGGCACCACTTCCGCGTCTCGGCACGCCAACGCGTCGCGCAGCTTTGCGACCCCGGCAGCTTCGAAGAAGCCCACGCCGACCTGGAAGCCACCGACCCGCTCAAGTTCGTCGACCGCAAGCCCTACGCCGAGCGCATCGTCAGCGAGCAGCTCAAGAGCGGCAACAAGGATGCACTCGTCTGCGGCCGAGGCTTCGTGAAAGGCCGGCCGGTGGCCCTGGCCGTGATGGACCCGACGTTCATGATGGGCTCGATGGGCAGCGTGGTGGGGGAGAAGATCACCCGCACGATCGAGACGGCCGTCGAGGAGAAGCTGCCGCTGATCATCGTCAGTTGCTCCGGCGGTGCACGCATGCAGGAGAGCACCCTGAGCCTGATGCAGATGGCCAAGACGTCGGCCGCACTGGCGAAGCTGGACGACGCCGGCGGGCTGTTCATCAGCGTGCTGGCGGACCCGACGACCGGCGGCGTGACGGCCAGCTTCGCGATGCTCGGCGACTTCATCCTGGCGGAGCCGAACGCGCTGATCGGCTTCGCCGGCCCGCGTGTGATCGAACAGACCGTCCGCCAGACACTCCCAGAAGGCTTCCAGCGGTCCGAGTTCCTGCAGGAAAAGGGCTTCGTCGACTTCGTGGTGGAGCGGAAAAACCTGCGCAGCGAAGTCGCCCGGCTGATCGACTACTGCGGCGCGTAAACGCCGCCGGCCGACTCTACTCCTGGCGCATCTCCTGGCGGCGCATCGGCATGCCGTCGACCTGCTGGAAGATCGGCTCCATCGGCGTCACGTCGTCTTCCGTACGCTTCACGCCGCCGTCTTTGCCGACGAGCAGCACGGCGAACGCCTCGGGCGGGACGCCGAATCGGGTGCGGAGTTGCGTCGCGGCCGTTTTCGGCAGAGGGGTGCCGTCGACGTAGGCGGTGTCCTGGCCGATGACACGGATGACGAGCATGTCCCGCTCCGCCAGGCCCGGGCCTGCTTGCTGCGTCAGGGCGTACTGGCGTTGCAGGCGTTCGTCCGCCGCGTCGGGGGCGAAGACGAGCAGGGGACGCGTTTTCCAGCGGTAAGCATCGAAGTCGAACGCTTTCATGGCGGGCTCAGTGGAGGCCGGGGCGGCCGGTGCAGGCCCGGCGGCGGGCGAACCGCCGCAGGCAGGCACGCACGCGAGCACAACCGGTACCAGGGCGGCCCGGAGCAACCAGGCCGGCTTCGGCGCACATGTGGGACACATGCCCCCATCATCACCAAGCCGACGCCGTGCGCCCACAGCGAATCGACCCGCGTCTTTAGAGCCCCGCAGGAAGCGGAGCGTCGGGTGGGGTGGTCAGCGTGACCCTTGCCGCACTTCGCGGATGGCGTGGCGCATTTGTCTGTCGTTCACGGTATGCACGTCGATCGGCTCGGCGACGTCGCGGAGCATCGTGAGCGTCAGTCGGCCGCCCAGGTGCTGGCGGAACTCCTCAAGGCCTTCAAGCAGCGCATCCTCGTCGGCGAGTTGCGGGTGGGCCAGCGGCAGGCCGAGTGCGGCGAGGGTGTCGAGCACGCGTCGGCAGGTTTCGGCCGGCAGGCCGAGGGCTTCGCGGCTGTAGACGCAGTCGATCGCCACGCCGGTCGAGACGGCCTCGCCGTGGCGAAGGGCGAAGTGGGTCATGGCCTCGAGGCGGTGTGCGGACCAGTGGCCGAAGTCCAGCGGGCGGGCCTGGCGGGTCTCGAACGGGTCGCCGCCGCCGGTGATGTGCATGAGATGCCAGTGGGCCGAGCCGCGTAGCGCCGCGGCCGAGGCGGCCGGGTCGCGGCGGGCGATCTGCGAGGCGGTGCGTTCCAGCGTCTGGAAAAACCTCGCGTCCTTGAGCAGCGCGACCTTCACCGCCTCGGAGAAGCCGGCGCGAAAGTCCCGGGCCGGCAGGGTCTGCAGCAGGGCCGCATCGTTCACCACGGCGTGAGGCACGGCGAAGGTGCCGAGCCAGTTTTTACACCCGAAGAAGTTGATCGCGTTCTTCACGCCTACGCCGGAGTCGGCCTGGCCCATCGTGGTGGTCGGCAGGCGGATCAGCCGCACGCCCCGGTGTGCCAGCGCCGCGGCGAAGCCGACGGCGTCGAGGAACGCCCCGCCGCCGACGGCCAGCACGACGCTCTGGCGGTCGATCCCGCACGCCAGCACGCGCTCCAGCAGCGGCAGGAGCCGGCGCGGCTCGTTCTTGAGCGCCTCGCCCCCTTCAAGGACCTCCGGGCCGAGGAGTTCGAGCCGCGAGGGGTTGGCCGCGGCCAAGGCACGCAGGCGGTCTGCGGTGCCGGCCGAGGCGTCGACGGCGGCCTCGACGCAGGCCAGCACGCGGCAGGGGCCGGTGTCGGGGTGGAAGTCGTCGGCCGGGAGCAGGCTTAGCAGCACGTCGGCGTCCGGCCCGAGGACGTCGTCGGTGAAGCGGACGCGGTGGACGAACGGCACGTTGAATGCGAGATCGTAAGTGGTGTTGTGAGGCATGGAACCGGGCATAGGAGCAGGCACGGGCACAGGCCGCGTGCCGTGAGGAAGGATAGGCGATCGACGGGCGGGCGTCGTGGTTCGGCGGCGGCGGGTGGGCGGTTGCGGCAGGCGGGTGGGCGGTGGCGGCAGGCCGCGGCGGCCGATTCGTGACCCGGCCTTAATTTTTTCTTAAATTACTCTTGACCCGATCCGCACACGGGCATAGGTTGCCCCTCGTCGAAAGCAGCAAGCGAAAGCGGCCAGAACAACGAAGGCCGGCCAGCTCGCAGAGGGCTTTGGACCCGAATACGACATCAAGACGGTTCTGCATCCTCCTCCTCCTCCAGCATCCCGCGGGTCTCGACCCGCGGGATGCTTTTTTTGGGGGAAGGCACGGAGGCACGAGGGCACGGAGGCACGAAGGGTTTGGGATCGAGGGGCAGAGCGCCTCCCGGCGAAAGCCTGTTGCCGGCTGCCTGCTCCCTGCTGCCTTCCCTGCACCCTGCTACTGCACCCTGTTACTGACCACCTTGCTACCCACGCCGAAAACCGCGACATTCACCCGCGTATGATTCGCTCCAAGATTCTCGCCACCATGGGCCCGGCCGTCGCTGACGTGGACACGCTTTGCCAGCTCTTCGTCGCCGGCGTGGACGTCTGCCGACTCAACTTCTCCCACGGCACCCTCGAGGGCCACGGGCAGATGCTCTCGCGCATTCGCGAGGCCTCGGCCAAGTGCCAGAAGCACGTCGCCGTACTGGGCGACCTGTCCGGCCCGAAGATCCGCCTCGGGCAGATCGACGAAACCACCGCAGACCACGGCCTGGCCGTCGTGCCCGGCGACGAACTCATCATCCAGCGCGACGAAATCCTCGGTGCCGGCAACCGCGTCAGCACCAACTACCCGCGCCTCGTTTACGACGTGAACGTCGGCGACCGGCTGCTCATCGAGGACGGGCTGCTGCGCTTCTTCTGCACCGGGAAAACGCCCGATTCCATCATCTGCCAGTGCAAAGTCGGCGGCGTGCTCAAGAGCCGCAAGGGCATCAACCTGCCCGACACCCGCATCAACCTGCCGAGCATCACCGAGTTCGACTGGGAGGCCGCCAACTGGGCCATGAACAACCAGCTGGACTTCCTGGCCCTCTCCTTCGTCCGCAACGCCGCGGATTTGCAGCAGCTCAAGAACCACCTGACCAACTGCGACTCGGACATCCACCTCATCGCCAAGATCGAAAAAGCCGAGGCGCTGGCGGACATCGAGAACATCATCGCCGTGGCCGACGGTTTGATGATCGCCCGCGGCGACCTGGGCGTGGAGATGGACGTGGCCAAGGTGCCCATCATCCAGAAGGACCTGATCCGCCGGTGCCGGGCCAGCGGCAAGCCCGTCATCGTCGCGACGCAGATGCTTCAGAGCATGGTCGAGTCCGCCAGCCCGACCCGCGCCGAAGTCTCGGACGTGGCCAACGCCATCTACGACGGCACCGACGCCGTGATGCTCTCGGGCGAAACCAGCGTCGGCAAGTTCCCCGTCGGCTGCGTTCACATGATGGGCCACATCGCGCAGGTGACTGAGGACTACCTCATCAACAACCCCGTCGACGTCGAACGCCAGGGGCACGCGATTCTGGACCTGGCAAACTACCCGCTGTCGGGTGCCATCGCCCGGGGCGTGCGGCAGATCGCCGACGACCTCCGCTGCAAGCTCGTCGTCGTCTACAGCCAGACCGGCGAAACCGCCCGAATCTTCAGCAAGCAACGCTTTCCCGTGCCCGTCGTCACCCTCTCGACCAACGACAGCGTGCTGCGGAAACTCAAGCTCCACTACGGCCTGCAGCCGGTCAACATGGCGCCGCCACGCGACTTCCTGGACCTGGTCCAACGCGTCGATCAACGGCTTATCAAAGACGGCCTGGTCGCCACGGGTGAACGCATCATCGTCGTCGCCGGCAGCAGCATGGGGATGCCCGGCACGATGAACGGCATCGTCATCCATACCGTCGGGCAGGTCGAAGACCTGATGGGCCTTGAAGAGGCCGTCAAACTGAACGAACGGAAGAAGAACAAGGCCAAGGCATGACGCCCGACGGAACGCCGCACAACAAGAGCTTCGCCCGATCGGCCTGCACCGTCTGCGTGTACGCCGGGCTCGCGCTGGCCGGGTTGCTCCTGCCGGCCGGCTGCGGCGTGCGCCCGCCGGCGCTGCCGGGTTTGCCCGAGGCCCACCTGATCGACACCGGCCGCCCGACCACCGCCCCGGCGGAGTTGGCCCAGGCCGCCCACTGGTGGCAGCAGCCCGCCGAGTACGCCGTGACCGCACAGGACTTCACGCCACTGGCCGAGGGTGCCGAGCGGGTGCTGCGGCAGTTCCTCTTCTCACCGGATTTGGTCGATTACCGCCGCGGCGTGATCACGTCCGAGCCGCTGGTGGCGGCCCAGGCCTGGGAGTTCTGGCGGCCGGACAACCGCTCCCTTGCCGACACCCAGCTTGCCAGCACCGCCACCTACCGCCGGACGGTGCGGTGGGACATCAGCCAGGAGAACGGCGCGTTCGTCGCCCGGCCGAAGGTGCTGGTCGAACGCTACGCCCGGCGCGAAAACCGCCTCACCACCCCCGTCTTCTACGGCGGGGCCTTCTCCCGCAACCGCGCCCGCGGCAGCATTGAGGAAGACCGCGGCGAGTTCATCCCCGCCTGGTACTGGTACGCCGTTGGCCGAGACGAAGCCCTCGAAGCCAAACTCGCCCAGGTACTCCGCGACCGCGTGGAGCGGTAGAACCACGCCCGAGGGTTCGGCGCACGCCGGCGGTTGTCGTGAAGGCAAAAACCCCGGCCCGTCGAAATGGGAGCTTCGCCGTCCTGAAACGTCACTGCAGCCGACCGGCGAGCTTGGCCAGCAGGTCGCGGTATGTCCCGGCCGGCTCGTCGTCGTGCGGGCGGACGACGACGACGAAGTCCATCGCCGGCAGGTCGTGACGCAGGTGGCGGAAGGCTTCGCGCACCAGTCGCTTCACGCGGTGGCGGCGTACGGCGTTGCCCACCCGCCGGCCCACCGACAGGCCCAGCCGCGGGTGGCCCAGGCCATTGGGCAGGCCGAACAGCGTTAGAAACCCCTTGGACGCCTTGTGTTTCGCAGCGAAGACGGCGTCAAACTCCCGCTTGTGCTCCAGCCGGTGCCTCGGGCGGAAGGTGAACCGCGGCCCGGGTGCCGGCGGGGCTACTTTCCCACGTCGGGCTCTTCCCCGTTCACGCCCACCGTCGCGGCATGCGGCGTGTTCGCCCAGTGAGCCTCGATCACCGCGTCCCCCTTCTCCGTCAGGAATCGCTCGGCGTCCAACGCCGCCTTGCAGCCCATCCCGGCGGCGGTCACGGCCTGCTTGTACGTCGCGTCGGCCACGTCGCCGGCAACGAAGACGCCCTCGACGCTCGTGAACGTCCGGAAGCCGTCCTGGAGCTGGATGAAGCCCGCCTCGGTCGTGTCGAGTTGGTCTTTCAGGAAGGCGGTGTTGGGCGTGTGGCCGATGGCCACAAACATGCCCGCCGCATCCAGCTCCTGCTTCTCCCCGGTGATGCGGTCCTCGACCCGTACGCCGGTGACGCCCTCTTTCTCGTTGCCGAGCACCTCGATCACGTGGCTGTTCCAGACCGGCGTGATCTTCGGGTTCCCCAGCGTCCGCTCCGCCATGATCTTGGAGGCCCGCAGCTCGTCGCGCCGGTGCACCAGGTAGACGGTGCTGGCGAACTTCGAGAGGTACATCGCCTCCTCGCACGCCGAGTCGCCGCCGCCGACGACGACCAACGGCCGGTCGCGGAAGCGTGGCAGCGCCCCGTCGCAGACGGCGCAACTGCTGACGCCCATGTTCTGGAACGTCTGTTCGCTTTTGATGCCGAGCCACTTGGCGCTGGCCCCGGTGGCGACGATGAGCGCTCGGGTGCGGAGGCGGTTGCCGTCGGAATCCTCGACTTCGAACGGGTTGTCCGAAAGGTCGGTCTTGACGACGTCGGCGGTGATGATGCGAGTGCCGAAGCGTTCGGCCTGGTCGCGCATCTTGCTCATGAGGTCCGGGCCCATGACGCCGTCGGGGAAGCCGGGGAAGTTCTCCACGTCCGTGGTCAGGTTGAGCTGGCCCATGGGCAAGGTGCCCTTGATGCGGTTCTCTTCGGTGAGCGCGCCTTCGAAGACGACCGGGTCGAGCCGGGCGCGGGCGGCGTAGATCGCGGCCGTCCAGGCCGCAGGGCCGGAACCGATGATGACGACCTGTTCGACGGCCGGTTTCGCTGGGGTGTGTTCGCTTGCCATGATGCCCAATCTTAGCCCGGGGTGGCCGGCGGTTCACGTTTGGCGGCTGTGGCAGCGTGTCGCGCGTCCTCGATCTGCCGCTTGAGCCGCCTGGTGGTGCGGATGGCCTCGGGGGGCATGGCCTCGAACATGGCCGCGGCCATGGCGATCCGCTCGCCCGGCGTGGTCCTTCGCGCAAGCCGCAGCACCTGCTCGATACTCGTCTGGTCGAAGTCGGGGAACGGCTCATCCTCGGGCGGCATCGCGTTCCTCCTTCAAGGCCTGGAGATACTCGAGGTCGACCAGGTCACGCGGCCGGCCGGCGCTTTGCTTGAGTTCGATCAGGTCGTCCAGGCCGCAGACGGGCGCATCAATGCCCGCGACGGTCGCCTTGACTGCGTTCTGCTGCAACCTCGGCCATGGCAGCGGGTAGACCGGGAAGAGGTCCACCTCCGGGTACATCAACTCTCCCGAAACCATGGTGAAGACGACCATCCCCTTCTGCTCCACCCAGTCACGGCGGGTCTGCTCGTCGGCGAAGCCCGCCGCGTTGACGGGAGCCCGCGGGCTGTAACCCAGCGAAGCCAGAACGCCAAGGGCGGTCTGCAAGTTGTCGGGAACCAGTTCCAGGACCATGTCGACGTCGGTCGTCGTCCGCACGTACCCGTGGGCGATCGACGCGAGACCGCCGACGATCACGTACCGCACCTTCGCTTCGTTGAAGGCCTCGATCACCGACCGGAATTGCTGAAGCCCTGCCATCAGACGTTTAGCTTACCGGCTCTTCACCGCGGCCACTATCGCGTCACCCACCTGCTGCGTGTCGGCCGTGCCGCCCAGGTCGCGGGCGTGGTTGCCCGGGTCGAGCATCACGGCTTCCACGGCCTGCTGCACGGCGGCGGCGGCCTCGTCGTGGCCCAGGAAGCGGAGCATCATGCCCACGCTCATCACCGCGGCGACGGGGTTGGCCTTATGCTGCCCGGCGATGTCCGGCGCGCTGCCGTGTACCGGCTCGAACATGCTGGCCCGCTTGCGCGTCGGGTTGATGTTGCCGCTGGCGGCCATGCCCATGCCGCCCTGAATCGCCGCACCGAGGTCCGTGATGATGTCGCCGAACATGTTCGTCGTGACGATCACGTCGTACATCCCCGGGCGGGTGACCATGTACATCGTGCAGGCGTCCACGTGGTGGTAGTTCGTGTCGATGCCGGGGAACTCCTTGGCCACCTCGGCGAAGGTCCGGGCCCACAGGTCGTGGGCGTAGCGCAGTACGTTGGTCTTGGCCACGAGCGTCACGCGCTCCCGCCCGACGCGCTGGGCGTACTCGAAGGCATAGCGAATCGCCCGCTCCACGCCGTGCCGCGTGGTGACTTCGATCTGGTTGGCCACCTCGTGGTCGGTCCCCTTGTAGAGGAAGCCGCCGTTGCCGCAGTAAAGGCCTTCGGTGTTTTCCCGCACGATGACCATGTTGATGTCGTCCGGCTGCACGCCGGCCAGCGGCGTGGTGACGCCGGGCAGCAGCTTCACCGGCCTGAGATTGATGTACTGGTCCAGCTCGAACCGCATCCGCAGGAGGATCTCAGTCTCCAGCATGCCCGAGGGGATCTGCTCGGTGCCCTTGGGGTCGACGCCGACGGCACCGAACAGGATCGCATCATGCTGGCCCAGCTCTTTGAGGGCGGCATCGGGCAGCGTCTCTTTCGTCTTGAGGTAGTGTTCGCCGCCGAAGGGGTAGTCGGTGCGTTTGTACTTCAGGCCGAAGCGTTCGCAGGCGGCATCGAGGACGCGCACGCCCTGCGTCACGACTTCCGTTCCTACACCGTCGCCGGGCATCACCGCGATATCCATACTCGTCTCCGTGGGTTTCAAGGGCCCGGCAGCATAGTCGCGGCGGGCGGGTGTCGCCAAGCCTACATCGAAGCAGCTCGTTATACGCCTCAGCCGGCTTGCACCGCCTGCATGATGCGGTCGGCGTTGTCCGTCACGGCCGCGTCGCCGGGGAGCCACGTCACCTGCCCGAACCGGCGGAACCACTTGATCTGCCGGCGGGCCAGCTGGCGGGTGTCGATCTTCGTCTGCTCCACGGCGTCGTCCAGTGGGAGCTGGCCCTTCACGTGCCGGGCCAGTGCGGCATACCCGGCCGCCTGCTGTGCCGACCGCCCCAACTCGCCGTACGCCGCCAGCAGCCCCCGCACCTCCTGGACCCACCCCGCCTCGATCATCTGCCGGCACCGTGCGTTGATCCGCCGGTTGAGCTGCTCCCGCTCCCAGGCCAGCCCGAACCATTGTGCGGCGTACCGCGGGGCACCGCCCCACTCCTGCTGGTGCGCGCTGATGGGCTTGCCGGTCAACTCGTACACCTCCAGGGCGCGGACGAGGCGTTTGAGGTCGTTGGCGTGCAGGCGGGCCGCGGCCGCGGGGTCGACGTCGCTCAGCCGGCGGTGCAGCGCCTCGCCGCCTTGTGCCGTGAGCCGCTCACGAAGCGCCGGGTCCTGTGCCGGGCCCTCGAACAGCCCCTCGAACAGCGCCTTGAAATACAACGGCGTGCCGCCGGCGGCGACGAGCCACACACTCCGCCGGCCTGCGTCGGCGATCACCTCCTGCGCGTGGCTCACGAACCTCGCGACCGTGAAATCGTCGGTCGGCGGGCACAGGTCGATGCCGTGGTGTACCACCTGCCGCCGCTCGGCGTCGGTGGGCTTGGCGGTGCCGACGTTCATGCCCCGGTAGACCTGCATGGAGTCGACGGAGAGGATCTCGCCGCCGAGCCGCCGGGCCAGTTCCAGGGCCAGCGCGCTCTTGCCCGAGGCGGTCGGCCCGGGCAGGACCAGGAGCTTCGTCGGCGGCGAATTACCTTCTGCCATGCTGGCAAACCCTGTCAAAGTTGCAGCGGAGGGACGAACACCCCGCCGGGCCGAAACAGGCGCAAGTCGTTCAATTTCATGCGCTTACAACCCACGCTGATTCTGGCATGCCTGTTGTTCTAGGGACACCGAGGCCTGTCGATCGACCGGCCAGCACCTGTGGAAACGAAAAGGAGATTAACCCAATGGCACTTCCAGCAAGACTCACGCGTTCGATCCTCGAGCCGGCCGACCTGCTCCGCCGCGAGATGGACGACATGTTCGGCCGATTCCTCGGCGAGGCCCGAGGCGACGGCGGCTCCCCCTCGGCCGGCTTCCCGGTCGACATCCGCGAGACGGCCACCGCCCTCATCGTCGACGCCGAGCTGCCCGGCTTCAACCGGGACGAAATCGACGTCACCGTCGAGAACCAGATGCTCACCATCACCGCAGAGCATGCCCAGCAGCCCGAACAGCTCCGCGACGATGCACGCCAGTACCTCCTGCGCGAACGCCGCTTCCGCCGCTTCGGCCGAAGCTTCAGCCTGCCCAACTCCGTCGACGACAACCAGGTGCAGGCCAAGTACGAGAACGGCATGCTGCACATCGAAATCGCCAAGCGGGAAGAAGTGAAGCCCCGCCGAATCGCCGTGAGCTAAGGCCGGCAAGCAGGCTTTTGACCGTCTCGAAACGGGCGTGAAAACCCCCACCAAGGCCGCAGAGTTGGGAGAGCTCAGAGAGGTTTCAGCCGAGAAGCACCCGCGAACGCGGTGTTCCCGGCCTGATGCCCTCTGGCGTCTTCACTACTCTGCGGCCTTTACGTGTCTTGAGCTCACAGACCGGGCGCGGCAGGCCGCCTGCACCCCGGGAAAAACCGCCGACCGCTCACCTGCCTCGCCGGTACGTGTCCGGCGGGTTGGGTTACGAACCAAGGAGACGGACATGATCAGTCGCTTACTTTCGATCGCGGGCTTGGCCGGGCTGTTGCTCGTCGGCGGGTGTGCGAACAACGCCCAGACCGGTGCCGCCGTCGGCGCGGGGCTCGGGGCGCTGGGCGGGGCCATCATCGGCAACAATGCCAACGGCGGCGGCCGCGGCGAGGCCGGGGCGCTCATCGGTGCCGGCGTCGGGGCGGCCGGCGGGTACATCATCGGCAACGAACAGGACAAAGCCGAAGCCCGCCAATACCAACGCCACGACGCCCGCTACGACGCCTATCACCCCCAACCCCGCCACCACCCCCGCTACAACCACGACCGCTACAACCACGACCGCTTCGAAGACGACTACCGCCACCCCGGGCCGTACCGGTCCGCACCGCGTGTCTACCGGTAGAGAGAATTTGAACGTTTCTCTTCACCCCGGAGGTGCGAGGCAAGAGGCATCTGGCTGGGTCGAGCAGTGTACACCTGTGGGGTTCTTCGCCGTCGTGCGAGTTGACCTCGAACGTAAGCAGCCTCTGAACCGGCCACCTGTTCACCCCGCGCGTGTGCCGGAGGCGCGTGGGACCTGCGGACGTCACGCGACGAGCTGGCGCGAACGGCGCGGGGGTCGGGGGTCGGGGGTCGGGGTCAGGGTAGGGGTCGGCAAGAGGCGGCGGCGGTGGCTGATGGAGCGCGCTGAAGGGGGCAAAGACATTGATTTTGGTTATGAACTTGGCGTGTTCGGCGGCCCAGCCGAGGGGGTGTGGACGCGCTGGCCTGCCGGGTGGACTTGTCTGCACATGGGCTGCGCATGGCGTGGACATGGGCGTGGAAACGGGGCGCATTCGGTGAACTTTGTTGGACAGAGCTGGGCACCGGCTGGACAACGGCCGCGTGAATGGCGGGTGCTGCGGAACAGGCCCGGCGGGTGCCCGGCAAGGATCATCGGCGGCAAGTTGACGACGGTTGGCCGACGGACGCGACAGTTGTGCCTGGACGGACAGGTCACTCCGCGAGTGAAAGTGGGCGAACGGGGTTGTTCAGGAGGGCGTGTTCGCCGGCGAGTTGGTGGAAAAGGCGGATGGCCTCGAGTTGCCGGGGGCCGATGTCGTATTTGAGGTAGCCGGTGAGGTACTGCCAGGCGATGCCCGCAGGCCAGCCGCGTGGAACGGCGTACTTGCTGACGATGGCGTCGACGTGCGTAAGTCCTTGTTCTTTCGAGGCTTGCAGCATGTCGTGGAGGCCGGTGACGTCGGCGGATTCGGTTGCAGTCCAGACGGCGAAGACGAACGGCAGGCCGGTGAGTTCCTTCCAGGCCAGGCCCAGGTCGATCTGGTGTTGGAAGCCCAGGGGCTCCTCGCAGACGACCTTGTCGCCGATGAGCAGGCGGGTTTCGCCCGGCAGGCCTTGCCCCTCTGCCAAGGAAACCACCCTCGGCCGAACGTTGTACTGCTTGGCAAGCACGATCCTGGCCAGGGCGACGGACGTGTGGCTGTCCGGGTCGCAGACCAGTAACTCTGTTGCTGACAGGGGTTTATGGCTGAACAGCCGGACGGTCAGGGTTTCGCCGTCGCACCCGATGCCGCCCGCGGGGATGATGCGCAGGCCTTCGAGGCGTTGGTAGTCGATGGTGGGGAGCAGGGCGACCTCGGCCCGGCCGTCGGCCAGGCGGTCGATGAGCTTCGCGGGCACGTCGCCGACGAGCTGAACGCCCGGCGTCGATTCAAGGCCCCAGGTGAGGGGTTTGGCGTTGAGGTAGCTGACCGTCGCCAGGCGGCGGACGGTGGTGGTGGCGGGCTGGGTCATGGCAGCAGTATGGTACGCCCGCTCGGCAACGAAAGCGGCCGGGCCGCGATGGCCCGGCCGCAAGTTGTTTACTGACAAGCTTTTACGACTTGGACGCCTGCTCCAAAGCCAGCCGCCGCCAGCGCGTGGGCGTAAGCCCCGTCGCCTGTTTGAACCGGCTGGTAAAGTGGCTCTGGTGGGCAAAGCCGCAGTCACTGGCGATGTCGGCCAGTTCCCGCCCGGGCTCCACGAGCTGCCGCTTGGCCTCGCTGATCTGGCAGTCGAAGAGCATGTGCTTCGGCGTGATGCCCAGTAGCTCCGTAAACCGGCGGTGGAAGTGGAACGGGCTCAAATCCACAGTCCCGGCGATTTCGTTGAGGCTGGGGCCTTCCTTGTAGTGGTCGGCCATGAAGTTCAGGGCCGGCACCAGGCGGGAGACCTCGCCGTCTGCCTCGAAGTCGTCGGGGCGGAGGGCCCCCCACTGCTCACATTCGGGCTGAATGCTCATGAAAACGAGCGGGCCGTCGGTGAGGGCGGGGTACTTCTTGTAGGCGACTGCGCGCAGGAACCACTGGTCGCCGTGCTCGTCCGGCAGGAGCATGCGGTCGCCCAAAACGGGCTGGTGGTCGCCGGGCGTGGTTGCGGTGTCGCCGTGATGCTCGAGGTAATCCACGGCGGCCTGCTTGATGTTCTCGCGGAGGGCGCGCTGGGCGGCATCTACCGCGTCGGACTGGCCCAGTTCGTTGCCGTTCCGGTCAAAAATGAACTGCCGGAGCCTCGGCTGGTGCTTCAGGGGATACTCGGCGGCCTCGTACTCGATCCGGGCGTCGCGTTCATGGCGGGCGGCGTCTTCGAGGCGGCGGCCCATGTCACGCAGCTTCTCCAGGTCCTCCTGAGAAAAGTCCGCCTGCTGTCCGTTGCGGAAGACCGTCAATAGGCCCGGGTAGCCTGCGATGAGCACATCTTCCACAGGTACGGCGGCCTCGAACTCGTAGCTGGCCAGGCGCAGGAAGCCGTCGCGGAAGCGGCTGTCCAGGTCGGAGCTGTTGTCGAGCCGACGGGGCTCGCCGGCGGCCAGTGCCGCCCAGCTGGTGCGATCCATCGCATGAAAATCGCGGTTGTAGAGCCGTACGAGGCCTTCATCGAGCTCCGTCGTCCGGAGGATCTGCAGGCCGCCGCGTGGCAACGTGGTGATGAGAACTGCGTCGCTCGCCTGGAGGTCCTGTTTGACCTCTCGAAGGACTTCTGCAACGCCCGTTGTATGTTCGGTCGACTTGAGCACTTCTGCCGACTCCTGTTGGAAACCGTTTATTTCGCAGCGCTTATCACGGACCGCTCCAGCGGTTGCGCCTGCGGCACTCTTTCTGTTGACGGCCGGCTCACACGCAATGACCGTGTGTCGACCGGCATCCATTGACATCTCTTCCTGCCGAATTCTTGCAAGGGCGGTACCACTCCGCATTCGACATGCTCTGGTAATGCCAGAAATATTCTTGATCGAATCCGTCGACGCGTCCCCGACACCTATCCATACGCAAGCCTCCGCGGCAGGTTCATGCGTTGTTCGGAACATTTTCACGTTGCCCGAAAACAACACGCAGGGCCCGAGGCAACGCCCTGCCTGTTGCGGCACGGCATCATCCCGCGCAGCCGACAGAGCGGGATCCCATGGAACACCGTCCATAATCGACGAAGACGCTGCTTTAGCAACAGGATACAGAAACTGCACGCCGTCTGGCACGGCGCTTACTTCCCCGAACGGCATGATGTTTCCCTCATCAGGCGAACTACTCTGGGCCAGTCACAACTTTTGGCACCGTAAGCTCAGGATCGGCGTTTTGGCCTTCCTGACTTTCGCCGCACTTTGCTGAACTCCCCAAACTTACGCAAAGACGGTACAGCCGTCCACCCCGCAATCAGTGCGTAACACCCCTTCCGCCAAGGCACCAGCCTGCCAACCCCGCAACAGCCTCACGCCAGCCCAACACAAGCCAAACGCCAGCCCCTGAACCGCCTCAGCTCCGGCTGCCAGCCTCCGGACTCAGCCCGAATACCTGAAAACTGTGTCCCAGCGGCTCAAAGCCGTTCTCCCTCGCGATCTCGTCCCGCAGTTTTCGCAGCCGCTCGCTGTTGAACGACACCACACGCCCCGTCTCCACGCACACCAGGTAGTCGTGCCGCTCCTGCCCCACCACCGCCTCGAAGTACCCCTGCTTGTTGTCGAAGAAGACTTGTCGCACCAGCCCGGCGTCCTGAAGGTGGTTCAGCGTCCGATAAACTGTCGCACGGCTGACCCGGAAACCCCGCTTCTTCAGCCCGTCGGTCAGCCCTTCGGCCTCGAAGAGCCCTTCCTGGTGCAGCACCGCGTCCAGGATCATCGCCCGCTCCGGCGTGAACTTGAGCTTCTGCCCGTGCAGGTACTGCCGGAAGACCGCGCAAGCCGGCTCGTACGGCATGGCCTGACGCCGCCCCTCGGCCTGCGTGGCCGTTCGTGACAGCGCACGAGGCACGTTCGCCAGCACCTTGCCGCCCGCCTGATCGTCGCCCGAAGCCATAACCGCATGCTACGACCCGTAACCCGCGAAGGAAACACGCCGTTGCGACACGACACCCGCCCGGCCATCATGCGGCCCACGTGTCCTTCCCGCCCGGCAAGCCCTTCGCCGCCCTGCTGATCGTGGCCGTCCTCACCGGCGCGTTTCTCGCCTTTCCCCCTTCCCCCGCCCGACCCGAAACCGGAACCGGAACCGGAACCGGAACCGCGGCCGGGGTCGGGGCGGGGGCCGGGGTCGGGGCGGGGGCCCTTGGAGCTGACGCCCCTGGAGCTGACGCCCTCGTTGCCGGCGACCGGCCGTTGACGCTCTGGACGTTCGCCCCGACCCACGCCGCCACCTTCGCCGAGATCCTGCCGCGCGGCAGTGTGCACCTGGTGCAGGCCCGCGCGCTGGAGACCCGGCTGATGACCCTCCTGATGGCCGACGCCCCGCCGGAGGCCCTGCCGGACCTGGTGCAGCTCGAGGTCAACGCCGCCGCCCGGTTCCTCCGCGGCCCGCCGCAGGCCGTGGGCCTGCTGCCGCTGGAGCACCGCCTCGCCGCCGCCGGCCTGCTGGATGCGATACCCGCCGCCCGCCTCGGGGCGTGGACACACGCCGGGCACTTGTACGCCGTGCCGTGGGACCTGCACCCCGTCGCGCTCGCCTACCGCCTGGACCTGTTCGAGCAGGCGGGCATTGACCTGGCCGCCCCGGCGACGTGGGAGGAACTCCACGCCGCCCTGAGGGCCTACCGCGACTTCCGCCGGCAGCGCAACATGCCTTCCGACGCCATTGAACTCAACCGAAACGCCGCGGACCATGTCGTGACCCTCCTGCTGCAACGCGGCCACAACCTTGTGACCGCCGACGGCCGAGTGCAGATCGACCATCCCGTGACGCTGGACACCCTCTGCCGGCTGGCCCCGCTGCTCGGCGGCCCGGGGGACGTGGCCGCGGAGACGCCGTCCCCCGCGTCCGCATGGGTTGCGAAACTAGCAGACGGCACCGTCGCCGCCTGCCTCTTGCCGGACTGGCGGCTGGCTTACCTGGCCCGTGGCGCGCCGGAGCTTGCCGGGAAGGTCGCACTCCGCCCGTTGCCAATCTTCGAAGCCGGCGATGCGCCCACGAGCACGTGGGGCGGCATCGGCATGGCCATACCCGCCGACGCCCGAGACCCGGACGCCGCGTTCGAACTTCTCGTGCACCTGCTGGCGAGTGATCCGGGCCTGGCGGCGCGGCGCCGGCACACACTCGTGCTGCCGCCGACGAAAGAGGCGTCCGAAGCCTTCACCATGGACGCGGCCTACTGGGGAGAAGACGCCGCCGGCACCATGCGCCGCCTCGCCCGGCAGGTGCCGGAGCGGGCCGTCTCCGTCCACTCCCCCGCCGCCGCCGCCGAGGTCGCCCACGTGCTGAACCGCGCCGCCGCCTACCTCGACGCCGGCCACGACCCGGCGCAACTCCGCCCGAAAGTGGCCAAATGGCTGATTTCCGCCCAAAAACGCGTGGAACGCCGCGCCGCCCGGACCGCCTTTGACGAGGGCTCGCCGTGAAGGCACGCTCGGTCCCGTGGCTCTTCCTCGCGCCGTTCGGCGTGCTGTTCTGCATCACGCTCGCCTACCCGCTGGCGCGGAGCGTCTGGCTCGCCTTCCACCAGACGGCCGGGCCGGGCGTCGTGCGGTTCGTGGGGTTTGATAACTTCACCTTCCTCGCCGCCGACGCACTCTTCTGGCTTGCGCTGGCCAACACCGTCGGCTTCGGGCTGGTCTACGTGGCGGTGCAGTTGCCGGTCTCCTTCGGGCTGGCGTTGCTGCTGAACCGTCGCGGCATGCCGTGCGTGGGGCTGTTGCGGCTCTGCTTCTTCGGCACGTTCCTCGTCGGCGGGGTCTTCACGGCGGTGCTGTTTTCCATGCTGCTTTCGGGGCTTCTTACTGACTTGCTGAACCGCCCGAACCTGGTCATGCCGGCCGTGCTGCTGTGTGCCGTCTGGCTTAACGCGGGGTACGGCATGGTCTACTTTCTGGCCGGACTGCAGCAGGTGGACCCGGCACTGCTCGACGCCGCCGCGGTGGACGGCGCCGGGCCGTGGCGAATCACATGGCACGTCACGCTTGTGCAGCTTCGTTCGGTGGCGGTCTTCCTGCTCGTCGTCGGCGGGCTCTTCTCGCTGCAGCTTTTCGAGTTGCCGTTCGTGCTCTTGCAGGGGCCGGGGCCGGGGTACCGGGGGCTTACGGTCGTCATGTACCTGGTGCACCACGGGTTTGAAGTGGGCGACCTGGGCATGGCCGCGGCCGTGGGGTGGGCACTGACGCTGCTCGTCGGCCTGGTGGCCGTGCTGCCCGCGGCACGGCTCACGCGGGAGGCGGCGTGAACGCTCGTGCCGCACGAAGCCTTGCGGCGTGGGGGTGGTTCGGCTTCGCCGTGCTGTGTGCGGGCCTGTTCGTCGCACCACTGGTCTGGCTGGCGGGCGTGGCGGTTTCGGCGTCGGCCCAGTCGCCGGGGCTGTTGCCGGCAGGGGTTTCTTTCGTGCATTTTCAGCGTCTTTTGGCGGAAACGCCGTTCGTCGGGTGGCTCATGGCGAGTTTGTTCCTCGCGTCCGCGTCGACGGTGGCCGGGGTGCTGCTGTCGAGCCTGGCGGGCTTCGCGCTGGCGCGGTACCGGTTCGCGGGGCGTCGATCGGTTCTGCTATTGATGCTCGGCACGCTGCTCTTGCCGGGTGCGGCGTTGCTGCCGGCGGCGTTCGAGCTGGTCGTGTACCTGAACCTCGCCGGGAGCTACTGGGCGATCTTCATCCCGCAGGCGGCCAGTGTGTTCGGCGTGCTGTTGTTCATGCAGGCATTCGCCGGCGTGCCCGAAGACCTGCTGGCCGCGGCACGCATCGACGGCTGCCCGGAATGGCGCCTCTGGTGGGACGTCGCGCTCCCGGCCGTTCGGCCGCTGACTGCCGCGTTCACGCTCCTGAGCTTCGTGTTCAACTACAACGCGTTCCTCTGGCCGCAGGTCGTGCTGACGGACGCCCGGCGGTACACGCTGCCGGTGGGCCTGAACAACTGGGCTGGCCTGGCCGGCTACGGGCAGGAGTGGGGCCTGCTGGCCGCCGGCACCCTGCTGGCCGTGCTGCCGGTGGCGGTGCTCTTCATGCTGATGCAGCGGGAATTCGTCGCCGGCCTGACGAGCGGCGCGGTGAAGGGGTGAAAGCTCGCCCTCCCCGGGTTACCCCCGCCGGGCGGCGTTCACCAAGGCCTCGAAGAGCGCCGCGTGCTCCGGCTCGGCCGTGAGTTTTTCCGGGTGCCACTGCACGCCCAGGTGGAACGGTCGCTTCGGGTCGTCGATGGCTTCTATCACGCCGTCCACCGCCACCGCCGCCAGGTGCAGGCCCTGCCCCAGACGCCCCACCGCCTGCTTGTGCAGCGAGTTGACCCATATGCAGTCCCCCTTCACCAGCTGGTGCAGCCGGCCGCCGAAGTTCACGTGCACCTGGTGCCGGGGAGCTTCCGCGTCTTTATCGAGCTTGCGATGTTCGATGGCCTCGAGATGGTCCGGCCGGTCGTAGTGCGGCAGGAACTGGATCAGCGTGCCGCCTCGGCTGATGTTCATCAGCTGCATGCCGAGGCAGATGCCCAGAATCGGCTTGCCGGCCTGCTCGAAGGCTTCGATGACGGCCAGGTCGAACGCTTCCTTCACCGGGTCAACGGGGTTGGTCTGCGGGTGGCGGGGTTCGCCCCAGCGGGCGGGGTCCGGGTCCTCCCCGCCGGTGGCCAGCAGGCCGTCGAACAGGCTCACGAGCCGTGGGATTTCGTCGAGCTGCTCGGTGTAGGGCAGGAGGACGGGCACGCCCCCGGCCGCGGCGACGGCGTCCTTGTACGCCGGCGGGCTGACGCAGAGCGAGCCGTTCTTCACGTGGTCGAGCGTCAGGGCAATGAGCGGGCGCATGGGCACTAAGAAGATACATCGGCTTGAGAGGCTGCGGCAACCACTGATTGACCCCGGACGATACGTCATGGACGGACGTCGTGGCGGAACCTCCTGGCGGAACGGGGGTTTGTGGGAAGCTTTCAACTCGTCTGAACGATTCGCGCCGTCGGGCCGCTGCCCTAGGATGGGGCCGTGACGCACGCCAACGACCTGCCCGCGAACCCGTTGTCCGCCGCACCTGCCGCCGGCGGCCGGGCGGCCCCGCGCCGGCTTTACATGGACAACGCCGCCACCAGCTTCCCCAAGCCGCGGCAGGTCACCGAGGCGATGATGCGGTTCGCCACCGACATCGGCGCCTCCGCCGGGCGCGGCGCCTACGCCGAGGCCGCCGAGGCCGGACGCGTCATCGCCGAGTGCCGCCGGCTCATCAACCTGCTGCTCCACGGCGAGTCGGAGCAGCACGTCGCCTTCACCCTCAACGCCACTGACGCCCTGAACACCGCGATCCACGGCCTCATTGACCCGGCCCGGGGCGGGCACATCATCTGCACCGCGACGGACCACAACTCCGTCCTTCGCCCGTGCCAGGCGCTGGCGGACGCGGGCGTGGTGTCGCTGAGCCACGTGCCGGTCGGTTCGGACGGGCTGCTGGACCCCCAGGACGTCCGCCGTGCGATCCGCCGGGACACACGCCTCGTCGCGATGACGCACGCGAGCAACGTGACGGGTGCCGTGCAGGATGCGCGGGCCGTCGGGCGGATCTGCCGGGAGCTGGCCGTGCCGTTCGTGCTGGATGCGGCCCAGTCGGTCGGGCACATCCCGCTGAACGTGCAGGAGGACTGCGTGGACGTGCTGTGCGCCCCGGGCCACAAGAGCCTGCTGGGCCCGCTGGGCACGGGGTTCATGTACCTCCGCCCGGGGATGGAAAGGCGGCTCCGCCCGCTGCGCCAGGGTGGGACGGGCAGCCAGTCGGACGAGCCGCGGCATCCGGACATCATGCCGGACAAGTACGAGGCCGGCAGCCACAACCTCGTCGGCCTGGCCGGGCTGCTGGAGGGCCTCCGCTGGGTGCTGGCCAAGGGCGTGGACCTGCTGCACGAGCACCAGCTGGCGCTGGTGCGGACGTTCATCGGGGCCGTCGGGCAGTGCCCCGGGCTGCGGTACTACGGCCCGCAGGGCGTGCAGAACCGGCTGGGGGTTTTCAGTGTCGCGGTGGACGGCCTGACGCCGCCGGAGGTCAGCCGCCGGCTCGAAGCGGAGTACGGCATCCTCACGCGTTGCGGCATGCACTGCGCGCCGCTGGTGCACCGGGCGATCGGCACGTTCGACGCCGGCGGCACGGCGAGGTTGAGCTTCGGCCCCTTCCTGCAGCCGCAGGACGTCCGCTTCGCCGCGGACGCGCTGGCGGAGATGGCGATGGCCCAGGCGACGGCGACGACGTCCACCACGGCCCGGTAAGCCACAGGCCGAAGGCCGCGCTTCTGCCGGGTGGGGTCGGCTTCGTCTTGTGCATTGGACTGGCGCTTCGACTTTGCGAACCGTCGCTCGGGGGCTTGTTCACCCCAGAGCAGCGCGGCCTTCGGCCTGCGGCTTAAGTAAGGGTGCGTCTTCGGGCCGCCTGCTAGGGCTGCTCGTCTTCGGGCGGGATGACGTCCGTCGGGGTTGCGGGTGTCGTTACCGGCTCGGGCGGTGCCAGTGCGGCGGAGTGTGCGGGGGGTTGGGGCTGAGGCGAATTATCGCTCCGGTTGTCCAACAGCGGGACCGGCGGTATCGGCGGCACCGGGCGCAACGCCGGGTTCTTCGGCTTACGCGCCAGCGGCTTGCGGCGCTGTTTGATCTCCTCGGCCGTCGGCACGGAGACCAGCGGTCGGCCGACGTTTTCCGTCACCTTCACCGCCCGCACCAGCCGCACGCGCAGGCGCTTGCGGTAGCGTTCGACCTCGTGGTCGTTCCGCCCGGAGAGCTGGATGAACCCGCCGGCCTTGGTGCGGTGCCCGCCGCCGACGCCGATGCCCCGCACCAGCCGCCGCATAACCTGCCCGGCAGACATCTGCCGGCTCTGCGTGCGGAGCGAGAGGATCAGCCGGTCCTCCCGGCGGGCGGTCACCAGCACCCAGGCGGTCTCCTCGTAGCGGAGCAGGAAGTCGGCCAGAACGGCCGGCTTCTCCAGGCTGTCGATCTCGTCCAGGTGCGTCACCAGCACGTTGCCGAACTGCACGGCGTTGGCCAGCCCATCCGCGAAGGTCGTGAAGTAGCTCCGCGGCAGGTTCACGTACCGCATCTGGTAGAGCTTGCGGGCGTCTGCGATGAGCGTGAGGCTCGAGAGGGCCATATTGTCCAGCCCGCCGGGCGCCCCGGCCGCCCCGGCAAGGTCACTCTCGATCGCAAAGAGCAAACTCGCGCCCAGGTCTGGCGGGATGTCCAGCTCCAGCTCCATGAAGTAGGCGAACACGATGCTGCTGGCCGCCCCGACGTCCGTGCGGATGTCCACGAACGGTGCCTTGGGCCTGGGCCCGCGGCTGGGGTGGTGGTCGATCACGGCGGTGGCTTCCCACCGGGTGCCGTCCTCGCGCAGTGGCAGCGGGCTGTAGGCGAAGTTCGGCTGCACGTCCAGCAGCACGATGGCGTCGTACTCCGGCAGGGCGTGGTCGTCCCACGTCACGAGGTTCAGGTTCGTCAGCTTCGTGAACGCCGCGTTCACCCCACCGCCAACCTGCCCCTTGATCGACAAATGCACCTGCGCCTGCGGCAGCGAGACCTTCAAGAGGTGCGACATGCACAACGCGCTGCCCAGCGCGTCCGGGTCCGGGTGCATGTGCGTGGTGACGAGCACCTTACGCTTCCCCGCCAGCAGCCGGACCAGCTTGCGCGCCCGGGGCTTGCTCCGCGTCAGGCGATAGACGGCCTTGGCCGACTCGCTCACGGTTTCAATGCAGGATTCGACGAATGCAGGGGGCATGAGGTGGTGCAGGCGGAGCGTCGGCGGCGAACGGCCAAAGACAGAGACTAGCCCGAACGGGGCCCTCATTTCCAGCGCAAGACTATCGGGGATCTTCTGGCGCTGCGTCGTCGGGCCCTCGGCGGACGTCGGTTGGCGGGCTTATCCGGGCTTACCGGAGCGACTCGCGTAGCTCGGATTGCCGGCGGTTGCTAATGGGCGACACGCCGGGGACAGGTGCCTCGACGGGGCAACAAAGCGGTTGCAGGGTTGCTCCACCCCGGCTGGAGCGCGGCCTGCGGCCTGCGGCTTACTGGCGTCTGCCTTGTTTCATCTTCGCGGCGTAGTCGGTGTGCGTCGCTCGTCGGCGGCGGCCTGGGCGGCCCGCGTCCGGGGGACCATGTTCAGGCTCGCGGCGTCCACGCTCGCCTCGATGGCGTTGGGTGCCGTGAACGCCGCGATCTGCAGTTGCTGGTGCCACAACGCCGCCTGGCTCTGGCTGATTTCCTGGTGAAGCTGCGTGTTGCGGTAGGTCAGGTCCATCCGCTGCTGCCGCAGCTGCAGCAGGCAGATGCCCGTGGCCAGGAACGCGAGGATGCACAGGAGGAGCTTGAGCATGGCAGGCCGAGCCGTTCGAGCGAGGGTTACCGGGGCAGCTTGAGCGTCATGCCGGGCTGAATGGTCTCGCCGCCGGCGAGTTGGGTGCGGTTCAGTTCCTTGATCGCGTCGATCGCGCCGACGTCGCCGACTTCATCCCGTGCGATGATCCAGAGGCTGTCCCCCGGCTCGACGGTGTAGCTGCGGTACGCGAGGGCGGCGGGCCTTGCGGCCGCCTGCCCGGCCGGGGTGTCGCGGAGGGGCCGGCGGGCCTCGGGTCGGCTGGTGTCGGCCGGCACCTTGTAAGCACGCCCCACCACCACCAGGTTGGGGTTGGCGTCGAGGTCCGGGTTGAGGCTGCGGAGCAGGTTGCGGGTTTCGGGCGTGCTCTCGCCGAAGACCTTCTTGGCCATCCGCGTGAGGTTGTCGCCGGGCTGGGCGACGTACTCGCTGACGCCCAGCGAGCGGTTCGTCGGGCGGGCGGTGTCCGCCAAGATGGGACCGCGACCCTCCGCCGAGTCCAGCACGATCGGCCCCTGAGAGATCGGTCCCTGAGAGCCCGGTCCCTGAGAGATCGGCCCATTGCGGCGCGGCTCGATGGGCAGGCGTCGGCCCGTGGGGTCGACGTACTCCAGCTCCTCGCCGAGGCGGGCCGCGGTCTGGGCGAGGCTCGCTTGAATCACCCGGGAGACCTCAACGCCCGACTCGATGACGTTCCGCGTGTCGAACGCGCTGCCGGGGAAGGGCCCGCCGGAGAAGGCGTCGTCGCTGGCGGCCAGCATCGTCTGCCCGTTGGTCGGGTAATCGGGTGCGGGCGTTTCGATGATGCCGTCGGCGTTGGCCAGCGGCTCGGGCTCGAGGATGACCGACGCGTCCGGGTTGCGGGCGACGACGAGGGTGTCGATGTCTTCGCGGGTAGGCACAGGCTGGCGCGGGCGTTCCGGCGGCGTGATGATCGCCGGGCCGCCCGGCTGCGACGGGGTGTTCACGCCGCGCATCACGTCGTTGGTGACGTTGGTCAGCGCCGCCTCGGGCGGCTGGGTGCTCCGCGTGACGTGGTCCGACAGGAGGATGCCGATCACGAGGATAAACGCGAGGCCGACGAGAAGGCCGATCTTGGTTTCACGGTTCATGGCAGGCCCGGGTGCAAAAGCTGGAACGAGTGGCTCATCGCGTTCGACCGAGCGTCGCGCCGGCGGCACCTGCCACCTGCACGCCTCAGCCGGAACGCTTCAACAACGCTCGCAGCTTGGCGGACCTGCTCTTGGGGTTTGCGGCGACTTCCGGCTCGCCGGGGCAGAGGGGTTTCTTCGTCAGAAGGTCAAACCCGGCCTGCTCCAACAGCCGGAAACGCTGCTTCACCGCGCGGTCTTCGCCGGAGTGGAAGCTGATCACCGCCAGCCGCCCGCCCGGTTTCAGGCGACGCGGGGCGGCTTCCAGCAGCCGCTCGAGGTTCTCCGGCTCGCGGTTCACGGCCATACGCAGCGCCATGAACGTGCGCGTCGCAGGGTCAATCTCCCCACGACGGGCCGGAGGCAGCACCGACCGCACCAGGTCCGCAAGCTGCTTCGTATTTTTCATTGGCGATCGCGATCGCTCGGCTACAACCTTCCGGGCGATACGCCGGGAAAACCGCTCGTCGGCATACTGGTAAAGCACATTCGCCAGCTCCCGCTCGTCAAGCCTGTTCACCAGGTCCAGGGCCGTGCGCGGGTCGTCGGGGTTCAGCCGCATGTCCAAAGGGCCGGGCGCGGAGAACGACAGCCCGTACTCGGCGGCGTAAAGCTGGTTGGTGCTGACGCCCAGGTCGGCCAGGACGGCATCGACGGCAGGCACGCCGGCCTCGTCCAGCACGGTGTCGAGCTCGGCGAAGTTCGCGTGGAACAGCCGCACGTTGGCCTGCACCCCGGCCAGCCTGTCCCGGGCGTAGGCGAGGTTGCGCGGGTCCATGTCCAGCCCGATGAGCGTGCCGGCCGGCCCGAGGGCGTTCGCCAGCGCCTCGGCATGCCCGCCTCGGCCGGTGGTGCAATCAACGACGACGCCCCCGGCCGGCACGGCCAGCAGGTCGAGCGTCTCGGCCAGCAGGACCGGCTCGTGCCCGTGCGGGATCTGCTCTGCCGGTTCCGGTGCGTCATGGGCCATGCCAAACAAGGTTAGCCGACAAAGCGCAGAGCCATAAGTTGACTGCTGTAAGCCGCAGGCCGAAGGCCGCGCTTCTGCCCGGGGTAAGCCGACCGCCCGACCGGCACCACCAGCCAGCCCGATGCGACCGACAAGTCTGCACCGCGCCGGGGAGAAGCGCGGCCTTCGGCCTGCGGCTTACGGGCAACTGAAATGCCACGCACGATCGACTTACAGGTGTGTTGCAGGCGTATTCCGGGCGTACTCCGGGCGTATTCCATGTCGACGGGTCGGGAGGGGTTTTCCCCCGTCGAAGGTTCTGCTTGATTAATGGGGAGCGTCAGGCGAGACTTGTTAGGTTCGCGTGAGGCCGCTGCCGACGGTGTTCTGGCGGTCGGCCGAAGAAAGGTCCGACGCCGGCCGGTTTTGTCCGTCCCAGGCGGGCGTAAAAAGGAGCAGAGTGGGCATCCGTGCCCGCGGACGAAAGGGTGCTGTCACACCCGCCCGTCCGGATCATCCGTGAGTCGACTCTACCCCGGTTTCCGGTCACTCACCCCGCACACGCCCGCCGACGGCGGCGTATGCGGCTTGTACAAAAGCGGTAACGGTTCGAACGTCGTCGTCGAACGCCTGCGGGTCGATCCATCGACTCGGGCGCCGGGCGACGCCGCCCGAAACCGCCGTGACTGATGATGCCTCGCAATCACACAACCCATGGAACGCGAGATGCCATCCGACACGCTTCCGTAGCCGCCACACCAATGTGGCACGGACCGTTAGCGTCTGTCGCAACCCGGGCAAGCCGGGCCAAGGCATCCATGCCTTGCAAGAGACGTTCACGGACCTTGGACCTCCATGTCCACCTCCCGGAAGCAGGCCGCACCCACGCGTACCGACCACCAGGAAGCCACGACAGGCTCCAGAAGCACCGCACTTAATTGTCCTAACGGCCCGTTCGGAGAAATGTGCCCTCTTCCCTGAGTGCCTGCTCTCCCGGCGATCGCTCGGCGGGCTTTCGCCCGCCGGGGCCTCGCCGAATCTTCATTCGTTCGCGTCAGTCTCCGGGCACAATCCGACGTGCCGGAACCGACGCTGCACTGCTGTCCCACGCGCCTGAACGCCCATGACGGGCCGTCCACTTGCGTTTAGATCCCTGCCAACGACATGTCCTTCCGCGTCCTTCGGGCCAGCCCTTGCGGACTTCGCCCCGGGGACTTTCTCACGCTCTTGGCCCGCGGCCCGCGGCCAGTTTCGCGGCGGCCTCCTCGTAGGTGGCCCCCGACATCAACAACTCGTCAAACCGGTCCCACGTGTCCCGGTTCCAGATCTCCATGTGATCGCCCACACAAAGGAGCGTCACTTCACGTTCCAGGCCGGTCCGCCGGAGCGTCTTCTCCGGGAGCAGAATCCGGCCCTGCTTGTCCCAGTTGAGCCGCGTACTCCTGGCAAAATGTGCCAGGTTGAACGCCTGCTCCTGGAACCCCGGCTCGATGTCCCGGGATCGCTTCGAGACGATCGCCCGGTACCACCCCTCGGGGTAAAGCCACGCCCGACCGTTGTTGCCCACCGTCAGTATCAGCGTGATGCCGGACTGCGTGGGGTCCAACTGCCGGCGAATCTCCGAGGGCACGAGCAGACGATTCTTCTCGTCGATCGTCAGCTCGTGGTCGCCGATCAGGACATCTGGAAACTCGTTACTGTTTTGCTCCACTCATCATGTCCCGACGCCCATCTTGTACCACTTTCCTCCACCTGCTCCAAGAAGAATGTAGCTGCGGCACATTGATCCCCCCGGGACGTGGACGAGTTGTGGACGGGCCCGCACACACCTTCGCAAACACCGCTTTTTCAATAGTTTACGCACGATCACACAACGCCTTTTCGATGGTGCACAACCTGTCGAAGCCGGGAGAAAAAGGTTGAAGAAGAAGAAAAAATTCCGCCGATGAGGAGAAATCCGCCCGCAACCAGGCACCGCCACGCCTCGCCACCCCCCGCGGTGGAGGCCGCTCCCACGGTCGGTAAGGCAGACCACCAACCGGATTCGACCCCCGTGCCGTAATCCTGCTTCACATACACCAGCACCGGCCCGAGCAGAACCAACCCCGCGGCCAGCATCGCCCGCGCCTGCCGGGCAGACGCCCAACCCCCCACCGGCACCGCAAACGCCGCCGACCAGACACCCACCACCAGCCAGCACCACCCGACCGCCCCCCAGCCACTCCCGGCCAGGTGCCCCGCCGGCACCAGCACCAAGCCCGCCGACGCCGCCGCCAACAGCCCCGCTGCCGCCGGCCGCCGCAGCATCGGCAGCACCAGCCCGCAACTGACCACCTGGCACACGGCCACGAAGTGAAGGGCCAGCCGCTCGCTTTGCCCCCCGCCGCCCGCCCAGACCGGCACCCGGAACGCCGCCAACGCCAGCGCCGCCACCCAGCACGCCAGCAGCACCGCCGCCGGCAAAAACCGCGAAGTGAGGTTGTGCGGACCGTCCGTGGCCACGCCACCACAATAACAACCAACGCAATACAAAGCGCGCTCTCTTTAAGACGTCTCGCCGAGGCGTGCGGCCGCGAAGTCGCGTCTAATCCCCATCCCAGCATCCGGACTTTGCGTCTACCTTCGCGCCTTCGCGATTTCGTGGTCGCATTCGACTGGTTGCTCCCCGTTCGTACCGACGCCGTCGAGCGGCTACCATCGCGGGTTATGGCAGACGAGTTGGCCAAGACGTATGACGCGACCGCGGTTCAGGCCGAGGTGGCCGCGGTGTGGGACGAAGAAAACTGCTTTCACGCCGAGCCGGGCGACCCCGGCGAGCCGTACGCGGTGGTGATCCCGCCGCCGAACGTCACCGGCGCGCTGCACCTTGGGCACGCGTTGAACAACACGATCCAGGACACGCTGGTCCGCCGCGCGCGGATGCAGGGCAAGAACGCCGTCTGGCTGCCGGGGACGGACCACGCCGGCATCGCGACCCAGGCCGTGGTGGACAAACGCCTCCAGGCCGAGGGGCAGATGAGCCTCAAGGACTACAAAAAGCTTGAAGCCGAAGGCGGCAACGGCCGGGAGCAGTTCATCGAGAAAGTGCAGGCCTGGAAAGACGAGTACGAAGCCAAAATCCTCGGCCAGCTCAAGGCGATGGGCTGTTCCTGCGACTTTGACCGCACCGCCTTCACCATGGACGAGCAACGCGCCCGCGGCGTACGCGAGGCGTTCTTCCAGCTCTTCAAAGACGGCCTGATCTACCGCGGCAAACGCCTCGTGAACTGGGACCCGGCCACCCAAACCGCACTGGCCGACGACGAAGTCGAGATGGAGGAGATCGACGGGCACTTCTACTACCTGAAGTACGCTGTCGAGGACCCCCATAGCATGGGCTTCCAGCCCATCAGTCAAAGGCCGGATGGGCTGGAAGCCCATGCTACGGCCTACGTGACCGTCGCCACGACCCGGCCGGAGACGATGCTGGGCGACACGGCCGTGGCCATCAACCCGAAGGACCCCCGGGCGGCCGAGCTGCGCGGGAAGTTCGTCCGCCTGCCGATCGTCAACCGGCTCATCCCGATCATCGAGGACGACTACGTGGTCCTCCCCGTTGCCCACGGCGGCGACCCGAGCGACGTGAAGGCGCAGTTCGCCACCGGCTTCCTCAAGGTGACGCCGGCCCACGACCCGAACGACTGGGACATCGGCCAGCGGCACGGCCTGCCGGTGATCAACGTCATGGCCCCGGACGGAACAATCAGCCGTGACCACGGCTGGCCGGCGGAGGAGTGGGAAAGCCAGGCACGAAGGCACGAAGGCACGGAGGCACGAAGGGAAGAGGCCAACGACGCCGAGCAGTTTTTGGGGCTCGACCGCTACGAAGCCCGCCGGGCGATCGTGGAATGGTTCCGCCAGCACGATTTGCTGGAGGAAGTGAAGCCCTACCGCCACAGCGTCGGCCACAGCTACCGCAGCCACGTGCCGATCGAGCCGTACCTGAGTGACCAGTGGTACGTGGCCACGAAACAACAAATCCCCTGGCTCCCCGACGCCGGCCTGATCGAAGGCACCGACGTGCCGGTGCACAGCCTCGCCGGCCTGGCGCTCGATGCGCTTTCGCAAGGCCGTAGCATGGGCGTCCCGCCCATCAGTCAACAACCAGATGGCCGAGACGGCCATGCTACGGACACGCAAGGCCTGCAACTCATCCCGGAGCGGTACGAGAAGACGTACCGCCAGTGGCACGAGAACATCCGCGACTGGTGCATCAGCCGGCAGCTCTGGTGGGGGCACCGGATTCCGGTGTGGACCGATGTCGACGGACGGCAGACCGTCGAGCCGACAGCTGACGCCGTCCAGGACCCCGACGTCCTGGACACCTGGTTCTCCTCCGCCCTCTGGCCGATGAGCACGCTCGGCTGGCCGGACGACACCGAGGCGCTTGCCAAGTGGAACCCCACGGCCGTGCTCTGCACCGCGCGCGAGATCATCACCCTCTGGGTCGGCCGGATGGTGATGTTTAACCGCTATTTTCTGGCGAAACGCGACGCGGAGGGATCGAGGGATCAAGGGATCGAGGGATCGAAGGACATACCAGCAACCGACACCACCCCCGGCCCCGTCCCCTTTCTCGACGTCTTCGTTCACGCCATGATTCAGGACGGCGAGGGACGCAAGATGTCCAAGTCGCTCGGCAACGGCGTGGACCCGCTGGACATCATCCACTCCCACGGTGCCGATGCGATGCGGTTCACCCTCGCCCAGATGACCACGCAGACGCAGGACGTCCGCATGCCCGTCGTGCGGGACCCGGACACCGGCCGAAACACCAGCCCCCGCTTCGACAACGGCCGAAACTTCTGCAACAAACTATGGAACGCCAGCCGCTTCGTGATCGGGAACCTCGACGCCCGTAGCATGGGCTTCCAGCCCATCAGTCGGGAATCAGATGGGCAGGATGCCCATGCTACAGTCGTCGACCGCTGGATCCTCTCGCGCCTCGCCCGCACCGTGCAGCAGGCCACCGAGGCGCTGGACCAGTACCGCTTCGACCGGTACGCCAATGCCTGTTACGACTTCTTCTGGCGCGACTTCTGCGACTGGTACGTCGAGGCCAGCAAGCCCGCCCTCAAGGACCCGGCCCGCGCCGCCGCCACGCGCAGCATTTTGGCCACGTGCCTTGACGTCTCGCTGCGGCTCATGCAGCCCATGATCCCGTTCGTCACCGAGCGGCTGTGGTGGGCGCTGAATGACGCCGCCGCCGAGCGGGGTACGAGCGCGTTCCCGTGCCCGCCGGCGAAGCGCTGCATCCGTGCCGCCTGGCCGGACGCCGCCGCGGCCGCCGGTGCCGTGGACGAAACCGCCGAGGCCGTCTTCACCCGCCTGCAGGAAATCGTCGTCGCGATTCGCCAGGTGCGCAACGAGAACAAGGTCGAGCCTCGGAAGACCGTGACGGTCGACATCCATTGCAATGCCCGCATGAGCAACGAACTCCGCGGCGGCTTTACCGTCATTGAGCTGCTGGCCAACTGCAGCGTGCGGGCCATCGGCCCGGGCGTGGCCGAGCCCGACGGCAGCGCCAAGACCACCGCCGCCGGCGCGACCCTCTACGTGGAGGGCGTGATCGACGTCGTCTCGGCCGAGAAGCGTCGCGGCGAACTGGAGCGGGCCATCAAAACCCTGCAGGGCCGGCTGGCCAACGCCGGCTACATCGCCAAGGCCCCGCCCCACCTGGTGGAGCAGACGAAACAGCAGCTTGCAGACGCCGAGGCGGAGCTTTCGCGGCTGTGAGTCGGGCGTTTGGCTTCCTCGCGCCTGCAGGGCGAATGCCCGGCCCGGCGGCGGTGGCGGCGGCCCGTCGGCCGGTTACGTCGCGGCGACTGCGTACCTTTCCTGTTCGCTCCCGGCACTGGTAACCTGATTCGCGTGGCTTACGCCGGCGATGCTGCTTACGTCCTTTACCTGATCCTCGGACCCCTCACGTGGGCCGCCCTCCTTTTGGGCATGGTCGCGGGCCGGGCACGCATGAACCGGCTCAAGTCTGGCCCGGCCACCTTCCACGCCGCCCGCGAAACCGCTTCCCCCCAGGCCCTGCCACAGGTCACGGTTCTGGTCCCGGCGCGGAACGAGGTCGCCGGCATCCAGGTGTGCCTCGCCAGCGTGCTGCAGCAGGACTGGCCTCACATTGAGGTGCTGGCCGTCAACGACCGCAGCACCGACGGCACCGGCCCCCTGCTGGACAAGCTGGCCGAGGCCCATCCCGCACTCCGCGTGGTCCACATCGACGCCCTTCCGGCCGGCTGGCTCGGCAAGGCGCACGCCCTGGCCACGGCCGCCGCAGAGGCACGGGGCCAGTGGCTCCTCTTTGTCGATTCCGACGTCACCCTGCAGCCCGATGCCCTCTGCCGCTGTCTGCGCCTGGCCACGGAGCGCGAAATCGTCGCCCTCAGCTTGCTCACCCGCGTGGAGGCCCAGAGCATGCTCGAGGCGGTCGTCCTCCCCCTGGCGGCCGGAGCGTGGGCGGTCATGCACACCATCAGCCTCACCAACTCCGACCGACGCACCCACATCGCCGTCGCCAACGGTCAGTTCCTGCTCGTCCGACGGGACGTCTACGAAACCGCCGGCGGCCACACCGCCGTTCGGCAGGCCATCACCGAGGACGTCGAGCTGATGCGCCGCATCAAGGCGGCGGGCGGGCAGGTCCGCCTGCTGGCCGGGGAGCACCTGGCCGCGACGCGTATGCACAAGACCTGGCGACAACTGACCCACGGCTGGGGCCGCATCTTCAGCGGCACGTCCCGGCGCAAGCCCGGTCGGATTCTGGCGGCACTGCCGGTCGTCGCCGGGGGGTTAGCCGTCTACCCCGCACTGGCCGCGGGCGTGTGGGAACTGCACACCACCGGCTGGCCCGGCTGGCTCGTCACCGCCTCGGTCCACCTGGCCGTACTGACCGCCGCCCTGGCGTTGGTCTACCGCTGGGCCCGCCTGCCGATGCCACTGGCGCTGGCCTGGCCGCTGGGCGGCCTGGTGCTTGCGTACCTGCTGAGCTTCGCGTTGCGGGTGTGCAAAACCGGCATTAGCGAATGGCGCGGCACCGCCGTGCAGCAACAGGCCGCCGGCGCGACCGAAGCGGCCTAAGCCGCCAGTCTCGCCCGCCGGTCCCGCCGGCCCGTCCCGCCGGCTTGGACTGCCGGCTTGGACTGCCGGCTTGGACTGCAATCCCCAAGCTTTATCATGCTGTCTCACGGCCGTTAAAGCTTCGGAACCCCAACCATGAAACGCCCCAACATCCTCTTTGTGATGACCGACGATCACGCCGCCCACGCCCTCTCGGCGTACGGGTCGGTCATCAACCAGACGCCGCACCTGGACCGCATCGCCGCCGCCGGCGTCCGGTGCGACGCGGCCTACTGCACCAATGCCATCTGCACGCCCAGCCGCGGCAGCATCCTCACCGGGCAGCACACCCACGTCTGTGGCGTTCGTACCCTTCACGACCACCTGGACAACCGCCACGACCCCCAACTGCAGCGGCTGCTCAAGGCCGCCGGCTACCGCACCGCGATCTTCGGCAAGTGGCACCTGGGCAGCGGCCCCAATCCCGACGGCACCAACAGCGACCCCAACGGCTTTGACGACTGGGCCGTGCTCCCCGGCCAGGGGGACTACTACGACCCCACGTTCTACACCGGCTCGCACGACGGGCAGAACAGCGTCCGGGCCGGCACCCTGCAGGCCACCGGCTACGTCACCGACCTGATCACCGACATGTCGCTCCGCTGGCTTGACCGCTGGCAGGCCACCACCGGCGAAGACGAGCCGTTCTTCCTCTGCGTGCACCACAAGGCCCCCCACCGCGAATGGGAGCCCGGCCCGCAGGAGAAGCACCTCTACGACGGGCAGACGATGCCCGAACCCGAGACGCTCTTTGACGACTACGCCACCCGCCCCGCCGCCGCCGCCGCACGCATGCGCATCGACCAGGACCTGCAGTACAAGGACGTGAAGGCCAACCCCCCGGCCGGCCTCTCGCCCCGTGAACGCAAGCTCTGGTACTACGACCGGTACATCAAGGATTACCTCCGCTGCGTGGCCGGCGTGGACCGCAACGTCGGGCGGCTGCTGGACAAGCTCCAGGCCATGGGCCTCATGGACGACACCGTCGTCGTCTACACCAGCGACCAGGGCTTCTTCCTGGGCGACCACGGCTGGTACGACAAGCGGTTCATCTACGAGCACAGCTTCCGCATGCCGCTGCTGGTCAGCTATCCGCGCAAGCACCCGGCCGGGACGACGTCCGACGCGTTCGTCACGAATGTCGACTTCGCGCCGACGCTGCTGCAGTTCGCCGGCGTGGAGACGCCTGCGGCGATGCAGGGCCGCTCGGCCGCCGACGTGCTGGTGGGCGACCCCCCGGCCGACGGGCAGCAGAGCGTCTACTACCGCTACTGGATGGACGCCGAACGCACCCACCACACCACCAGCCACTACGGCGTGCGGACGCGGCGGCACAAGCTCGTCTACTTCTACGCCGACCCGCTGGACTGCACCGGCTCGGGCCAGGTGAACGTCGGCGTCGAACCGTACTGGGAGTTATACGACCTGACCGCCGACCCGAATGAGCTGACAAACATCTACGGCCGCCCGGGCACCGAAGCCGTGACGGCCGAGCTGAAAGCCGAGCTTGCCCGCCTGCAGAAGCAGTTCGCCGACGAGCCGCAGCACGCGGAGTGACGATTGCGGGCCGGCTGTTCCATCACACGGTCATCCTGAGCGAGCGCAGCGAGTCGAAGGACCTCCAGGCTGGCCCTTGTCAGTGCGAGTTCCCTGGGCATGAACGGCTCGCCGCGGCGTAGCGTTCGAGCCCAGGAAACGCGCACCGGCTTTGTCGTCTCTGGAGGTGTTTCGACTCGCTGCGCTCGCTCAACGTGACATGCCTTGTATGGGATCAGCATACAAGCGCGAGTATCTGTGGCATTCGCAAGATTCACCACACTTGCATCTCTCTGTGGCCTCCCGCCCTCTGCGGCCTCTGTGTCGATGCGCACGACCCATGCGAAACGGGCGTCCGTTGCCGGACGCCCGTTCACTGGTTGTTTACCTGCCTGTCGGGGCGGCCTAGTTGCCGTTCTGGTAGGCGTAGTAGGTTTTGATGTTGCGGCGGTAGTAGCCGCCGGCGTGCATGCGGACGCCGTTGAGGATGACGCCCAGGTGCTCGGCCTTGAGTTGCTTGAGCTGGTCCCGCATGCGGGTGAGCAGGCCGCGGCTGTTGCTGCGGGCTCGGACGACGGTGATGACGCCGTCGACGCGGGGTGCCAGGGCGACAGTCTCGGAGACGAAGAGCATCGGGCCGGAGTCGAAGATGACGTGGTCGTACTCTTCCAGGGCGCGGTCGATGAAGTCGGTGAGGACGGGGCTTTCCAGGAGTTCCGTCTGGTTGCCGGGCTTGGGGCCGGTCGGCAGGACGTCAAGGTTGGGAATCTGCGTGGGGCTGACGGCGGCCTCGAAGTTGCCGATGTCGTCCAGGCAGTTGGCAAAGCCCTTGGCGTTGTCCAGCGCGAAGATCTTGTGGATTTCCGGTCGGCGGAAGTTGGCGTCGACCAGGAGGATGCGTCGGCCGTTGAGGGCCAGGCCGCTGGCGAGGTTGACGCAGCAGGTGGTCTTGCCGTCGCCGGGGCCGGGGCTGGTGACGAGGATGGCGCGGGTGGTTTCCAGGCTGGCGGTCTGCTGCATGCGTGTGCGGACCTGGCGGAACTGCTCGGCCATGACGGAGTGGGGAGCGCGGGTAAGGACCATGGGGAGCGGTACGTCGCCCAGTTCCTTGTCCTCGCTGTCGTGGGGGATCATGCCCAGGAGGTTCATCTGGCCGACCTTGGCGATGTCGCGCGGGCTGCGGACGGAGGTGTCCAGGATCTCGCGGAGGAAGGCGATGCCCAGGGAGAGGGCCAGGCCGATCATGACGGCCAGGGCCATGGTGGTTTTGAGTTGTGGGGAGTGCAGCGAGTCGGGCAGGACCGGGTTGGCGGCCATGCTGACGCTGGACTGTGCCTGGGAGTTGATGGTGTCGCCCAGGGTGTCGATCTTCTGCTGGACGGTGACCATGCGTTCCTGAACCTCGGCCAGCTGCTGCTTCTTGTCCATGTACTCGGCGGCCTCGGCCTGCTGCTCGGAGAGCTGCTGCTTGAGCTGGGCGATCTGGGCTTCGAGGGTCTGGACGGCGGACGTCTGTGCGACGACGGCCTGCTCCAGCTGGCTTCGCTGGGCCTGGCTCAGCTGTGCGACGACCTCGGAGAAGCGGCGGTCGTGCTTCTCCTGGTGGAGGTTGCGTTCGGCTTCCATCCGGGAGACGAACCGGTGGTTGACGCCCAGTTGTCGGATGCTCGACTTGATCTGCACGTCGATCTGGTCGAGGAGCTGGCGGTACTGGTTGACGAGCGGGTCGATTTGTGCCTGCTGCTCGACGAGCTGCGGCGTGATGCCCGAGGCCTGCTGCTGGTCGAAGCTTTCGAGCATGCCGGTGGCCGACTCGAGGTCCTGGGCGACTTCGAGGCGGCGCTGAATGAGGGCGTTGAGCTCCTGTGCGGTGGTGGCGGCGACGCCCATCTCGCTGTAGCCCTGGGCGGCCAGGCGGGTGCGCAGGTCATTGACCTGACGACGCAGAACGTTGGCCTGGTTCTCGAGGCGCTGCAGGGCCTGCTCGTGGAGGCGCTTGCTCTGGGTGGTTTCCCGGCCAAGGCGGTCGCGTTCCTCGGTGATGTGGCGCTGGAGCCAGACGTTGAGGATGTCGCGGGCGTCGGTCGGGTCACTGGCGTTGAAGGTGACGACGATGAGGTCGGTCTTGTCCATCGGGGAGACGCCGGCGGCCTTCTCGAAACCCTCCTTGGCGTCGGCGGGGACGACGACGTTGTTCTCGTCGCGGAACTGGTCGATCCAGGTGGTGCGCTGCACGACCGGGTCGGACAGGAGGTTGTTGATGAGTTCGTCACGCCGGACGAGGGCGGCCTGGGTGAGCTGAAGGCGGGTCATGTCGACGGCACCGGTGCCCTGGCGGTTGGTGAAGCTGTCCGTCGGGTCGAAGAAGGCGGCCTGCCCGACGCGGAGCTGCGCCTTGGACTGGTAGACCGGGTAATGCTGGGCCATGTAGCGGTTCACGAAGAACCCGGCGACGCCGCAGACGAGGACGGCGAGGATGATCAGCCAGAGGTTGGTCCGCAGGACGCGGATGACGTCTGCGAGGCTAAGGCTGGCGTCCACGCCGCCGGCGGGGCCGACGGGGCTGCGGACGGGGCCGAGCGGTTGGCTCGTGCGTGCCAGGCGAGGCGGTGTGGTTTGGGGCAACGTCGTCATGGGCACTTACTCCGGGCTACTTGGGTCGGGGTTGGGGCGGGCGATGGCGCGGCGGATTTAGTCGGGAACTTGCCGAAAATCGGTCGGGAAACCTGACCGAAGACGCTTAACGTGCCGGCGGTGGACACCACCTGACCGGCCTGGGAACATTGGTACGCTTCCGGTGAACACTACAGGTCAAAGGCGGTGCATTTTCTGGACGCCTCGACGCTTCATTTATGCGTCGTGTGGACAGGAATGCAACCGATTTCTTGGGGAACCCTACACCATACCCGAGCGGGATGCTTACTGATCCTGAGCCATTTTTTGCTCGGCCTGTGAAAGTACGTCGTTCAGGCGGGTTTTGAGGGTCACGTTGGGGGTACCCGCGGCCGCCTCGGCCTCGAGCAACTCCAGCCCGCGGCGGGCAGCCCGCTCTGCCGAGGCCGGGTCGTTCTGGAGCATGTACGCCTCCGCCAGGTGCCAGTGAACGTCCGGAATCTGCACCTGCCGGGCTGCGCCTTCGAGCACCGAAATGCCCGTTTCCAGCCTGCCAGCTCGCACCAGCGCCCAACCGTAGGTGTCGGCGATGTAGCCAGCGTTGTCGGCGGCGGGGGAGGTCTGGTTGTAGGCCGACTCCGCGTGCGTCAGGGCCTCCTCGAACTCCCCAAGCTGCGTCAGGGCGTACGCCAGGTTGTTGAGAACCAAGACGTTGCCGGGTGCAAGCCGGGCCTGCTCACGCAGCATCGGCACGGCTTTGTCGAACTGGGGCGGGTCGTCCGAGAGGTACTTCTGGACGACCACCTGGTAGAACTCCGCCTGCATCGGCACCGGCAGGCTCTTTTCTTTGCCCACGACCGGCTCGACCATGGCCCAGGCGTTGGCCAGATCCCGCTGTTCGCCGAAGAGCCGGGCCATCCGGACACGCCAGACGTCCGAGTTCTCCACCGCCTGCTGCACCAGCGGCAGCACATTCACCGGGCCGATCAGCCGGCTGGCTTCACTCGCCATGGCCAGGGCTTCGTTCTGGCGGTTCGCTTCCAGCAGCATTTTCAGGGCGTTGGCCACCTCCGCCTGGGCCGAGCGGTTGTCCCGCAGGCCCATGTGTGCGGCAGTGCGTACCGCGTAGATCCAGGGGTCCTGCTGGTACTGGCCCATGAGCTGCTGGGTGTCCGAGAGGACGCGGCGGAAGTCGCCGGCGGTGTTCATCAGGTTGTAGTAGAGGCTCAGGTACGTCGGGTTCTGCCCGTCCAGCCGTACCGCCTCCCGGGCCGAGGCCAGGGCGCTGGTCGGGTTGTTCCGCGACTGCCACATCTGGGCTTCGATGCGGAAAAGCTCCGGGTCCGCCGCGAGAGATTCGTTCTGACGTGCCTCGGCCAGCAGGTCAATCAGGCTTTGCCACCGCGGCGGGTTGGCCTGAGCCAGTTGCTCGGCGAGGGTGACCACCACCTGGCGGTTCTGCGGGGCAAGGCCGTAGGCGCGGTACATCCGCTCGCGGGCCGCCTCGGGGTTGCCGTCCAGCAGCGACGCCTGCGCCTGGAGCATGTAGACGTCCGGGTTGTCGGGCATCAGTGCTTCGGCGCGGTCCAGGAAACTCCGGGCACGGTTCGTCGAACCGCCCTGCCGTAGCAACTCGATCCGGCCCAACTGCAGGTTCGCCGGCCCGTTGCCCGGCTCCGCCTGAAGCACCCGCTCGTAGAGCGACTGGGCTTCCTGCAGGTCCCGGCTGAGCAGCGCCGCGTTGCCGGCCATCGACAGCACGGCCGCCGACGGCTGGCCCTGCAGCATCGGGCTTATCGCCGCCCGTGCTTCCTCGCCCCGTTCGGCCTGAAGCAGCAGTTGCGCCCGGGCCAGCACCACCGGCTCGTCGTTCGTGTTCAGCACGGCCAGCGCGCCTTCCAGGTCCTCCTGGGCGAGCTTGAACTGCGAGAGCTGCAACCTGGGTGCGACGCCCGGACCCTCGGGGGACTGCAGATAGGCTTCCAGAATGCGAATGGCCTCGGCCATGTTGCCCTGCTCGGCGTAGAAGTTCGCCAGCAGGCCCGTGGCCGGCTCGACCTGCTGGGGCGAGGCCGAGGCGACCGTCTGCCGGAGCAACTGCTCGGCTTCACTGTCTCGATCGACCAGCATCAGCAGCCGGGCAAGCTCACGGGTGAAGGTCAGCTCGCCTGGGGCGGCGGCCCGGGCTGCTGAGGCAGCCTGCGCCGCTTCGCCGGCCAGTTCCGTATGCGCGGGCGTCCCGGCCTCGAGGCGGTTCAGTGCGATCGCATACGTCTGTACGAGGCGGAGTTGTGCGTTGAGGTTGGCCGGGTTGGCGTTGACGATTCGGCTCCACCCGTTGACGGCCTCCCGCCAGTCGCCGTGCAGGGCCTGAAAGACCAGATACCGGTCCGCCAGGATCGGGTCGTTCGGGCGGACGCGGCGCGAGCGGGTCAGGTAGGTTCCGGCCTGTTCGAGCCGGCCTTGACCGTCCAGCGCCATCACGATGCCGCGGAGTGCCGTCGCGTTGTTCGGTTGCAGTGCCAAAGCACGTTCGAAGGTTCGGACGGCCTCAGCGGCCTGGCCGTCGGCCAGAAGTGCCAGCGCCAGCGCCGTCCAGGCGTCGGCGACGGTCTCGTTCTGGCGGGTCAGGCTGCGGGCCAGGTTGATCGCCTGGTCCAGCTTGTCCTCAATGAGCAGCACGCGCACCTCGTAGGTGCCGGCGTTCATCTGGTCGGCTTCACGGAGGCTCGAGAGCAGCGTGCGGGCCTCGGCCGGCTCGTTCTGCTGGAGGTGGTAGTCGAACAACGCCTGCGTGCCGAAGCCGCCGGGGTCTTTGGCGTGCAGGTCTTTCATCAGGGCCAGGGCTTCGTCGTTCTTGCCCTCTCGGAGCAGTTGGCCGACGGCCGCCTGACCGCGGTCTTCCTCGCTCATGTTCGCCAGCCGCTCGGCGGCGAGTTCGTCGATCGTCGCCTGGTCGCCCGAGAGCTGCGCGTTGGCCACCTTGAGCGTCTCTTCGTCAGGCATCCGGGCCAGCGCCTCGGTGATGACCCGCCCCGCCTCTTCCCGCTTGCCGGTCGAGGCCAGCAGTCGCGCGTACTGCACTGCCACCGACGCATTCTGCGGCTCGAGTTCCACCAGCCGCTCGGCCAGGCGAAGCACCTCGTCCTGCTGTTCGTAACGGGCAAGGAGCGTCATCTTCTGGAGAACCTGCTGGCTCGTCTCCTCCTGCATCGCACGAATGCTCGCGAGCATGGCCGGGTCATTCGTATCACCCACGGCCAGCGTGAGCTGCACGACGGTCGGGTCGTCCGGGTACTTTTCACGGAGCACGGCGACCTGTTCCCGTGCGGCGTCCATGTTTCCTTCCTGCGCCAGCAGCCGGATGAGCTGCTGGCGGATCTGCAGTTCGATCTGCGGCTGTGTTTCGATGTTCGGGATGGTCAACAGCTGCTCGAGCACGTCGCGGGCCGCACCCGTCTGCTGGCGTGCCATGTGCGCCTGAGCCAGGAGCTGAAGCACCTCGATCTTCTGGGTGCTGAACTGCCCGCCGAGCCGCGTGTTCGCGTTGGTCAGGCTGCTGAGCGCGCCGGTGATGTCACCCTCGATAAGCTGCAGTTCGCCCTGGATGCGAAGCAACTGGGGACTCTCGCCGGCGACACTCCGGATGTAGTCCAGGTCGCTCTCCGCAGCCGACAGCAGCCGCTCACGCTCGGCACCTTCGGCCCCCTTGGCCAGCGCCAGCCGCGACCGTGCCTGCACAGCGCGAACGAGCAATTCCTGCTCACGCTGCTGGAAGCCTTCACGCCCGACGAGCGTCGGCGGCTCGGGGTAATCGGTCAGCAGGTCCATCGCCTCGTCGGCTTCGCCGGCGGTCAACTTCTGGCTCGCCAGCGCGAGACGCACCTGCAGAGCTTCAGGCCGGGCCTTGAGCGTTTCGGCCAGCACATCCCGGGCGGCGGCGGCTTGGCCTAGCAGTTGCTCCATGCCGGCCAGTGCCAGCCGCTGCTCCACGAAATCTTCAGACTCTGCGGAGATGTGCGTCCGCATGCGGTCCATCAACTCACGGACCTGCTGTTCGTACCCCTCACGCTGCTCACCTGCAGGCACCGACCGCATCAGCGACAGCGAGGCCTGGGCCAACTCCTGCAGGACCTGCGGGTCCTCCGGGTGGGCCTGCAGGCCCTTGGCGATGATCTCCTGGGCGGCAAGTCGGTCCGCCTCGCCCTCGGGCTCATTGAGCCGACCGGCCCGAGACGCCTCCGACAGCCGGGCGAACACCAATACAGAGTAGACCTCCCCCTCGTCGGTGCCGGCTCCGACCATCTCCTGTAAACGCTCAACGGCCGCCTGCCGCCGGTCTGCACCGGTGCCGTCGGCCGTCTCGTTGATCACGGCGATGGCCGCCAACGCGCGAACCCGCTCGATGTCAACCGGTTCCTCGCCCTCGGGCAGTTCGGCAAGCCCTTCGGCCTCGGCGGCCTGAAGAACCGCCTGCGTCCGCTCGACCAGCTGGCGCCAGGGCAGGCGCCCGGCGCGGGCCTCGGCTTCGTCCTCGTTCAGCAGCCGAATCAACGCGGGCATGTACCCCGGGCGGGCGACCAGCGCGTCGCGGTACATCGCCAACGCCTCGCGGTAGCGGTTCGGGTCCTCGCTCGTCAGCTTCATCAGCTGGTCGCCGGCACCGATCAGGTACTTCACCTCGCGGCGGTCACGCTTGTACAGCTCGCGGTTGATGTTCGCGGCCATCAGGTAGTCGCCACGCGACTCGTTCTCCGAGATCGCAGCGATCAGCTGGTCGTTGGTGTACTCCTTGTTCCGTTGCGAGGCGTACATCGCGCCCACGGCCGCAGCGACCGCCAGACCGAACGCGACCGAGATGATGACGACGAACTTCGTGTTCAGACGCTTGCGAGCCATGGTGTTCCCAGTTTTTCTTTGCCCGCCAGGGTCGGGGGCGTTGGATGTCTCAAGCCTGCAACGGCCCCGGAAGCCGGGGCCTTCTTCGCCGGACGACGCCGGCCTAGCCTTCAGACGACTGCGCCGCCTTAAAGGCGGTCCAGTCCGGCAGCACGCGCTCCAACTCGGGGATCGCATGCGTCAGGAAATCCTGCATGACTTCGTCGGCCAAGTCAGCATCCGCCGCGTAAGACTTCAGTTCAATCTTGGCGAAGTAGGCGTGCGGCTCGAAGAGGTTCTGCAGCCGTTTACGCACGCCCGTGATCGCGTCGTGCTCGTATTGCCCGTTGACCTGGAAGAAATAGGCGACGTGGTACGTCCGCGTGTCTGTGCCGTCGGCGTTACGCTGGAAATCGAACCGGATGAACTGTGCCGACAGCGAATCACCGGCACTGTTGCTCACCGGCCAGAAACGGACCTCCGGATTCGTCGGCGTGAAGCCGCCGGCGACCATGCACCGCTCGGGGATGTGCGGGACTGTGTCCACGGCACCGGTGTAGAACGTCAGTCCGATGTCGATGGCGGCTGTCGGGTCCCGATGGGCGATCATCCCGACCATTGCCATCCGCTCGGTGTCGCCGGCACCTTCGAAGCTTTCCAACTCCGTCTGGCTGAGTTTCCGGCTGTCGATGTATGTGCGGTGGATGTAGTCCTTCGTGCCCAGCTCGTGCTCGATCTCTTCGGGGAAGCGGCGGTCGAGCGTGACCTGGTGCCACGGGCCCATCTCGGCCGGGACGGCCTCGATCGGCTTCTGGAGCGGGACGGCCTGCTTGGCGAACGTCAGCTCCAGACGCGACACGCCGGCGTTCAACCCCACGGCCGCGACGAGCAGCAGGGCCGAAACCACGCCGAACGCTACGAAAAAACGCTTGTTCATCGTCGGAGGCAGGTGGCTCATGAGGGCGAGGCCCCTTTCACTTGGGCAGAGGAGACGGCGGCGGCGGACGCCGGCGAGTTTGCAGGCTGGCGGTCGGCCGACTGGCGGTTTGCGGGCTGCCGGCGGCCGCGGGGGGTGCCCTCCTCCGCCTCTTCAACGAACAGGTTGTCCAGCACCCAGGCCACGCCCAGGATCATGAAAAACGCCGGAATCAGCATCACAAGCCCGGCGAACTGGTGGGCGAAGCCCTGGCTCCACTCCTGGCTGACGTAAAAGTCGAGCAACCCCTGACCGCTCACCCGGGCGACGTTGCACAGAATGGCGATGGGCACGGCACTGGCGGTGATCACGATCTTCTGCCAGAGCGGGCGGCCCGACAGGAACGCCACGGCCGCGCCCACGGTGATGAACGTCATCAGGCTTCGCATGCCGGCACACGCCTCGGCGACGTTCAGCGAGCGATCCGGCAGGCCGGGGCCGGGGCTCATGAAGATCTGGCTGCCGTTGACGTTCGCTTTTACCCCCGTCAGCCGCAGCGTCACCACCGCGACCTCGGCCGCGATGAACTGCAGCGGCAACGCCACCTTGCTGTAGACCAGCCCCGGCCAGGGAAGGGCGCACAGGAGGAATGCGATGGGAAACCAGGCGATTTTCATGACGGCCCAGCCGGCCAGCGTCAGCACGACCCCGAAGAGCGTCAGCACCATGCCGACGTCCCACACGAAGTCGTTCTGCCCCGGCCAGATGCCGTAGCCGCTGAGCACCAGCCCGGCCAGCACCGAAGCAAGGCCCCAGTTCATAAACGTTGCCAGCCCCGCGAGCACGGCGACGCCCGCGCCCAACGCCGAGGTGTACCCGGCTACGGCGGGGTTGGTGTTCTGGAGCACCGTGCTGCTGAGCACGTTCAACCCGATGCCGCCGGCCATGATGACCACGGCCGCCAGGACGCCCCGGCGGTCGGTATTCCAGTGCAGTGCCACGCCGGCGAGCACGGCAAGGGCCGCCCCGCCGTACGTCAGCGGCCAGGCGACGCCTGGCCCGAACGGCGCGGACGCCTCGAACCGCAGGGCAAGAAGGCTTGCAACCCCGCCGACTACGCACGCCACGCCGAGCCCGACGAGCGCCGAAAGCCCGGCCCGCACCCCGCCCAGCCCGTACCGCGGGAGGTTGGGCGTGAGCCCGGCGGCCAGCAGTTCACTCCGCCGCATGTACAGGTAGTAGATGCCGATGAGCGGCACGCAGACGGAGTGGGACCAGTTCGGCTCGCCGATGACCGGGGCCGTCTTCTTCCACAGGCGTTCGAGGTTGAAGTGGTAGAGCGCGACCATCAGCAGGGCTACGCCGAGCATCGCAAGCCAGCCGACGACGGGGATGCCGAGCCAGTTGCGGGACATCCAGCTGTCGGGCGAGCCGGGTGACCCGGCGGTGCGGCGGCGGGACCGCCGGGCGGCCGGGCGGGCGGCGGACGATGAGGCACCCGGTGCCTCGATCGGGGCAGGCGGCGACGTTGAACTGACGGTGCTCACGAACCCCTCGCTGTGTTGGAAACCACGATCGACCGGCGCCCGGCACGCCTGACATGCGGCCTTCATCGGCCTCCGGGGCGGGAAATATAACACAACCGTCGGCGGCGTGTCGTAGGTTTCCCGGCAGGGATCGATCGGTTTGCGTTGCTAACGACCGGCCCGGACCTCCAATAGAACGAACACAGGCCGCGGGTGGTTCCCACGGCCTGTGTTCGTTTTTCGTTAACCAGTCGCGACTGAGGCGTCAGACTGGCAAGCGAGGCAGACGTTTCGGATTAGTCGTCGTCCCGCGCCGGTGCGAAGTTCCGGTCGTACAGGAAGCCGGCACCGGCGGTCAGGCGGAACGAGTTGCGGATGATCGCCAGGAACGGCGCGATCGCATTCGTACCGACCATGACCTTGTCGTTGGGCTGCAGGTAAATGTCCGGCTCCTGGCCGGAGAAGATCTTCGCCAGGTCGACGCGGACCCACATGTTCCTGTCGCCCTCCAGCCGCCGAATGATCTCCGTCCGCTGCGGGATGGCCACGGCGTTGAGCATGCCGGCGGCGATGATCGCCTCCATCAGCGTCACCCTCGTGCCGGCAAGGCTGTACGTCCCGACGCGGGCGACGTTGCCGCCCATGTAGTAGAAGCCGCTCGGCGGCGGCGGGACGATCACGTAGTCCCCGGGGCGGATCACGATGTTGAACTTCAACTCGCCGTTCTTGAGCCGGCCGTACGGCACGCGGATGACTTCCTTGTTCGTCGGCTCCGGCAGCGAGGCGAAGCCGTCGAACGACTCCTGCTGCATGCCCGGGGAGTCCATGCCCATGCCGTCCTCGGCCAGACCCTCGAAGCCCATGGCCTCGTCAGTCATACCCTCTTCGGTCATGCCCTCTTCGGCCATGCCCTCTTCGGCCATGCCGTCGTCACCCATGCCGTCCTCGGGAAGGGCCATCTCGCCGGTCATGCTGCCGTCGTCGGCCAGCGGTTGCTCCTGGCCTTCGAGGAAGATGGTTCGGCCTTCTTCTTCCTCGGGGAGGGTCGCCGGCTGGTTGGCGACGATCATCGCGTTGCTCGCCATGAAGACCGGGCGGTCCCCACGGAGGTTCATGCGGGCGCCGGGCGCCAGCGGGTCCTGCGGGGCGGCCGGGGCGGCGTCTTCACGCTCGCCGGCGGTGCCGTCGGTCTTGTCACGGATGACGTAGATCGTCTCGATGCCCGTGACGACCGGAATGCCGCCGGCGGCGGCAATGGCGTCCAGCAGGCGGTAGTCGGACTCGAGAATCTGGTACTGGCCCGGTGCGGCGACGGTCTGCGTGATCGTGTAGGTCGCGCCGCGACGTTCGACCACCGTCACCGTGACCTGTGCGTTCTCGATGAGTTGCTGGTCCCGGTAGCCTTCGCGAATGGCCTGCTCGGCCTGCACTTCGGTGAGGCCGGAGACGTCCAGCGGGCGGTCCAGCAGCGGGAGGCTGATGGTGCCGGACTGGCTGACGCGCTTGCCGATGATTTCCGCCTGCCCGGGGGCCTGCAGGTCGCTGATCGACAACTGAAGGAAGTCGCCGCCGGTGATTTCGTAGTCGCTCTGCACCTCAACGAGGTCGGACTCTTCGACGTCGCGGGCCTGGGTGAAGAAGCCGTCGGGGCCTTCGAGGCCCGGGTCGAGCGTGTCGAGAATCGGCACAACGACGTTTTCGTCCGAGTTGTAGGCACCCATCTGGGTCGGGTCCATGAAGCTCTGGGACTCACACCCGGCCAGCAGCCCCATCGTGCCGACGGCGACTGCCGCGACGAGGGAGCGACGCATGAGCCCGACAGGGCTCGTTTTCATTTGATTCGCTTGCAACGTGATCTCCTTCGCCCGGGCGACCGGCAAGATGCCGTGCAGTACCGCGGGTCTTTGGCCTGTTGCAGTCGTCGGCATGTCCGACTCCTGCTCGTTTTCAACGCCGTCACTCTATTCGCCGCCTATACCATTGCAACCATCGGCAGACACCGGCGGCGACCCAAGCAGGCAGGAACAGAACGACGTCGCTACCTGTTATCGGGCATACCCTTATACGGTCAAAAAGGAATTTGTCATACAAATCGTTGCCCGCAAAGGATCAGCCTGTTCAGGGTCTTCTTGTCGTGGTCGAATGGGTTATACTGCCGAGGCAGGTATCGCCGATCCCTCTCCCGCCGGCCCCGGGGAGCGCTAATCGGCGGCATTCGGGACGCCCTGTCTGGCATAATGACGGCGTAGCTCCCTGACACCCCGGGCTCAGACCGCCTCCGACGTGGGGGCGTCATTCGCGTGTTTGCCTGACGATCAGCCGAGCTTCTTCCAACCGATCGCCTCATGGCCGTGCAACAACGCACCATCTCCAGGGAAGTCAGCGTCGACGGCCGAGGCCTGTTCAGCGGCGACGAGGCCACCGTCACCTTCTGCCCCGCCGAGGCCGGCAGCGGCATCACCTTCGTGCGGGAGGACGGCGAAAAAATCGCCTCCATCCCCGCCCTCATCGAAAATCTTCTGGAACGCCCCCGGCATACCTGCCTCCGCAACGGCACCCTCTACGTGCAGACCGTCGAGCACTGCCTGGCCGCCCTCGTCGGGCTCAATGTCAGCAACGCGCTGGTCAAGATTCGCCGGACCAAAAGCGGCGAACTGCCCGGCGGCGACGGCTCGAGCCAGTTTTTCATTGAGGCGATCAAGGGCGCCGGCATCACCGAGCAGGCCGCCGAGGTCGTCCCGCTCATCATCCGCAAGCCGCTGCAGGTGACCCTGGGCGAGGCGAGCATCGCCGCCCTGCCCGGCCCGACGGACCACCTGGAAGTCACCTACGAGTTCGCCACGCCGCTCACGGGCCGGCAGGTCGCCTGCTTCCACCTCCACCCGGACGGCGGGCCCGGCTCGGACGACTTTGCCTCGGAAATCGCCCCGGCACGCACCTTCATCTTCGCCCACGAAGCCGAAGAACTCCGCAAACGCGGCTGGGGCGGGCACCTGACGCCCAAAGAACTGCTCGTCATCGGCGACGACGGCCCGGTCGACAACAACTTCCGCTTCCCCAACGAATGTGCCCGCCACAAGGTGCTGGACCTGATCGGCGACTTGTCGCTGGTAGGCCGGCCCGTCTTCGGGCGGCTGGTGGCACACAAGTCCGGGCACCCGCTGAACCACCGGCTGGCCCGCAAGCTCCTCGAACTGGCCGCGACAGACAAGCGCCAGGAGCTGCTCAGCCGCGACGCGGCGTTGGACATCCGGCGGATCCAGCGCATCCTGCCGCACCGCTACCCGATGCTGATGATCGACCGGGTGCTTGAGATCGACGGGGACACGAAGGCGGTGGGCGTGAAGAATGTGACGTTCAACGACATCTACTTCCAAGGCCATTACCCTGGGACGCCGATCTTTCCTGGCGTGCTGATCGTGGAGGCGATGGGGCAGTTGGGGGGCATCCTGCTGAGCCAGAAGCTGGAGCACACCGGCAAGCTTGCCGTGCTGTTGTCTATGGATAAGGTGAAGATGCGAAACCCGGTGGTGCCGGGGGATCAATTGATCCTGGAAGCCCACGCGGTTCGCGTGAAGAGCCGTACCGGGCACGTCCGGTGCAAGGCGTTCGTCGAAGACAAGTTGGCCGCCGAGGCCGACATCAAGTTTATGCTCGTGGACGCCGAACCCGTCACCGACTAGTACCGCCCGACCAGGACCGCCCGACCGCCGGCTTTGCCCGCGAAGTTCGGCACATGACCGCACGATGGCCAACATCTCCCCGCTAGCCAGCATCCACCCCTCAGCCGAACTCGCCGACGACGTGGAGATCGGGCCTTTCTGCGCCGTCGGGCATAGCGTCCGCCTCGGTGCCGGCTCACGCCTCATCAACTCCGTCACCATCCTTCCCAACACGTCCGCCGGCGAGCGAAACGTCTTCTTCCCCAACTGCGTCATCGGGGCCGTCCCACAGGACATGAAGTACCGCGGCGAGGAGACCTTCCTGGAAATCGGCGACGCCAACACCTTCCGCGAAAACGTGACCATCCATCGCGGCACCGCACAGGGCGGCTACTACACCCGCATCGGCAGCCACAACCTCTTCATGGTCAACGCCCACATCGGCCATGACGCCCAGTGGGGCAGCCACACCATCGTCGCCAACAACGTCATGATCGCCGGGCACGTCGTCGCCGGCGACCACGTCGCCCTCATGGGCGGCACCGGCGTGCACCACTACGTCACCCTCGGCGAATTCGTCTACACCGGCGGCTACAGCCGCGTCACCCACGACGTGCCCCCCTTCGTCAAGATCGACGGCAACGACAACGTCCGCGGCCTGAACACCGTCGGCCTACGCCGCGCCGGCTTCCTCGACGCCGACATCGCCGCCCTGGAAAAGACCGTCCGCCACCTCTTCTACAACCGCGAAATCCCCTTCAGCCGCGCCATGGCCGAACTCGACGCCCACCCCAACGGCAACGGCGAGATAAACCCCCACGTCCACCGCATGCTCGAATTCCTCCGCCGACGCAACGCCGGCATCAAGGGCCGCTACCTTGAAGGCCAGCGGTCCCGCTAGGCCAGCTCAAGATCGCAGTTGAACCAGCGCCTGTCGAAGTGGCGAATGTCCGAGCGGGCGACGCATTTCATCGCCCCGCGGGAAAACGACGTTTTGATAACAGCGACATCCAAATCAGGCCGATCGGCACGAGCATCGGAATGATCACCCAGTAGATCAAATCCCACAGGACGTAGAGCTCGTAGAACGGAACCGAACCGTCAGGGCGTGAGCCAGGGTTTATCGAGTGGAGGACGATTCTCCCTCCAACAGATGTGATCAACAGCACACAGAGCGGCAGGCGCACGTTTAACCCATAGAGCCATAACGCGCAGAGGAGTGCCGTTGCGAGAGAAATCGCCAACGCGAGCGAGTCGATTGTGCTCCAGAAGGGCGTCCCTCCTCTTTTAAGCATTGAAATCACGTCAAGTCCCGCAATCGCTACGCTATCCAGGAGACCCCAAGCCACACCCAACCACAGCATGAGGCGCAAGATAGGACCGTCGGCAGGCCCGGATACACCGTAGGTCAGCGGCACCACTGCCGATACCTTCTCGACCTCGTTCTCGCTTACGGGCACTTTGCTCTCCATACTGGGCAGCATAATGGCAGATGCGGATGATGCGTTGCGCCCGGCCAGAATGTACTGGCGGCGGCGACTTGCCGAGCCCGGCACAACCCCCTGTGACACCCTGCCCGTGAGCCGTTACCTTGCGGGCATGACCTCGTCCTCCAAACTCCGCGTCGGCGTCGTCGGTTGTGGCCGAATGGGCCGGCTCCACGCACGCGTCTACTCCGAGATGCCCGACGTCGAACTCGTCGGCGTTTACGACGTCCTCCCGGACGTTACCCGCCGCACCGCCGAGGTGCACGGCGGCCGACCGTTCGACTCCCTCGAGGCCTTGGCCGACAACGTCGACGCCGTGAGCATCGCCTCGCCCACTTCCGCCCACGAAGACGCGGCCGGGGCGTTCATCCGCCGAAGCATCCCCTGCCTCATCGAAAAGCCCCTGGCCGTCGACACGGCCACCGCCCGCCGCATCGCTCAGCTCGCCGCGGAGCACAAGTGCATCGTGCAGGTCGGGCATATCGAGCGGTTCAACCCGGCCGTGCGGGCGATGACCGATATCGGCATAAAACCCCGGTTTCTCGAGGTTGATCGCGTCAGCCCGTTCAGCTTCCGCAGCATCGACGTGGGCGTCGTGCTCGACATGATGATCCACGACATCGACATCATCCTTCGCCTCGCCGACAGCGAGGTCACCGACGTCAGCGCGACGGGCGTCGCCGTCATCGGTGACGGCGAGGACGTCTGCAATGCCCGCATCACCTTCGCCAACGGCTGCGTGGCCAACCTCACCGCCAGCCGCCTTGCCCTGAAGACCGAACGCAAGCTCCGCGTCTTCGCCCAGGACGCGTACGTCTCGCTCGACTACCAGAAGAAGTACGGCATCGTCGTGAAAAAAGCCGGCAACCTCGACACGCTCAAGCAGGTGGTCGACGACGTCCGCAGCGGCAAGATCACCGACCTGGGCGACGTGGACTACACCGAACTCGTCGACATCCAGCAGCTGCAGATCAGCGACGTCGAACCCCTCCGCGCCCAGTTGGAAAGCTTCCTCAACGCCGTGCGGACCGGCTCCAAACCCGAGGTCACCGCCGAGGACGGCCTGGCCGCCGTCCAGGTCGCCGAGCGCATCGTCGCCGCCATGCCCGCGGCCAAGGTGGAGTAGTGCGCTCAGGCCATTTCTGCGGAAAATCCCCGCTTTTCAACCGATTCGGGCCGGACCGGGGCACTGACGCCCGGGGGCTGCACACAGCCCGGCCGGACGGCTCAACGGGTTACGGCGGGCGTGGTGTCGGCCTGCTCCGTCCCCGCCGTCGTCACGCCGCGCTCCACCTGCCGCCGCAGCAGGTAGATGTTGCTGCGCAGCTCGTACAGCTCGTCCATGTAGCTCAGGGGGACGTTCACTTCGCTGGTGTCGCGCTGGAGCTGGTCGAGCTTGCGAAGGATCTCCTCCTTCGGCACGCCGGGCCTTTCGGCTGCGGCGTCGATGCGGCGAAGGTCGCGGTACCACCACACGATCCGCCGGCGGATACGCCAGCGGTACACCGGCGGCGTGACCCGCGCCAGCGGGATCAGCAACGTCAGCAACGGCACCGCGATGATCAGCATCCGCTCGAAGAAACTGGCCGCCCAGAACGGCAGCGTCCGCCGGATGATGTTCGGCCCGCTGCGGAAGTAGTGGGCGGCCGTGTCGCTCACGGGCAGCTCCACCAGCCGGTCGTTCGGAAAATCACCCGGGGCAGAGAGGTACGTGCCGGCGCGGTGCACCTCGCCGGCGGCCATCGCGGCCAGCAGGACGGCGGCACCGTGCGTCTCCTGCCGCGTCAGCAGCACGGCCGCGGGGGCGACGAGCTGCACGTCCGCCGGCGGCAGGTCACCGGGCATATCGACCACGCCGCGGGGCAGCGTCACCGGCGAAAGGTAAGGCAGCCGCCGACTGATCGCCTCGGCCCGGGGGAAGGGCAGCAGCCGGACCGAGTCGTCCGCCAGCATCCGCGCGACGGCCGGGGCGTCCGGTGAAATGACCTTGGCGACCGCCACCTTGCGTGAACGCATGCCCCCGGCCGGGGCGTCGACCAGCTCCGGATCGATGCCGATGAGCGCCGACAGGTCCTCGACCAGCCGCCGCGTGCCGCTGCCGGCCGTCCCGGCCACCAGGGGCACGCCGTCGAACTGCTCGAGGCCTTCAAGTTCCCCCAATTCTGCGGGATAAAAGACGAAAAGCGGCTCCAGATAGACCGCCGCGATGCTCGCCAGCTCGTCCCGCGTGCCGTCCGTCAGGGCGGCCTCCGGCAGCGTGCCGGCCTGCACCAGGCCCAGGTCCGCGGTGCCTTCCAGCAGCAGGCGGTAGTTGGCCACGCTGCCCTCGGTCTCGAGCACGCGCAGCTCGATGCCGTTGCGCTCGAAGACCTCGGCGTAGGCCTGGGCGACGCGAAAATAGTTCCCCTCGGCCGGGCCCGCGGCGATCGTCACGACCTGCGGCGGCGCCGGCTCCACGACCAGGTACGCCGCGACCACGCCCCCGACGGCAACCAGACCGCAAACGACCCACAGCCACCAGCCACGCCGGCTGAAAATGAACTGCTCGAAGCCGCCCTCGCCATCAACCGGCGGGTGGCGCCCGGTGCCCGCGGCCGGTTCCTTCGCTTCAGTCTCGTTCGCGTCGTTCTGCTGCTCTTTCATCGCGAAACAGCGTAGCACCTCCCGCCCGGGTACGTATGTGTCCCGGGCCCGCCCGACCGGCACCGGAACATGCCGCGGGCCTGCATGGCGTATGATGCGGCGATGAAGCTGGCCGAGGTCTTCCACAGCATCCAGGGCGAGGGCAAGCTGGCGGGCGTGCCGTCGGTCTTCGTGCGCGCCAGCGGCTGCAACCTGCGGTGCACCTGGTGCGACACCCCCTACGCCAGCTGGAACCCCGAAGGCGACGACGTGCCGGTGGACGAACTCGTCGGCCGCGTGCTGGCCTACGGCTGCCGGCACGTGGTCTTCACCGGCGGCGAGCCGGTGATCCACCCCGAGGCCGAGGCGCTCTGCGAAGCCCTTAAAAATCGCGATTGTCACATAACCCTCGAGACCGCCGCGACCCGCTTCAAGCCGCTGCAGATCGACCTGGCGAGCCTCTCACCCAAGCTGGCCAACAGCACGCCCTGGGAACGCGAAGGCGGGCGGTTCGCCCAGACCCACGACGCGCAGCGCCTCCGGCCGGAGGTGATTCAGCGGTTCATCGACACGTCCCCGGCGTTCCAGCTCAAATTCGTCGTTGCCGACGCCACCGACCTGCCGGAAATCGAGCTTCTCCTCGCCCAACTCACCGGCTGGACCCCCGCCGACGTGCTGCTGATGCCCGAGGGCATCGACGAACCGACCCTCCGCGAACGCACCGCCTGGCTGGCCGAACTGTGCAAACAAACCGGCTACCGCCTCTGCCCGCGGCTGCACGTGAGCCTCTACGGCAACACGCGGGGGACGTGAGCCGGCCTGGCCAAACCGCGAGCCGCCGGTGCCCATTTCCTGCCGGCGGACGCCCGCCCTTCCCCGGCCGCTTTGTGCCCGTACAATCGCCGCCATGTACGTGACGCTGGTCAAAAGCTTCACCTTCGACGCCTCGCACGCGCTGACGACCTTCCCCCCGGGCCACAAGTGCCGCAACCTCCACGGGCACACCTGGACGGTCGAGGTGCATTGCGCCGGCGAAGTGGACATGACCCGCGGCTACCTGATCGACTACGGCGAGATCAAACGGGCCGTCAGCCCCCTCATCGACCGGCTGGACCACCACCACCTGAACGACATCGAAGGCCTGGAAATCAGCACGAGCGAGATCATGTGCCAGTGGCTCTGGGAGCGGTTAAAGCCCGAATTGGCGTCATTGAGCAAGGTCGTCGTCTACGAAACCCCCACCAGCCGGTGCGAATACGAAGGCCGATGACCGCTGCTCCCCCGGAACAGGCGAAAGTCAAACCTGCGAGCCGGAATTAACGCAAGCTTAGCTTTTTGCTTATGCAACCCGAATGGGCCGCTGTACACTCCTTCATAACCAATCGCGCAGACAAGACGCCGGCTCACCCGGCCTTGGCTGCGGAAAAGGAGGCCTGAAGCACACGAACGACTGCTGAAATCGGACACCTCGGAGCACCCCGGCACCATCCCCCTGCCGACGCCAAATGGGTTCCCCGAATTCTCCACCACGCAGCCGCTTCTTACCCTTCTGGCCGCCCCACCCCTGGCCCCTCCGGGCCACCGCTTCCCAAGCCCGATTCAGCCCGCCTCGCAACCCCCGGCAACAGTCGGTATTGCCTGCACTTTGATCAGATAGACCCGAGGCCTTCCCGCGGCAGCCGCGTGCGAAAACCCCGGTTTTACTCAGCTTTCAGCCTGTTCGGCGACGTGCGTCGCGGCCAACCGCCGGACGCGCGAACGGAGCGCGGGACGGGACTTTCACCCCCGGGTCGACGGACCCAACTATCAAGAGCGGGCCGGCCCACAATCGGGCGGCCCGCTTTTGTTTTTGCCTGCTTTCCCCCGCCCCTTCCGCCGAATACCCTGCAAACACCATGGATACGACCCTACCCCTCGCCGGCCTGCGCGTTCTTGTCTTCGTCGGGGATGATTACGAGGACATGGAACTGCAATACCCCCGCTACCGCCTCGAGGAGGCCGGGGCCGACGTCGTCGTCGCCGGCATCGAGTCGGGCCAGGTCCACAAGGGGAAGTATGGCTACCCCCAGAAGGCACAAGCGGCGGTACGCAACCTCAAGGCGGAGGATTTTCACGCCCTGATCGTCCCCGGCGGCTGGATGCCCGACAAGCTCCGCCGGGACGAGCACGTCCTGCGACTCACCCGCGAGATCGACGCCGCCGGGAAGCTCGTGGCCAGCATCTGCCACGGCGGCTGGATCGACATAAGTGCCGGCATCGTCAAGGGTTACCGCTACACGAGCACCCCCGGCATCAAGGACGACCTGCTGAACGCCGGCGTCGCCGAGTGGGTTGATGAGCCGGTCGTCCAGGACCGCAACCGCATCACCGCCCGCCGGCCTGATGACCTGCCGGCCTTCTGCCGGGCCATCGTCGCCCATCTGACCCCTTCCGCCGCAGCCGCCACGCCACCCGCGTCAGCCTGACACGTTATCCACCGTGCTGACACAACAGCTTGTGCACAACCCCCTCGGATTGTGCCGATCTCCACTACGGGTTGAATCCGCCGGTGGATAACCTGGCTGCGCCGAGCCCGCCACGCGATTTTCCGACGCAAACCGGATATTCCTAACCCTCGCCGCAACGGCGGCTTACCGAACAAGTGGACTGTCGATACCAGATTTAGTGAAGTAATCGTTGCGGAACACAAGATGTAGGGTATAGTGCTCTACCGACGTACAGGCCGCCCGCTGCGATTTCGTGCTTGCATGTTCGGCCGATGGTCGGGTACAAGCGGCACGTGTGGGTCTTGGTCGGGTCGAGGGTGGGCCGAGGGTGGTTTAGCCCGGCAGGGTTGCCGCCCCCGGCCGCGGCGAGGGTTGCCCCGCCGCCGGGCCGCCGGGCATGCCAGGTGCCTCAGGCCGACGGGCGACCGCCGACCGGCCGCCTTGGCATATTGCCCGCCGGCGTCCACGCGGCCGCACGTTCTGTCCAGTTTTGTCCGTCGTCTGTCCAGCAAAACACCCCGTCGTGTCCACGTTTTGCCACGTCGGGGTCCAGTGTTGTCCAACAAAAGCCGTCGCACGTCCCCGGCTTTTCGTCAGCCCGTGTCCGCCGTCAGCCCGCCCGACCAAACCCCGGGCCGACCTTCAACTTCCGGCTTTTTGCTCCGAGGCCTGTCATGAGCATTCTGTGTGATTCGCAAATTCGTGGACTCGTCGGCATCGAGCCCTTCGCCGAGGCGACCAAGCGGCCGGGCCGCATCTCCTTCGGCGTCTCCAGCTACGGCTACGACGTCCGCGTCGGCACCCTCTTCAAGGTCTTCACGCCGACCAGCCCCCTGGGTACCCAGGCCATCGTCGACCCCAAGCAGTTCACCGAGGACATGTTCGTCACCGTCGACGTCGCCGCCACCGGCCGGGACCACATCATCATCCCCCCCAACAGCTTCGCCCTGGCCGAGACGGTCGAAATCATCGACGTCCCGCGCGACGTCCTGGCCATCTGCGTCGGCAAGAGCACCTACGCCCGCTGCGGCCTGATCGTGAACGTCACCCCCCTGGAACCCGAGTGGCGCGGCAAAGTCACCCTCGAAATCAGCAACACGACCCCACTGCCCGCCAAGGTCTACGCCAACGAAGGCATCGCCCAGATGATCTTCCTCCGCGGCGAACGCGTCTGCGCCCAGAGCTACAAAGACAAGGGCGGGAAGTACCAGGACCAGGTGGGATTGACGCTGCCGCGGGTCGACTAGCGTCGACGCGAGCGATTAGGCATTAGCGATTTGCGATTAGGTTGCGTCATGGCCGTCGATCCGCTTATTCGTGTCAACCCCCCACTAATGCCAACTCGCTAATGCCTAATGCCTTCCCCAATGCCTCATGGCTAATGCCTAATCGCCAGTGTCACGAACAAGACGAAGCAAACCATGCTCAGAACAATCAAAGCGACGACGAATGATGCCGGCCAGATCGAGCTCCTCGAGCCCTTCGATCTCGCCCCGAACCGGCAATTGCTGATCACCGTGCTCGACGATGATGTGCCCGAAACGGCGATGTTGGCCGAGCCGGCACTGGCCGAGTACTGGAACCGCCCCGAAGAGGAGGAAGCATGGCAAGCCGTTCAGGACGAGGCGACGTCGTCTTCGTGACGTTTCCGTTCACCGATCTCTGGACCGCCAAGCTCCGGCCGGCGATCGTGCCGGCGGTGCTGCAACGCGGTGACCTGCTGATCTGCCAGGTCACCAGCAAGGACTACGCGGACCCGAACGCCGTCCGCATCGAGGCAGACGCATTTGCCCAGGGCGGATTGCCGCTGATCAGCTTTGCCCAGGCGGCGAAGCTCTTCACCGGCAACGCGACGCTCGTCCGCCGGACCGTCGGCACACTGAAAACGGACGTGACAGACGCCATACGCGACCGACTTATCGACGTACTACAAATAGCAAGTTGAGCAACGTCATCGGTAGCATGGGCTTCCAGCCCATCTAAACAACAAATCCATATGGGCTGGAAGCCCATGCTACGAATCTAGGGAACGGAGCACATCATGAAGATCGAACGCCAATTCACCACGCAGGGTCAGGACGTCTTTTCTACTGTCGAGTGGGACACGCGGACCAGCCGCATTTCCAATCCCGACGGGTCCGTCGTATTCGAAATGACGAATGCTGAAATCCCCAAGGCGTGGAGTCAGCTTGCGACCGACATCATGGTCTCCAAGTACTTTCGTAAAGCCGGCGTACCGCAGTCCGACGGCACCACCGGCCCCGAGACGTCCGCCCGGCAGGTCATTCACCGCCTGGCCGGCTGCTGGCGGCACTGGGGGGAGACGCACGGGTACTTCGACACCCCCGAGGACGCCCAGGCGTTCTATGACGAGCTGGCGTACATGCTGCTCCACCAGATGGCGGCCCCCAACAGCCCCCAGTGGTTCAACACCGGCCTGCACTTCGCCTACGGCATCACCGGCCCGGCCCAGGGTCACTTCTTCGTCGACCCGGCCGACGACGGCCACGTCAAACAGGCCACCAGCGCCTACGAACGGCCGCAACCTCATGCGTGCTTTATCCAGTCCGTCTCCGACGACCTGGTGAACCCCGGCGGCATCATGGACCTCTGGACCCGCGAGGCACGCCTCTTCAAATACGGCTCGGGCACCGGCACCAACTTCTCCTCCCTCCGTGGCGAGAACGAAGCGCTTTCCGGCGGCGGCAAGTCGTCGGGGCTCATGTCGTTCCTCAAGATCGGCGACCGGGCGGCGGGCGCGATCAAGTCCGGCGGCACCACACGCCGGGCCGCGAAGATGGTCTGCCTCGACCTGGACCACCCGGACGTCGAATCGTTCGTCAACTGGAAGGTCCGCGAAGAGATCAAAGTCGCCTGCCTCGTCGAGGGGTTCAAGCACATCGCCCCCGAGCACAAGGAAACCGCCCGCAAACTCGGCCTCAAGCTCGATTACGACTTCAACGGCGAGAGCTACACCACCGTCTCCGGGCAGAACTCCAACAACTCCGTCCGCATCCCCAATGCCTTCTTCGAAGCCCTGGAGAACGACGCGGACTGGACGCTCTTTTCCCGCACGAAGCCCGGCAAAACGGCCGGGACGGTGAAGGCTCGCAAGCTCTGGGAGGACATCGCGTATGCCGCGTGGCGGTGTGCCGACCCGGGCGTGCAGTTTGATACGACGATCAACCAGTGGCACACCTGCCCGGCCGGCGGGCGCATCAACGCCAGCAACCCGTGCGTCACCGGCGACATGCGCGTGCTGACCCCCGGCGGCATCTGGCGGCGGATCGACCAGATGATCCACCTGCCGGCCCGCGTCGTCACCAACCTGGGCGAGCAGGAAATCCACTTCACCGAAGGCAGCTTCCCCACCGGCAAGCGCGACGTGTATGAACTCGTCACCGAAAGCGGGTACATGCTGAAGGTGACCGCCGACCACAAAATCTGGACGAAGAACCGCGGCTGGGTGAAGGCCTTTGACCTCACCGCCGACGACGTGCTGCGCCTCCCCGGCAAGCCGGCGGCCGTGGCCAGCGTGCCCGAGCCGACCGAACCGGAACTCTTCCAGCTCGCCGGCCTGCTGGCCAGCGAAACGAACGGCAGTTTTGAGAAGATCGACCTGAAGGCGTGCTTGAAGGACGCGGCGTTGGTGGATTCGTTCGCCAACTATGCCGAGGCGTGGAAGGCACGGAGGCACGAAGGCACGAAGGCACGAAGGGAAAACGAAAGGCATGAAGGCTATGACGACGACGTGGCAGGTGACACACAACCCTCTGCCCCTGTCGCCTCACCCTTCGTGCCTTCGTGCCTTCGTGCCTTCGTGCCTGTGTTAGAAGACCGCCGCCTCATCAGCCGCCTGCGTGCCTTCGTCACGTGGGTGGAGGACGAGCGTCGGCTTTCCGATGATGCGTTTACCGCCGGGCTGGCGGCGCAGAAGCACATCCTGCGGGGGCTGTTCACCGCCGACGGGCTGGTGACCGACGGCAGCATTGAGATCCGCTCCGACAGCCGCGGGCTGCTGGGGGACGTGCAGATGCTGCTGATCGGCTTCGGCATCAAGAGCGAGGTGCGGCACAACACCCTGCGCATCGCCCCGGCCAGCCTCGAGGCGTTCACGCAGCACGTGGGCCTGCTGCCCGGCCGCGGCATGGGGGAACTGGCCATCACCACCGCCACGCACATGGCCCGCCACGCCGGCGTCTATCGCGATAATGAAACCGCCAACCACGACCGCTTCTGCTCCCTCACCCACCTGGGCGTGCAGCAGGTGTTCGACCTCACCGAGCCGGTGACCAGCAGCTTCGTCTGCCAGGGCCTGACGATCCACAACTGCAGCGAGTACATGTTCCTGGACGACACGGCCTGCAACCTTGCGAGCCTCAACGTCCTGAAATTCTTCCGCCCGGAGGACAAGAGCTTTGATATCGAGCGGTTCAAGCACGCCTGCCGCGTCTGGACGGTGGTGCTGGAGATCAGCGTGCTGATGGCCAGCTTCCCGAGCGAGAAGATCGCCGAGCTTTCGTACCGCTACCGCACGCTGGGGCTGGGTTACGCGAACCTGGGTGCGATGCTGATGCAGGCGGGCATCCCGTACGACAGCGACGCCGGCCGGGCCGTGTGCGGCGCGATCACCGCGATCCTGACGGGCGAAAGCTACGCCACCAGTGCCGAACTCGCCCGCGAACTGGGCGCCTTCCCCGGCTACACCGACAACGCCGAAACAATGCTGCGGGTGATGCGGAACCACCGGCGGGCTGCTTGGGGGGCGGGAAGGGATCAAGGGAGTGAGGCATCAAGGGATCAAGGGGCAGACAATGCGCCCGCTTCTTCCCCCTCGATCCCTCGATCCCTCGATCCCTTGATCCCTTCCCCCGACTATGAAGGCCTCGACATCCTCCCCGTCGAGATTGATGCATCGCAGTTTGTCGCGGGTCGGCCGTTGCTCGGCACGCACCTGCTCTCCGCGGCCCGCGCGTGCTGGGACAGGGCGCTGGCACTCGGCCAGGCCCACGGGTACCGCAACGCGCAGGCGACGGTCATCGCGCCCACCGGCACCATCGGCCTGCTGATGGACTGCGACACCACCGGCGTGGAGCCGGACTTCGCGCTCGTCAAGTTCAAGAAGCTGGCCGGCGGCGGGTACTTCAAGATCGTCAACCAGTCCGTCCGCCCGGCCCTGCACAACCTGGGGTACACCCAGGCCCAGCAGGACGCCGTCATCACCCACGTGCTGGGCACCCTCAGCCTCCACGGCGAGCAGGCCGTGAACTGGGCCAGCCTCAAGGCCAAAGGCCTCACGGATGCCGAGCTTGAAAAGATCAACAAGAGCCTGCCCACGCAGTTTGAACTCGGCTTCGCCTTCAGCCCGTGGAGCCTCTCCCCCGAGACCTTCGCCCGGCTGAACATCCCCGAGAGCGAGTGGCAGGCCCCCGGCTTCAACCTCCTCCGCAAGTTGGGCTTCACCAGCAAACAGATCGAGGCCAGCAGCGCCATCATCTGCGGCCACGGCACCGTCGAGGGTGCACCCCACCTCAAGCCCGAGCACCTGCCCGTGTTCGACTGCGCCAACAAGTGCGGCAAGACCGGCACGCGGTACATCGCCCCCGAAGGGCACATCCACATGATGGCCGCGGCACAGCCGTTCATCAGCGGGGCGATCAGCAAAACCATCAACCTCCCGCACGAGGCGACGGTCGAACAGATCCAGGCCTGCTACGAACTCTCCTGGAAGCTGGGCCTCAAGGCCAACGCCCTCTACCGCGACGGCAGCAAGCTCTCCCAGCCGCTGAACATCAAGAGCGATGAAGAGATCGACGAGGAGGAAGACGACGCGAACGTGGAAGCGGCGCGCGACGAGGTGAGCGGCCTGGTGCAGGAGGCGGCGGCACTCGCTGTGGCTGCGGAAAGGCACGAAGGGGCAGACGTTGCCGGGTCCGCTTCTTCCCCCTCGATCCCTCGATCCCTCGATCCCTCGATCCCTTCGACGAATGTCGAATCCGCCCCGGCCGTCGAGCGCGTCATCGAGAAGATCGTCGAGCGGGTCGTTCATCGGCCGTTGCGGCGGCGGCTGCCGGACACGCGCCGGGCCGTCACGCACAAGTTCGACGTCGCCAACCACGAAGGCTACATCACCGTCGGCCTGTACGACGACGGCGACCCCGGCGAGGTCTTCATCACCATGGCCAAGGAAGGCTCCACCATCGGCGGCCTCATGGACACCATCGCCACGCTGCTGTCCGTCTCGCTCCAGTACGGCGTGCCCGTCGAGAGCCTCGTGCGAAAGTTCGAGCACGTGCGTTACGAGCCCAACGGCATGACCCGCAACCCGGACATCCCGATGGCCAAGAGCCTCACCGACTACATCTTCCGCTTCCTGGGCATGGAGTTCGTGGAAGGCTACCGGGCGGCGAATGCGCCGCGGAGGGAGGGATCAAGGGATCAAGGGATCGAGGGATCAAGGGCCACGACGAGCCGCGACCGTGAGGGAGCGGTCTCCCCGACGCCGACCCCGACCCCAACCTTGAAAGACCCGGCCGCCGCCGACGATCTGCACCAGCTCCGCCTGAAAAACGGCAAGAACGGCAACGGCCACAAACACCACGCCCCGCCGCCGGTGATCGAGCACGACCTGGAGTCGGGGGCCGGGTCGATGAGTAATGAGCAATCAGTAATGAGTAACGTGGCTCCGGATCCCGCCTCCGCGTTGGCGGGGCTGCGTCTGGCCGAGCCGGCCCCCAAGGCCGACATCGACCCCCACGCCGCCCACGCCGTCGACCCGCTGTCCGCTCAGGGCGCCGCCATGCAGGCCGACGCCCCCAGCTGCGACGTCTGCGGCAGCATCACCGTCCGCAGCGGCACGTGCTACAAGTGCCTGAACTGCGGGAACAGCATGGGGTGCTCATAAGAAACCGTAGCATGGGCGTCCCGCCCATCAGAAACCACAGCGTCCGGCATCCGAAAGGATGCCGGACGCCTTCGGACTGGAGGGTTTTGATCGTGCCGGCCGCTTACACCCTATCTGCCCATGCTCACAGTATGCTGCTGGCCCGCGGCATCACCGCGGCTTGGGTCGAGCGGTGCCTTGCCGAGCCGGAACGCCAGGAGCCCGACCCGGTCGACGCGGATCTGCGTCATGCGATGCGTAAGATTCCCGAGAACGACGGCCGCGTGCTGCGTGTCGTCTTCGACGCCCGCGGCGACGTGCCGCACGTCGTTACCGCCTTCTTTGACCGCCGCCTGCGAGGTGCCTGGTGAAACTCACATACGACCCCGCGACCGACGCGCTCTACCTCTCCCTGGGCCCGGCCCCCTCGGCGGACTCCGAAGAAATCCGCCCCGGCCTCGTGCTCGACTACGACGCGAACGACAACGTCGTCGGTATCGAAATCCTCCGCGTCAGGCAACTCCTGCCCGAGGCGGACATCTCCCGACTGCAGACGGAAGTCCTCACGGCAGCGGGGGCGAAGTGAGGCCGTGACGCGGGCCATGACCGGAGGTTCAAGCCATGAGGCTCGCCTACGACACCAAGACCGATTCGCTCTACATCCACCTGAGCGACACCCCGGCCGCCGACTCCGACGAAGCCGCCCCCGGCGTCGTGCTCGACTTCGCCCCCCCGTCCGACGCCGCCGGCAAACTCGTCGGCATCGACGTCCAGCACGCCAGCACCGTCGTCGACCTCACCCAACTCGTCAGTCACCACCTCCCCGCCGCGACGGTGAAGTTGGCGTCGTGAGTTGCGAGTCGTGGCTTGCGAGTAAGCATCAGCCGACCCGCCGCCGGGGCCGTCGCATGGGCGTCCCGCCCATCAGCAGCCGACTCTCAGTGCTCCGGGTCCGCACCACGGCTGCAGTCTCCGCCGACCCGCATGCTCCACCTGACAACAATTCGCGCTAACGCATCGACCTCCCCTTGATTCCCCGTCGCCTCAGCTTTAACATTTATGATTCGCCCGTTGACGGGCCTTGCCGGGTTTATGACCAACCCGGTCTGACTCAAATCTAAGGGGATTCTCCATGTACGTATTGTCGTGTCGCCCGGCATTAAAAACCTGCCTCGTCGTCCTGATGCTTGGGCTGCTCCTGCCGCTGACCGGCTGCAGCCTCCGATGGTGACAGCCGACCAATGTGTCCGTTCGATGATCCACATCTTCGCGCCGATCACGTGACCCGCCATTCTGCCGGGCATGGATTCGACGATGAAGGATCGCGCGACGGCGGACGTGTGGCGGGAGCGGATTGAGGCT
>JBHJOM010000034.1:0-27865 GCA_050329715.1 Phycisphaerae bacterium
CACGCTCTGGCAGAACATGGCGCGGTCCGCCGGCGGCGCGGCGCCGCCGGAACTCCTGTCGACCCATCCGAGCAGCACGACCCGAATCAGCCAGCTGCAAGCTGCGATCCCGAACGTCATGCCGCTCTACCAGCAGGCGCAGGCGGCGGGGCGACGGCCGAATTGCCGGCCGTAGGCGGTCGGGGTCCTATTCCTCGAAATACTGCCAGGGAAATTCCGGCTCGATGATCGGCTTGTAGCCGGCGGGGAATTCGAAGGGGCAGGTCAGGATCGCCCAGACCCCGATCAGCTCGCTCGCGCCGAACCAGCCGATACCGAGCCCGAAGCCGATCGGGAGGCCCGCGGCGGCGCCGCGCTTGCGGGTCTCGACGACCATCTGGCCCGGGATCGCGAGGACGCCGAGGGTCGTATTCGCGAACCCGCGTCCGACCTTCCGCGCCGGCGTGAAGCGGGATTTCGGCGCGGCCCAGGCGGCGTCGGGAAGGGCGCTGCCGACCGTCGCGAGGCAGGCGAAGAGAGCGATGGCGGAAACGAAGATCCGCCGCGCTCGCCGGGCCCCCGTTCGCGCGCCGGCCGAGCCGTTCCCAGACGTCCGAAACGAGCGATCCATTCCTTCTCCATTTTGCTCCCGGCGACGCGGGGCGCGAAGATCCATTCGAGGGCGCGAAACGCCGGCGCCCTGGAGCCTGCGTGCCCGGAGCGCCCTGGCGGCGGACGTTAATGGGTCGGGGCGGGATCGTCCAGCCGATCGGGCCCTTGTTATTCGCCGATCACCTTGACGAGGACCCGCTTCGGCCGCCGCCCGTCGAACTCGCCGTAGAAGACCTGCTCCCACGGCCCGAAATCGAGCCTGCCCTTCGTGATCGCGACGACGACCTCGCGGCCCATGATCTGGCGCTTCAGGTGGGCGTCGGCGTTGTCCTCACCGGTGCGGTTGTGGGCGTACTGGCCGACGGGCTCGTGCGGGGCGAGTTCCTCGAGCCACTTGTCGTAATCCGACAGCAGGCCGCTCTCGTCGTCGTTGATGTAGACCGACGCGGAGATGTGCATCGCATTCACCAGGCACAGCCCGTGCTGTACCCCCGACTCCGTGACCGCCTCGGCGACCTGCGGCGTGATGTTGATGTACGCCCGACGCTTCGGCACGTTGAACAGGAGTTCCTTGCGGTGGTGCTTCATACCGCCAGCATTGTTGCCGCACCGAAGCCCGTTGGCGAGACGTACTGGACACATTCACACGCCGGCACCGAACCGAACGTACACGAACTCATCGGCGAGGGACCCGTCCAGCAGCCGGAACGACTGCCGCCGTACGCCCTCTTCTTCAAAGCCGCACTTACGTGCCACGCGCCGGCTCGCCGCGTTCGGCCGGGCCGCCACCAACTGAAGGCGGTGCACCCCGGCGACCTGCAGCGCGTAGTCGGACACGGCCTGCAGCGCCTCGGTCATCAGGCCCTGGCCCGTCAGGTCGTCGCGCATCCAGTAGCCCACCTCGGCCGCGGGCACCAACGCGTTGAAGTGGTGGAAGCCCAACATCCCGGCGAACCGGCCGTCGTGCAGCCGCATGATGTAGATCGCATGTTGCCCGGCGACGTGCCACCGCAGCAGGTCCTTCAGGTTCTTCTCGATGTGTTCGCGCGTCTGCTCAGGGCGGGACCAGTACAGGTACGGCCGCAACGACGCCAGCGACGCGTTCACCGCCTCGACATGGTCCGCCACGACCGGTGCCGGCTCGTGGGCGATCTGCAGCCGGGGCGTTCGCACCTGCATGTCGAACAGCCGGGGCATCACCGCGAGCGTGGCGGCGTCGGAGGGGATGAGAAACGGCGGCGGTGCGGCATGGGCCATGGGCGGTGGTATACCACGCCGGTCCGGCGCGGTCCGCAAGGTCGATGAAAGTCACTAAGCCGCAGGCCGTAGGCCGCGCTTCTGCCCGGGCGGGGAAGCGCGGCCTTCGGCCTGCGGCTTATCACGAGGTGTTTCAGGTTGGTCTGCTTAATTCACGACGGCAGTCTGCGGCGTACCGAGGCGGCGCTTCACCGTCGCGACGATCCCGGCGGCGTCGAGGCCGGCTTCGGCAAGCTGCTCGCCGCGGCCCTTGTGCCCGATGAACCGGTCCGGGATCCCAAGGATCGTCAGGTGTTCCGTCGGCAGCCCGGCGGCCACGGCGTGCTCCGCCACGGCCGTGCCGAAACCGTTGATCGCTGCGTGGTCCTCCACCGTCACCAACGGGCGGCCGGCCGTCAGCACGCGGGCCAGCATCGCCTCGTCCAGCGGCTTGCAGAACCGGGCGTCGATCACCTCGGTGTCGATCCCGGCGGCGGCCAACTCCTCCGCGGCCAGCATCGCCTCGGTCGCCAAACTGCCGTATGCGATGATCGTCGCGTCCGAACCCTCCCGCAGCACGCGGCTCTGGCCCAGGCGGATCGGCGCGCGGGCCGCATCTCGCAGTGCGGGGCTGATCGCGTCCTCGAACGGCAGGGCCGGCACATCATCCCGCGGGTAGCGGACGGCCGACGCACTGGCGAGCGAAAGCTGCAGCTTGAGCATCCGCTTCAACTCCATCTCGTCGGAGGGTGCCAGCAGCACCATGCCGGGCATCGGGCGGAGGAAAGCCTGGTCCATGAAGCCGTGGTGCACCGCGCCGTCCGAGCCGACGAAGCCGGCCCGGTCCATCGCGAACATCACCGGCACCTTGTTCAGCACGACCTCCTGCCAAATCTGGTCGAAGCAACGCTGCGTGAAGGTCGAGTAGACCGCCGCCAGCGGACGCAGACCGTTCTTGGCCATGCCCGCGGCCATCGCGGCCAGGTGGCTCTCGCAAATCCCGGTGTCGATGAACCGCTCCGGGTGCACCTTCTGGTACGCCGAGAGCCCCGTGCCGTCCGGCATCGCGGCCGTCAGGGCGACGACGCGCTTGTCATCGTTCGCCAGTTCGATCGCGACCTCGGCGAAGGCCTTCGTCCAGCTTTTGCCGTCCTTCTTGATGATCTCGACGCGGCAGCCGTTGACGTTGAACGCCGCGGGGCTGTGCAGCATCGTCGGGTCGGCGACGCTGGCGTCGTGGCCCTTGCCCTTGACGGTCTTCACGTGCAGGAGCACAGGCGCGTCGACGTGTTTGATCTCCGAGAGGAAGTTGATGAGCCCCGGCAGGTCGTGGCCGTCGATGGGGCCCATGTACTTGATGCCCATCGCCTCGAAGAGCTGCCCCGCCCAGATGGCACCCTTCAGGCCCTCGGTCATGGAGTGGTACGCCGAGCGGAGGTTCTCGCCGATGCCTCCGGGCATGTGGCCCAGGATCTTCCGGCTGACTTTCTTGAACTCGTCGTAGGTGGTCGAGACGCGGACGCGTTCGAGGTACTCCGCAATCGCACCCTGCGGCTGGGAGATGCTCATGCCGTTGTCGTTGAGGACGATGAGCATCTGCCGCTTGAGCGTGCCGGCGTTGTTGAGGCCCTCGAAGGCCAGCCCGTTGACGATGCTCGCGTCGCCGACGACGGCCACGACGTGGTTGGGCCGGCCCTGCATGCCGTCGGCGCGGGCGAGCCCCACACCTGTGCTGATGGCCGTGCCGGCGTGGCCGACGGCGAAGAGGTCGTAGTCGCTCTCGGACGGGTCGGGGAAGCCGGAGTTGCCGCCGGCCTTACGCAGCCGCTCGAACCCGGCGAGCCGCCCGGTGAGCAGCTTGTGCGGATAGGCCTGGTGGCCGACGTCGAACAGCAGCCTGTCCGGGCCTGTAGGGTGCGGGCCGAAGTCGTAGACGTAGTGCAGCGCCAGTGTCAGCTCGACGACGCCCAGGTTGCTGGCCAGGTGCCCGCCGTTCTTGCCGACGGCCTTGATGATGGCCTCACGCATCTCCCCTGCGAGCGATTCAAGCTCGCCGATGTCGAGGTGTTTGATCTGGTCGGGTGTCTGGATCCTGTCGAGCATTGGGGCCTTTGTACCTGTTGCAAATGCTAGCGTGCTATGGGCTTGGCGACGCTTCAAAACTTTCGGTCGCGGCCGAAGAATACCCGTCAAACCCATCGGTCGGTAGGGGTTATGTCGGCACGTAGCCCGCCCGCGCCCAATCGGGAACTCGAATTCAGCCTTTGCCGGCCTTGGACGCCGACGAGGCACGTGGCGCAAAAACGCCTGCCTCGGCCTCGAGCGCCTTCTTCAGCCGGCCGACCCGGTCCGGCTCCGCCGCGGCCACGTCGGTCAGCTCCGCCGGGTCCAGCTGCAGGTCAAACTGCACGCCGTCCGGCCGCTGCACGAGCTTCCACCGGCCGTCGAAGCCTGACCGCCACTGGAGCAGTTCGCTCACCTGCAACGCTCGGTGATCTTGTCCACGCCCTTCCAGCGTCGGTACGAGGCTTCTGGCGTCCGCCTCGGGCAGCGGGTCGACGCCGGCTATGTCCAGACATGTCGCGGCAAGGTCGATCAGCTCCACCAGCGCCTCACTCACGCCCGGTTGCACGCCCGGCCCGGCGAGGATCAGCGGCACGTGGACGCTTCCCTCCTCCGGCACGTGCTTCGTGAACCGGCCGTGGTCGCCGAGCATCTCCCCGTGGTCCGACGCGAAGACGATGAGCGTGTGCTCCAGTTCGCCGCGGGCGGCCACGGCGTCCGTCAGTCGGCCGACCCACTCGTCGATGCCCTCGCACTCGGCGGCGTAGAGCCGGCGGATGCGGTCGTGGTTCACCGCCGACTGGTCCCCGTAACGGCCCTTGGGCGAGACCGGCGGCGGGAAGTTGATGCCGTCGTACCTCGCCGCCAGCTCGGCCGGGGGGTCCCACGGGTCGTGCGGGCCGGGGAAGTTCACCCACAACATCCACGGGTTGTCCGCCGGGAGATGGCCCAGCAGGTCCATCGCCTTTTGCCCGCAGAAGTCGTCGGTGTAGTGCCGGCGGGGCAGCGGGCCGGGCCAGCCGGCGGTGGTGTAGCTGGCTTCTTTGTGTCGGCGGTCGTAGTCGGCGCAGTACGGCCCCATGAGGCCCTGGGCGTGCAAGTGGCTCGTGTAGCTGCAGTTGGGTCGGTCTCGGCCGTTGCTGTTGGCGTCCAGCTTGCCGGACTGGTCGACCGCCTCCGTGAACCCGTACTGCCCGAGCAGCCGCGTCCAGCCCGTCAGGCCCTTGAAGGTGGTCTTCTTGTGCAGGTCGTTCTTGCCGCTGGTTGCAACGCGGTAGCCGGCCGCCCGCAGCGCCTGGAAGACGTTGGGGATCGCCGGGTCCAGGTCCGTGCCGTTGTCCGGCACGTTCTGTCGGTGGTAACGCCGGCCGGTGGCCAGGCACGCCCGCCCCGGGGCGCACAGCGGGCTGTTGGTGCGGCACTGGGTGAACCGCATGCCGCGGGCGGCCAGCGCGTCGATGTTCGGCGTGCGGACTGGCACTCGGCCGTAAGGGCTCTGTTCACAGCCGAGCCAGTCCCACCGCCACTGGTCCGGGAAGAGGAAAAGGATGTTGGGGGTCATGGTTCCTCTACCGGTCCCGCTCGACGACGAAACGTGCGAGCGTGCGCAGCGGCTCGGCGGCCGGGCCGAAGCACGCGACCGCCGCCAGGCCCGCGGCCAGTTGTTTGTCGGCTTCCACACGTGCCCCCTCCAGGCCGAGCAGCGCCGGGTAGGTGTTCTTGCCGGCCGCGGCGTCCTTGCCGGGGGTCTTGCCGAGCTGGTCGCTAGTCGCCGTGACGTCGAGGATGTCGTCGATGATCTGAAACGCCAGCCCCATGTGCGTTCCGAAGTCAGAGAACGCAGCCAGTTGCCCTGCGTCCGCCCCGGCGGCGATTGCGCCGAGGCGGCAGCTTGCCGTGAGCAGCGCGCCGGTCTTGCGGGCGTGCAGCGAGCGGACTTGCGCCAGCGAGAGCCGCTGGTTCTCGCCTTCGATGTCCAGCACCTGCCCGCCGACCATCCCGGCCGGGCCGGCGGCACGGGCAAGCTCCAGCACGAGGCGGGCGGCGTTCGGCGATGCCGCGTCCCGGGCGATCGACTCGAACGCGATCGTCACCATCGCGTCGCCGGCGAGGATGGCCATGGCCTCGCCGAAGACGGTGTGGTTCGTCGGCAGGCCGCGACGCAGGTCGTCGTCGTCCATCGCCGGCAGGTCGTCGTGGACGAGGCTGAAGGTGTGGATGAGTTCGACGGCGACGGCGGCCGCGACGGCGGCGTTGTGGTGCGCGCCGGCCGGGTCGATCACGCGGGCCGTCTCCAGCACCAGCGTCGGGCGGAGCCGCTTGCCGCCGGCGCGGAAGCTGTAGCCGATCGCCTCGATGAGCTTCGCCGGGCCGTCGTAGTGCGCCATGACGCGCTCGAACGCCTCGTCCACGCAGGCGGCGTTGCGGGCGAGGATCTGCCGGGCGTCCTCGGTTCGGCTGTCGAGGGCAGACGGGTGCGCTTCAGCCTTCATCGTCGGCCCCCGGCGGTTGGTCGGTCGTCTGGACGGCTTTGAGCTTGCCCTGGGCGTCGGCGGCCAGTTCGGTCATCTGCTTCTCGGCCGTGTCGAGCACGCCGCGACACCACGTCAGCAGGAAGTGCCCCCGCTCATACTTGGCGATGGACTCCTCCAGCGCCACCTGCCCGCCTTCAATATCGGCGAGGATTGTTTCGAGTTCTTCCAATGCGTCCTCGAACGATTTGGGCTTGGGCTGTTGCGCGGTTTTGGCCATGCTGGAGCCATCATAAGGCAACCGACATCGATCTGGAATTTCCGCGATTGTGATGCCGGTGCGGCGCGGGCATAAACTCTGCTGACTCGCCGAGAATGTGGCAACGAACCGCCCACCGATGATGGGACTGGAGACCACCATGCCGACCGCACACCCCACGCCGGCCACGCCGACGTCGAACCGCCAGCAGCCCGCCGGCCTGCTGCGTCGTCATTTCGCCGACGTCCGCCGGCAGAGCCGCCGCCTCGTGGAGCCGCTGGAGCCCGAGGACTTCGTGATCCAGACCATGCCCGACGTCAGCCCGACCAAATGGCACCTGGCCCATACGACGTGGTTCCTCGAAACCTTCCTGCTCGAGCCGCACCTGCCGGGGTACACGCCGTTCAATTCGAAGTTCGGCTACCTGTTCAACAGCTACTACATCACCGTCGGCGAGCGACACTGCCGGCCGAAGCGCGGGCAGATCTCCCGGCCGACCGTTGACGAGGTCATGGCCTACCGCGCCCACGTCGACGCCGCGATGCACCGCCTATTTGACGCCGCCGACGCGAATTTGCAGGACGCCGAGCACGGCTGGGGCGTGCTCAGGCCGCTGGTGGAGGTCGGCATCCACCACGAGCAGCAGCACCAGGAGTTGATGGTCACGGACATCAAGCACGTCTTCGCCTGCAACCCGCTTTACCCGGCGTACCGCAGCCAGGAGCCCAGCAGCAGCCGCGTGGTCTCGCCGACGCAGTTCGTGAGCTTCGAGGAAGGCGTCTACGAGATCGGCCATGCGGGTGATGACGCCGCCGGCTTCGCCTACGACAACGAGGGACCGCGGCACAAGGTTTACCTGCAGCCGTTTTCCATCGCCGACCGGCTGGTGACCTGCGGCGAGTGGATCAGCTTCATCGAGGACGGCGGCTACCGCCGGGCGGACCTGTGGCTGTCCGACGGCTGGAACTGGGTTCAGGCGAACCGCGCCATGGCCCCCTCCTACTGGGACCGCCGCGACGGCGAATGGTGGCACTACACGCTGGCCGGCATGCGGCCGGTGACCGGCGACGAGCCCGTCTGCCACGTGAACTTCTACGAGGCGGACGCCTACGCCCGCTGGGCCGGGGCACGCCTGCCGACCGAGCCGGAGTGGGAAGTCGCCTGCGGCGACGCCGCCGCCGTCCGCAACGCCACGGCCGTGGGCAACTTCGTCGAGGACGAACGCTTCCACCCGCAAGCCGCCCGCGGCACGACCGACGGCAAGCTCGACGCCATGCTCGGCGACGTGTGGGAGTGGACCGGCACCCAATACCGCCCCTACCCCGGCTACCAACCCCCGGCCGGCGCACTCGGCGAATACAACGGCAAGTTCATGAGCAACCAGTTCGTCCTTCGCGGCGGAAGCTGTGCCACGCCCCGCAGCCACATCCGCAGCACGTACCGGAACTTCTTTCCGCCGGAGGCGCAGTGGCAGTTCACGGGTGTGAGACTGGCGAAGTGAGCGGAGAGAAGTCAGGACTCAGAAGTGAGAATTCAGAAGGAAGAGTTGTACGCGGAAGGTTGACCTGCCCGACCCGATCTCGATGGTTGCCGACGGCGACTGCCTCCAGCCCAACGCACCCTGACTTCCTACTCCTGACTCCTGACTCCTGACTCCTGACTTCTGACTTCTGACTTCTGTCTTCTAACTTCTGAATCCCATGACCGACCTCACCATTCTCGACCTCGAACCGAACACCGGCAACATGCTCGACGAGGTCGTCGCCGGGCTTTCGCGCGAGGAGCAGAAGACGCTGCCCTGCAAGTACCTCTACGACGAGGACGGCAGCCGGCTCTTTGATCGCATCTGCGACTTGCCGGAGTACTACCAGACGCGCACCGAGATGCAGATCATGCGCGACAACATCGCCGAGATCGGCCGGTGCGTCGGCGACGAGGCGCTGCTCGTCGAGTACGGCTCGGGCAGTTCGCTCAAGACCCGCATCCTGCTCGACGAGATCGACCTGCTCTCGGGTTACGTGCCGATCGACATCAGCCGGTGGTACGTCGAGACCAGCGCCCGCCGCCTGCAGAAGCACTACCCGGATTTGGAAATTCTGCCCGTCGTGGCGGACTACAGCACCCCCATCCGCATGCCGGAGCCCGAGGCGAATGTGAACCGCCGCGTGGCCTACTTCCCCGGCAGCACCATCGGCAACTTCCACCCGCACGAGGCGATCGACTTCCTCATGCGCGTCCGTGACGCCATGGGCGAAGGCGGCGGGCTGCTGCTGGGCGTCGACCTCCGCAAGGACCCGGCCGTGCTCCACGCCGCTTACAACGACTCGGCCGGCGTCACCGCCGCCTTCAACCTGGGCATCCTGCACCGCATCAACCGGGAACTCGACGCCGACTTTGACCCCGACGCCTTCGCCCACTACGCCCCCTTCAACCCCGGCCAGGGGCGCATCGAAATGCACCTGGTCAGTCTCAAGCAGCAGGTGGCCACGGTCGACGGCCAGTCGTTCGAGCTCGACCCCGGCGAGAGCATCTGGACCGAGTGCAGCTACAAGTACACGCTCAAAGGCTTCGCCCGCGTGGCCGCCCGGGCCGGCTTCAGCGTGCAGAACGTCTGGACGGACGCAGACCGCCTCTTCAGCGTGCAGTACCTTGCCTGCTGAGGTGCCCGCCCGGCGTTTCGTTCCCACCCGGGGCCGGGCGTGTACAATCCGCCCTTCATGGCCCTTTTGACACTCGCCAACATCGAAAAATCCTTCGGCAAACGAACGATCCTCCAGGACCTCTCCTTCCAGATCAGCCGCGGCGAGCGCGTCGGCCTCATCGGCGACAACGGCACCGGCAAGACGTCCATCTTCAAGATCATCACCGGCAAGATGATCCCCGAAATCGGCAAGGTGCAGCTGGCCCGCGGATCGACCGTCGGCCACCTGACCCAGGACCCGCAGTTCGGCGTGAACAACACGCTCCTTGACGAAGCCGAACTCGCCTTCGCCGACCTGCACCAGATGTCCCACGACCTGCGCGACCTCGAGCACGCCATGGCAGAGCACGCCGGCGACCAGCTCGACGCGACCCTCAAGACCTACGAGGACCTGCTCCACCGCTTCGAGGAGGCCGACGGCTACGCGTGGCGGCATAAGCTCGAGGCCGTGCTCGACGGCGTGGGCCTGGCCCGCGGCGACTGGGAGACGCCTGTCACGCTCCTGTCCGGCGGGCAAAAGAGCCGCCTGGCGTTGGCCAAGCTCCTCATCGCCGAGCCGGACCTGCTCCTGCTCGACGAGCCGACCAACCACCTGGACCTGGAAGCCATCGAGTGGCTGGAAAACTGGCTGCTCCGGTTCGAAGGGGCGGTGCTGCTCATCAGCCACGACCGCTACCTGCTGGACCGGCTGGCCACCCGCATCGTCTGGCTGACGGACCTGAAGCTGGCCAGCTTCCCGGGCAATTACTCCGCCTTCGTGAAGCAGCGCGAGCTGCACGAGCTGACGCAGCAGCGCGCCTTCGCCCAGCAGCAGGCCGCCGTCGCCAAGGAGGAGGAGTACATCCGCCGCTTCAAGGCCGGCCAGCGTGCCCGCCAGGCCGCCGGCCGCGAGAAGCGACTGGACCGCCTCAAGACCAGCGGCGACATGGTGCGGCAGGTCTCCCAATCAAAGCAGATGACCCTCTCCATCGGCGGGCAACGCAAACTCGGCGACCGACTCCTGCAGGTGAAGGACCTGGCCAAGCGGTACGACGGCAAGCAGCTCTGGCAGAACGTCGAGTTTGAGATCACCCCCGGCGAGCGCGTCGGCATGTTCGGCCCGAACGGCTCGGGCAAGACCACCCTCCTGCGCGTCCTCCTGGGCCAGGAGGCCGCCGACGCCGGCGAGATCAAGTGGGGTACGCAACTGCAGATCGGCTACTACGACCAGAAGCTGGACGACTACAACCCCGAGCACACCGTCCTTGAAGAAGTCGCCACCGACAGCGACCTGTCCGAGCAAAAGATCCGTGCGGTGCTTGGCGCGATGCTCTTCGCCGGCGAGGCGGCCGAGCGACGCATGGGCGAATGCTCCGGCGGCGAACGCGCCCGCGTGGCCCTCACCAAGCTGCTGCTCTCCCAGCCGAACGTGCTGATCCTCGACGAGCCGACGAACCACCTGGACATCCGCAGCCGCGAAGCCCTCGAAGAGACCCTCGACGGCTACGAAGGCACGATCCTGTGCATCAGCCACGACCGGTACTTCCTGGAGCGTGTCGCCCAGCGGCTCTTCGTGATCCACCCGCCCAAGCTCATCGACTTCCCCGGCGACTACGACGCGTGGCGCGCCGCCGAACGCACCAAAAATAGCAAACCTGCTGAAAACAACCGCAACCGCCCCGCCGGTAACCCGCAGAAGCCCGCCGGCACGCAGCAGAAGCCCGCACCCGACCCGCGCCCACCGGCCAAGCCGGCCGCCCGGCCCCCGGCCAAGTCGCAGAACAAGTACGCCCGGCCGTTCGGCGCCGTCAGTGATTCGGCACTGGACGAGGAGATCATCGAGACCGAAACCGAACTGGCCGCGGCACAGGAGCGCCTCGCCGACCCGGACCTCTACCGCGACCCGGCCGAGGCCCGCCGTGCCCAGGACGCCTTCAACGCCACCAAGAAGAAGCTGGCCCAGCTCGAGGACGAGTTCCTCATCCGCAGCGAGTAGCCGTATGCCGCTCCGGCTCGAAGCCATCCTCAAGCGCTACCCCTCGCCCGACGGCCCGCCGCTGACCGTGCTGAACGTGCCGCAGTTCGAGCTGGCCGACGCGCATCAGGTCGCCCTCGTCGGCACCAGCGGCGGCGGCAAGAGCACGCTGCTGCACGTCATCGCCGGGATCATCCGGCCCGACGCCGGCCGCGTGCTGCACGACGGCACCGACACCGCCGCCCTTTCGGAGCACGCGCGGGACGTCTTCCGCGGGCGGAATCTCGGGTACGTCTTCCAGACCCATCACCTGCTGCCGGGGTTCACGTCGCTTGAAAACGTGCTGCTTGGCATGAGTTTCACCGGCCGCCGGCCCGACCGCGCCTGGGCCGAGCACCTGCTTGACGCCGTGGGCCTGGCCGACCGCCTGCACCACGCCCCGGGCAAGCTTTCCCTCGGCCAGCAGCAGCGTGTGGCCGTGGCCCGCGCGCTGGCCAACCGCCCGAAGCGCGTGCTCGCCGACGAGCCGACCGGCAGCCTCGACGCCGCCAACGCCGTGGCCGTGCTGCGGCTCATGAAATCCCTCTGTGCCGAAGCCGGCGCCGCCCTGCTGCTGGTCACCCACGACCGGGCCGTCGCGACACAGTTCGACACCGTTGTCCGCCTCGAGGACATCAACCGCACGCAAACCGCAGGCGTCCCGACCGCAGGTGAACCGGCATGAACACCTGGCAACTCCTCTTCAAGCAGATGCGCCAGCGCGCCCTGACCACCGTCCTCACCGCTACGGCCGTGGCGCTGGCCGTGGCGCTGGCCGTGGCCGTGCTGGTGCTCTCCCGCCAGAGCGAGCAGCTCTTCGGCCGGGCGGAGTTCGGGCACAACCTGGTCGTCTCGGCCAAGGGCAGCGCGCTCCAGGCGGTCGTCAACAGCACGTACCACATCGAGCAGTCGCCGGGGCCGATTCCTTACTCCCTCTACGAGCGTTGCAGTACAGACTGGGCCCAGTACGTCCGCTGGGCCGTGCCGTACGCGCTGGGGGACCAGTACCGCGAGTACCGCGTCGTCGCCACGTGGCCCAAGTTCTTCGCCCACGACGCCGTCGAGGCCCTCCGCCAGACGCTCGACGACCTGCGCCGACAGGCCCGCCGGCCGACGGACGCCACGTTCATCGCAACCGTACAAGCCGCAGCCGAGGCGGCCGCCGACGTGGACCCGCTCGCCCACGAGCGCCTGCGTGAGGCCGTGCGCGACGGCAACTTCGGCAGCGGGCAGGCCGCGGGCGTTGCACTCCTGGACGCGGCCTACTTCGCGCTGGCCGGTCCGTTCGAGTACCGGCCGGATACGCCCGTCACCCTCGCCGCCGGCCGCGTGTTCCACCCGGACAAGTTCGAGGCCGTGCTGGGGAGTGAAGTTGCGCGAAACGGAGACCTGGCCGTCGGCGACGGTTTTCAGGTCACCCACGGCGGCGACGACGGTCACGGCCACGCCGAGACCTGGACCGTCACCGGCGTCGCCGCCCCCACCGGCACCGCACTGGACAGGCTGGTCTTCGTGTCGCTGACAAGCTTCTGGGCCATCCCCGCGCACGCCGAGAGCCTCGAGGCGATGTTCCAGCTCATGAACAACACCGCGGTGACGACACCCACGCCCGGAGACGACCTGCTCGGCAGCGACGACAGCGCCGGCGACCTGCTCACCGACGACGACGCATCAACTTCCGGCCGGGGCGAGCTTTACACGCTCGGGGCCGACGGCCGCATCCTCCTGGACCTGCCCCCGGCCGCCCGGCAGGTGAACCACATCCTCCTGCAGACCCGCGGCGGCGGGTTCCAGCAGCAGACGCTCTACTGGCAGATCACCAACGGCACGCCGCCGGCCATGGCGGTCAACCCCGCCGAGGTCCTGGCCGAGTTCTTCGACACCTTCCTGACCGCCCCGACGCGCGTGCTGGTCTACATCGCGGGGCTGGTCACGCTCGTCGCGGCGGTGAGCATCCTCGTGAGCATCTACAACGCCGTGGCCGCCCGCCGGCGGGAGATCGCCGTGCTCCGGGCGCTGGGCGCGACGCGTCGGCGGGTGCTGTCGCTGGTGACGCTGGAGGCCGCGGCCGTCGGGCTGGTGGGCGCACTGGCCGGCTGGGCCGGCGGGCTGGTGCTGGCCGCCGCGGCCGCGGCGTTCCTCCGCGGCACGCTAGGCGAGGCGGTGCCGGCCGTCAGCTTCGGCTACGCGGAGGCGGCGTACGTGCTCGGCACCGTGCTGCTCGCCGCCGCCGCCGGGCTGGTGCCGGCGGTGAAGGCCTACCGCATCAGCGTGGCCGACGGGCTTGCCGCTTAAGGCCGCCGGTGCGGGCACCCGAGCCGGCCGGACCGGGGCCGAAACCACGCGCCGCGAACGCGGTCCGGAAAAATCGGCCCGGACGGCCTGCCGGCCACACCAGTGACCGGTCGCACGCCCCATAAGCCCGGTATTCTTTTTCAGAACACCGGTGTTTCTTTTGGCAACACCGGTGCTCTTTTCACAAACACCGGTGTTTTTTTCACGAACACCGGTGTTTTTTTTCGCAACACCGGGTTTTTTTTCACGAACACCGGTGTTTCTTTTCCCAACGCCGGTGTTTTCTTTCCGAACGTCGGTGTTTTCTTTCCCAACATCGATGTTCTCATCCTCCGCGCCGAGGTTCTCGCCTTCGGCACCGGTCGGGCGACCTTGCGGGGCGGGGGAGTGCAGCGCCCAGAGACCGACCCGCATCCTCTGATCCCTCAACACGTCGCGGCCGGCCTCGTGCCGGAGGTATGGCCTTCGGCCATTGGCTCGGCTGGAGCCTCGCCCTCCCTGGCCGCTACAGGGTCATGCGCGTTCCCCTAACCAACCACCCGCCCTACGCCTCGACCTCCCACCCTCTGCGATCTCTGTGACCTCCGTGGTCTCTGCGTTACGCCCCCCACCCCGCGGCCGCCGCCGCTTATGATTGACTTCTTGCATATCGGGCGTTAGCTTCCGTCGCGTGCCCAGGGTCGCACTCAGCATCGTCGAGGCGCGTCGCCGGCAGCTCGTGGAGTTGCTGGGGGCCCGGCGTTACCTGCCCGTGCATGAGGTGGCGCGGGAGCTGAACGTCTCCGAGGCCACCGCCCGCCGGGATCTGGATGCGCTGCAGCTACAGGACCGCGCCCGCCGGACGTTCGGCGGCGCGGTGCAGCCGGTGGAGCCGGACGCGGCGCTGCCGGACTTTGACCGCCGCTTCCCGAGTTTCGCCCGCCGTTTGCGGGATGCCTGGCCGGCCAAAAAGCGCATCGCCCGGGCCGCGTTCAAGCTCATCGGCGCGGGGCAGACGCTCTTTCTGGACGCCGGCACCACCTGTTACGCGGTCGCCCGGCTGCTGGCCGGCGGCAAGGTTCGTGTGCCGACGGGGCTTCGTGTCTACACGCACTCGCTGGTACTGGCCGAGCAACTGGCCGCGGCTGAGGCCGTTGACGTGCGGATGCTCGGCGGGCGGCTGCTGCACAACCAGCGCATCTGCCTCGGGGCGGAGGTGCTCCGCCAGGTGCGGCGGCTGAGGTTCGACCTGGCGCTGCTCGGCGGCGAGGGGTTCGACGCCGCGGGCGTCTGGGGCAGCCATGCCCAGGTGGTGCAGCTGCAGCAGGCCGTCGTCGGCCGGTGCGACCGCCACGTGCTGCTGCTGGACGGCACGAAGCTCAACCAGAACCACGGCCGGCTGCTGCTGGCGTGGCCGGATGCGGACACGCTCATCACGGACGCGACCGCGACCGACCTGAAACACGCCGGGGTGCCCAGAACGCCCCCCAGGCACGTGAAAGCATAAAACACAACCAAGGAACGAGGACGACCATGCCACAGGACATCTATCTCATCGCCAACGGCGACCTGCGCGAAAGCGCCAACCGCAAGTGTGAAGAAGCCCAGCTGGCCATGGAGGCGAAGCTGACCGAGGCGATCCGGTCGCAGTTCGGCCGGCACGTGAAACGCGCCCACGGCCGCCGCGATGCTGTCGGGCACAGCTTCATCGACAGCCAGAAGTACGGCATGGAAGTCTTCAAAAGCATCCCGGCCGAGGCGCCGCTGATCGTCGCCGAGGCGGTGTGGCAGTACAGCCACCACGTGCTGCACGGGCTGCTCTCCCACCGCGGGCCGATCCTGACTGTGGCCAACTGGAGCGGCACTTGGCCGGGGCTGGTGGGCATGCTCAACCTCAACGGCAGCCTGACCAAGGCCGGCGTGCACTACAGCTCCCTCTGGAGCGAGGATTTCACCGACGACTACTTTCTGTCGCGCCTCAAGCAGTGGATCGAGACGGGCCACTGCGGGCACGACACGTCCCATGCGAAGCTATTGGACACCCTCGACATACCGGCCGACGCCCGCGAGGCGGGCGAAAGCTTCGCCCGCGAGTTGAAGGCGAACAAGGCGATCATGGGGGTCTTCGACGAGGGGTGCATGGGGATGTTCAACGCCATCATCCCCGACCACCTGCTGATGCCGACCGGCGTCTTCAAAGAGCGACTGAGCCAGAGCGCGTTGTACTACGCCATGACGCAGGTGACGGATGCCGAGGCGCGTGACGTCTTCGACTGGTACAAACAGAAGGGCGTGAAGTTCCACTTCGGCAAGAACGAAGCGGCGGACCTGACCGAGGCCCAGGTGCTGGCCCAGTGCAAGATGTACGTCGCGGCACTTCGCATCGCCGACGACTTCGGCTGCGGGACGATCGGCATCCAGTACCAGCAGGGCCTGAAAGACCTTGCCCCCGCCAGCGACCTGGTGGAAGGCACGCTGAACAACACCGACCGACCGCCGGCCAAGAGCACCGACGGCCGGGAGCTTTACGCCGGCGAAGCGCTGCCGCATTTCAATGAGGTCGACGAGTGCGCCGGCCTCGACGGGTACGTGACGTACCACCTGTGGAAGAAGCTGGGCTACCCGCCGGAAAACACGCTGCACGACCTGCGGTGGGGCCGGGCGTACAGCGGCCCCGGCCGCGACGGCGAGGGGAATGAAACGACGATCGACGGGTACGTGTGGGTGTTTCTGATCTCGGGCGGCGCGCCGCCGGCGCACTTTGAGGGCGGCTGGGCCGGCACGCACAGCTACCGCCAGCCGCCGATGTATTTTCGGCTCGGCGGCGGGACGTGCGCGGGCGTCTCCCACCCGGGCCACCTGGTCTGGAGCCGGGTGTTCATTGAGGACGGCCGCTTAAAGTTCGACACCGGCACCGGCAAGGTCGTCGCCCTGCCGGAGGCCGAGACGCAGGACCGGCTCGACCAGACGACGCCCGTCTGGCCGATCATGCACGCGACCCTCGACGGCGTGACCCGCGACCAGATGATGGCAAGGCACAAGTCCAACCACATCCAGTGCGTCTATGCCCCGACCGCGGCGGATGCGAAGAAGGCGATGTACGCCAAAGCCGCGGCGATGCGGGAACTGGGGCTGGAGGTGGCGGTCTGTGGAGAGGTCTGAATGAACCGCAGAGGCGCAGAGGACGCAGAGAAGCCGGCTGTTTGGAAACGAGTTATCGCACCGCCCCTTAACCCGGTTCTGATCGTTGTAGTGGTGACCACATACGTGGCATCCCTCTGGATCTTTTTCTTTTACCGTCTCATCCGTTCTCAACTATGACGATTTCCCTGTTCGTCTGTTAATGCAAAACGCATCCTCCGCGTCCTCTGCGTCTCTGCGGTTAGAAAGACTGAGAAGCACCATGTCCGACACCCAATGGAAACGTGATGAGCTGATCCGCCTTGCCCATGAACTCGGTCGGGAGGAGCGGAAGCTGGCGATCCTCGGCGAGGGCAACGTCTCGTCGAAGCTGTCGGACGAGACGTTCCTCGTGAAGGCCAGCGGCACGCAGCTCTCGCGGCTGGGCGTCAACGACCTCACCGAGTGCCGGTTCGCGCCGCTGCTGGAACTACTCGACCGCGGGGGTGTGGCCGATGACGAAGTCGAGCAGGTGCTGCTGGCCAGCCGCGTGAACGACCAGGCGAAGAAGCCGAGCGTCGAGGCGGCGTTCCACGCCTACCTGCTGACGCTGCCCGGCGTGCAGTTCGTCGCCCATTGCCACCCGATCGCCGTGAACGGCATTCTGTGCAGCCCGCGCGCCGATGACTTCGCGACGAAACGCACCTTCCCCGACGAGGTCGTCTGCTGCAGCCGGGAGAGCGTGCTGGTCGACTACACCGATCCCGGCGTGCCGTTGGCCCGGGCGATCCGCACCGGCGTGCAGGGTTTTGGCAGCAGGTACAACGACGAGGTGCCCCGGGTGATCCTCCTGAAGAACCACGGCCTTATCGCCCCGGCCGCCGGCGTCGGCGGGTGCCTGGCCGCGACGCTGATGGCGCAGAAGGCGGCCGAGATCTTCATACACGCCGCAGCACTCGGCGGGCCGACATTTTTAAGCGACGAGAACGTGGCGCGGATCGAGGGGCGGACGGATGAACACTACAGAAGGAAGCAGTTGAATTTGTAGCATGGGCTTCCAGCCCATTTTCTCTGATGGGCTGGAAGCCCATGCTACGGACGGACGGACGGAGGAGCCATGCCGACTCGACACGTTGCGATTGATCTGGGGGCCGAATCCGGCCGCGTCATGCTCGGGACGCTCGACGGCGGGCGGCTGGTGCTCGAGGAGATTCACCGCTTTGAAAGCACGCAGGTGCGTGTCTTCGGGCACACACACTGGGACGTGCTGGGCATGTGGGGCCAGATTCAGAAGGGCCTCGTCGCCGCGGCCGGGCGGGGGCGCATCGACAGCGTCTCGTGCGACTCGTGGGGCGTCGATTACGTGCTCCTTCGCGGCGAGCTTTCGGCGGGACTGCACCAGCCCTACATCTATCGCGACGCCCGCACCGACAACGTCTACGCCGAGGTAATGACGGACCAGAACGCCGCGTTCATATTCGAGCAGACCGGCATCCAGTTCATGTCGATCAACACGCTGTTTCAGCTCCTGGCCGACGCCGCCGCGGACCCCGGCCGACACGTCGCGGCCGAGCGGTTTCTGCTGATCGGCGACTACTTCAACTACCTCCTGTCCGGCATCGCCGCCGCTGAGGCGAGCCTCGCGAGCACCACGCAGTGCTTCGACCCGCGGACGATGACCTGGAGCGACGAACTGATCGCCCGTTTCAAGCTAGAACGCGACCTGTTCCCGCCCGTCGTCGCCGGCGGCACCGTGCTCGGGCCGGTGCACCCGACGCTGCACGACGTGCTGCCACTGCCCGAAGCGAAGGTCATCGCCACGGCCAGCCACGACACCGCCTGTGCCGTGGCCGCCTGCCCCGCTTCAGCCCCCGCCGAACCCGACACCGACTGGGCGTTCCTGTCGTCGGGCAGCTGGAGCCTCCTGGGCATGCAGACGCCCGAGCCCGTCATCCATGACAAAGCCCGTGAATACAACTTTACGAACGAAGTCGCCTACGGCGGGCAGATTCGGCTGCTGAAGAACATCTCGGGGCTATTCATCCTGCAGGAGCTGCGAAAGGAGATTGCCCCGGACGTGTCGTACGCCGAGTTGGCCCAACAGGCCGCCGAAGCCGAGCCGCTGCGGACGCTCATTCGGCCGGACGACGCCCCGTTCGCCAGGCCGGGCGACATGGCCGCGAAGATCGCCGGCTACTGCCGCCGCACGAACCAGCCCGTGCCGCGAACGCCCGGCGAGTACACGCGGTGTGTGTACGAGAGCCTGGCGTTGCTTTACGGCGTCACGCTGAAGCGGCTTGCGGAACTCACCGGCAGAACGCCGGGTGTGCTGCACGTCGTCGGGGGCGGCAGCAAGAGTGAACTGCTGAACCAGCTCGCGGCGGACGCCACGGGCATATCCGTCGTCGCCGGCCCGGCCGAGGCGACGGCCGTGGGCAACTGCCTCATCCAGGCGATCGCCTGCGGGCAACTCGCCTCGCTGGAAGAACTACGCGAGGTGGTCCGCAACAGTTTTGATGTGAAGCGGTACGAACCCAAACCAGACAGCCGACTGCGTGAGGCGGCCCGGCGTTTTGAGGCTTTACCCTTGACGTGAATTGATGAGGCACAGAGGCCACAGAGGTTGGGAGGTTGGGGAGAAGAGAAGATGGATAGGCTCGGTTTCTCTGTGCCCTCTTTACCTCTGTGAACCGTGTGATTCGTATCGAACGACTATAGAAAGACAACCATGACACCCACCGATTTCAAGCACGTGAGCTACCTCTGGGACGACACCGTGGCGAGCAAGCTCGATGCGGTCGAGCGGCTCGTTTATCGCTCCAACTGCCTCGGGGCGGATCAGCGCATCACCAACACCGGCGGGGGTAACACGTCCAGCAAGCTCACGGAGAAGGACCCGCTCACCGGCGAGGCGCTCGATGTGCTGTGGGTGAAGGGCTCCGGCGGTGACCTGCGCACCAGCCGGCGCGAGAACTTCGCCAGCCTCCACCTCGACGGCCTGCTAAAGCTCAAGGCCCTCTACAACGCCAAGCCGAAGAACGGCCCCAAGACCGCCGCCGAGGATGACATGGTGGCGATGTACAACCACATCACCTTCAACCTGAATCCGCGGGCCAGCAGCATCGACACGCCGCTGCACGGGCTTATCCCGCACAGGCACGTCGATCACATGCACCCGAACGCCGTGATCGCCGTCGCGGCCTGTGCCGACCAGGTGAAGCTCACGAAGGAGATCTACGGCAACGACATCGCCTACGTCGGCTGGCAGCGGCCGGGGTTTGACCTGGGGCTCAAGATGGAGGCCATCTGCCGCGAGCACCCCAAGGCCGTCGGCATCCTGATGGGCCAGCACGGGATCATCAACTGGCACGAGGACGACAAAGCCTGCTACGAGCTGACGCTTTCGCTTATTGAAAAGGCTGCGGCGTACCTGGCCGCTCACGACAGGAAGGAGAAGACCTTCGCCGGGCAGAAGTACGAGAGCCCGAAGGAGGCCGACCGCCTGGCGATGCTGGCCGAGGTCATGCCGTGGCTCCGCGGCCGGGTGAGCCAGCAGGCGCGGTTCGTCGGCACGTACGAGGACCGGGCGAGCATCCTGCAGTTCGTCAACAGCGTGGATGCGCCGCGCCTGGCCGAGATGGGCACCAGCTGCCCGGACCACTTCCTGCGTACGAAGATCAAACCCCTCTACGTCGACTGGGACCCGCGCACCGCGGACCTGGGCAGCCTCAAACAGAAGCTGGACGCGGGCCTGGAGGCCTACCGCGCCGACTACGCCCGGTACTACCACGACCACAAGCACGCCGACTCCCCGGCCATGCGCGACCCGAACCCGACGGTGGTGCTCATCCCCGGGCTGGGCATGGTGGCGTGGGGCAAGAGCAAGTCCGAGAGCCGCGTGACCGCCGAGTTTTACAATTGCGCTGTAGAAGTGATGCGCGGTGCCGAGAGCGTGAGCAAGTACCAGGGCATCGGGTTGCAGGAGGCGTTCGACATCGAGTACTGGTCGCTGGAGGAGGCCAAGCTCCGCCGCATGCCGCCGGAGAAGGAACTGGCCCGGCGTGTGGCGGTCGTCATCGGTGCCGGCAGCGGCATCGGTCGCGAGGTGTGCCACCGGCTGGCAGGCGAGGGCACGTGCATCGCCGCGGTGGACCTGAACGCCGCCGCCGCCCGCGAGACGGCCGGCGAACTCGAGAAGAAGCTCGGCAAGGGCATCGGCGTGGCCGGCAGCGGCATCAGCGGCTGCGGCGACGCAATCAGCATCAGCTGCGACATCACCGACCGCAAGAGCATCCGCGCCATGCTGAACGACGTGGCGCTGGCGTTCGGCGGGGTCGACGACGTGATCATCACCGCGGGCATCTTCGTGCCGCCGGACACCACCGGCCACATCCCCGACGAGCGATGGGCCCTGACCTTCGCCATAAACACCACCGGCCCGTACCTCGTCGCCGACGAGGCGGCTAAGACCCTCCGTGAACAGGGCCTGCGGGCCAACGTCGTCATCACCACCAGCGCTAACGCCGTGGTCGCCAAGAAGGGGAGCGTGGCGTACGACGTCTCCAAGACGGCGGCGAACCACCTCATCCGCGAGCTGGCGATCGAGCTTGCGCCACTCGTCCGCGTCAATGGCGTCGCCCCGGCGACGGTGGTGAAGGGGAGCGCGATGTTCCCGCGCGACCGCGTGATCGCCTCGCTCGCCAAGTACAGCATCCAGTACAACGAGAGTGAAAGCGACGAGAGCCTGCGGGACAAGCTGGCGGAGTTCTACGCCAAGCGCACGTTGACCAAGAGCCCCATCGAGCCGAAGGACCAGGCCGAGGCGTACTTCACCCTCGTGAGCGACCGGCTGAGCAAGACGACCGGGCAGGTCATCGCCGTCGACGGCGGCCTGCACGAAGCCTTCCTGCGGTGACCAACCCCCTGTCGAACCGGACCTGTCGGGAGCGTCGCGGTTGAACCAAACGGTTGGTTCAAGGTTGACGGGACCGTAGGTAAGGTTAGAACAACCTGCTAAACGTCGGCGAAAGTAGATCCGTCATCCGACGGTTCCGATGAGGCTTCCCCTGCAGGTTCCCCATGACACCAACCAAGCTGCCGGACATTCGGCCGTTCGACACCCACTACGATGCCGCCGTCCTCGGCGGCGGCCTGGCCGGCCTGACCGCGGCGCTCACACTGGCCGACGCCGGACGGCGGGTGCTGCTCGTCGAGCCGCGGCCGCTCCTGGGGTGGGAGGTCACCTCGGCCTTTCACTGCACATTGCGCCGCGGCGCGTCCCCGGCCGCCCGGGTTGTACACCGCGCGCTCAGCGCCGCGCGTGCCTCACGTGGCGAGGCGGTCGATGCCCCGAGTGTCGAGGTCGTCCTGGACCAACTCGTCGAGAAGCACGGCATCGACCTGCTGCTCTACACCCGCCCGGTGGGCCTGCTGGTCGCCGGGGAGCAGGTCAGCGGCGTCCTCGTCGGCAGCAAGCAGGGCGAGAAGGTGATCCGCGCGAACCAGTTCGTGGATGCCAGCGACGAGGGGCTGCTCTGGCGGCAGACGGACGTCGACTGGGTGCCGTTGCCGCCCCCGGCGGTGCGCTGCGCGATGTTCATGTTCCCGGCGAAGTACGGCATCGAGCCCACCATCGAGCTGGGCGACGTGTCGGAGTCGATCCGCGACGTGCGCATCGTGCCGTCGGTGCGGTCCCGGGAGGTGCGGATCGATTTCACCGTGCCCGCCGGCTCCACCACCGCCGCCCGGCTGCAGGTGGAAGCGGCGATGGCCCACGTGCGCCAGGCCGTGCCACACCTTGCCGACGCGGAGATGACCCACGCGAGCGTCGAGGCGCTGCCGCTGACGCCACGGCAGGTGCTGGCGGAGCCGACGCTTCGTCATCCCACACTCGGCAACCTATTCGCGGCCGGGGCATGGGCTCAACCCGCCTTGCCCGATGTCGGCCCGCCGCCGCGGGATGTCGAGCTGGCAAGCCGGCTGGACGCCGGCGCGACGACGGCAACTCAGGTGCTGGAGCTTCCTGCCAAGGCAAGTTCGGTCGACGGCGAACGGCGGGTGGAGAAGGTCGAGACGCGCCAGGTGGAGGTGGTGGTGGTCGGCGGCGGCACCGCGGGGTGCATCGCCATCACGGCGGCGGCACGGGCCGGGGCGCAGGCGGTTTGTCTCGAGGCCGGCGGCTTCCTGGGCGGCATGAAGACCGGCTCCGGGCAGGACTACGGCGGCCACGGCCGGCCCGGCGGCCTGCAGGACGAGTTCCACAACGCTTGCGACCAGCGCAAGCCCCTCTACGCCGGTGCGGGCGTCCTTCCGAAGCTCCACTACGAGACGGGCCGAGTCGTACTCGAAGAAATGGCCCACCAGGCCGGCGGCACGTGCATCTACAACACGACGGTCGTCGGCGTGCAGAAGGAAGGCAGCCGAGTGACCGGCGTCTACGCCGCCACGCCGACGGGCAAGGTGCTCTTCCGCAGCGAGGTGGTGATCGACTGCAGCGGCGACGCCGACGTCGCCCGCATGGCCGGCGCGCCGTACTACGTGGGTCGCGAAGTCGACGGCGTGCTGCACTGTTACAGCCAGGTCTGCCACATTCTGCTGCCGACCGGCCAGCCGCGCTCCACGAACTGGGACTCGGGCTACTGCGACCCGCACGACGTGGTCGATCTGACTCGCGCCCGCCGTGTGGGCATCCGGCAGGTGTGGGCCCGCTTCGCCCCCGAGGCCGAGGGCATCCGCCCGCTGCTGATCATCGATTACCTCATCGGCCTGCGGCAGGGCCCGGTCATCGTCGGCGACTACCAGCACAACTTTCTTGACGGCGTTCTGCCACGCACGTTCGATGACGTCGTCGGCTTCTCCGGCGCCAAGTACGACTGCCACAGCCAGGACTACCAGAACCAGCAGGACGCCCCGGTGCTCTGGGTCTGGATGCTCGGCAACCGCGAGCGGTGTCAGGGCGGCCAGATGCCCTACCGCGTCATGCTGCCGAAGGACGTCGAGGGCGTGCTCGTCGCCTGCCGCTCGGCATCGAGCACGCAGGAGTCCAACTACCAGTTCCGCACCATGCGCAACCAGCACCGGCTGGGCGAGGCGGCCGGCTATGCCGCGGCCCACTGCGTGCGGCTGGGCGTTTCGCCTCGACAGCTCGACGTCAAACTCGTCCAGGCCGACCTGCACAAGAGCGGCGCGTTGGCACCCGAGACGGAGCTCGAGCCGGTCGTCGCCCCGCGGCCGATCGAGCAACTGCGCGACGAGCTGGCCTCCGACGACCCGAAGGACGCCGTCTGGCTCACCGCTCACGGCGGCGACGAGGAACTGAACCTCCTTGCGGAAGCGGTGGACGGCCAGAACCCGACGGCCCGCTTCTGGGCCTCCGTGGCGTTGGCCTGGCGCCGTGACGAGCGGGCGCTGCCGGCGCTGATCGATGCCGTCGATGAGCGCATGGCCGAGCGGCTCGACTACACGCCCCGCAGCCGGAACATGGTGCCGCTGTGGGAGGCGTGCATCGTGCTGCTGGGCCGCATCGGCTCGCCGAGGGCGCTTCCCGTGCTGTTGGACGTACTGCGTGACCCGCTGGCGCCGTTTGATGCGGTCATCGGGGCGATGCGGTCGCTGGGCCGCATCGGCGACCCGCAGGCCGTGCCGGCCATTCTCGACGTGCTGAACGGGGAGCGAGACTGCCTGCGTCGTTTCCAGAACACGCTGGCGGTCGGCAAGTGGCCCGAGACGGAGGACGCCCGCTGGCAGCTCGACCTGGCGGCCGCCCAGGTGCTGGCCGGCTTCGGGCTGCCGCAGCCGCAGGTGATCGAAAAGTACCGCGAGGACACGCGCATCACCGTCCGGCGGTACGCGGACATGGTGGCGGCAAATGCCACCGCACCGGAACCCGAACCGGCAACCACAATGGCCCGCTGACGCTCACTTAGGACGGCTTGCCTGTACCCGGTGTTCGCACGAAGGACGCCAGCACGATGCCCAGACAGCAACCCGACCGCGCCGCCGTCCTGGCGACCTTCGCCGACTTCGAGTTCGGCCACGGGCCCGGCCCCGGCCCCGGCGACGATTACGCCACCGACATCCGCGCCGAGGCCGAGGACGCCAGCTTGCTCGACGGCCGGGCGGTGCTGAGGCAGTGGGTGGTTGACGTCATCCGCGACGGCCGGCGGAACCCGATTCACGTCGCGATCTTCCTGCCCGTGGGCGTCGAGCGGCCGCCGACGCTGCTGGGCTGCAACTTCGACGGCAACTACACCACGACCGACCACCCGGCCATGCTGCTGACCGACAGCTGGGTGCGCCACGGCCGCCACGGCCGCGAGGGCGAGCGCGAAACCGGCCACGTGCAGCAGGAGAAGAACCGCGGGTTTCGCGCCTACCGCTGGCCGGTGCACGCGGCCATTGATGCCGGCTTTGCCGTCGCGACCATCTACAACGGCGACATGTGGCCCGACGACCGCTCGGAGACCGTCCCCCGCCGCCTCGGCGAGCTGTTCGACTTGCCCAGCCCCCGCCGGCCGGGGGACTTTGGCGCCGTGGCCGCGTGGGCGTTCGGGCTGTCGCGGGCGCTGGACGTGCTCGTGCGCGAAGGCAGTGTTGATGCGAAGCGCGTGACGGTGTTCGGGCACAGCCGAAACGGCAAGGCGGCGTTGTGGGCCGCGGCACGCGACGAACGTCTCGCGGCGTGCATCAGCAACCAGAGCGGTTGCGGGGGCGATGCGCTCTTTCGCGGCATGACGGGCGAGACGATCGCCGACATCGTGCGGCAGTTCCCGTTCTGGTTCTGCCCGCGCTTCGCCGAGTACGCCGGCCGACAGGACGAAACGCCGCTGGACCACGACCAACTGCTGGCGTTGATCGCGCCAAGACCTCTGCTGGTGTGCGCCGCGGCGGACGATGCCTGGGCCGGCCCGGCGAGCCAGTTGGCCGCCTGCCGCGCCGCCGAGGGGTACTTCACCGACGTGGCGCAGTTGCCGCCGGAGCTTCCGCCGGAGAACACGCTGGTCGGCGGGCCGGTGGCGTTTCACATTCGGCCGGGCAAGCACAACGTCGGGCTGGCGGACTGGGAGGTTTTCCTGCGTTTCTGCAAGGATCGGCTTGCCGGCATCTGATGCGGACGGAAGCGCGCCCCTTGCGGCGTTCGCCGCGGGGGAGGTTTAATGGCGTGATGCGATTTGCACCGTCACTGCTGTTGAGTCTGTTCGTGCTTTTGCTGGTTGGCTGTGAGGCACAGCCGCGTTCGTTTGATGAGAACAAGCTCGGGGAGGAGGCTGTCCTCCGTGCGCGTGCATCGGACTTCTGGGAGGTTTCGCGCCTGCGAACCATCGGCCGGGCCGACGTGAAGCGTGTTGCCATCACGGAGTTCAACATTGCCTTTGTGACCTACAAGTCCGAGGGCGGGCTGCCGCAGCAGGCGGCCGTCACCAACCCGATTCCGACCGGGTTCATCGGCCTGGGCTTCAACAGCGTGGGCCTGGACCGGCGAGCCATCAACTACGACGCGGAGCGAGCCCAGGCCTTCACCGACCTGATGTACCAGGCCCTCGTGGACCTGCTGGAGGAACGCGGCGTGGAAGTCGTGCCGATGGACAAGGTGACGGCCAGCGAGAGCTACGCCCGCTTCTCCGGCCGGACGGCCGTGGAAAACGTCGGGGCGATGTTCTTCAACCCCTTCGGCACGGACGTAGGCCGGCGGCTCGCCAAGCGGACGCAGGCGGCCACCGGGCTGATGATGATTCAGGATTCGACGCTCCCGACGATCCCGCTGAACGAGTTTGAGCTCATCCGTGAAATCGGGGTGGATGCCAGCATCCGCTGCACGTTCTACGTGGGGCTTTTCCGCGGGCGTGCGACGATCGAAGAGGAGAGCACGATCAGTTTCGCCGGCGAAAAAGTCCTGGCGAACCTCGTGAGCAAGCGGTCGGTGCTGTCGGACGCGGAGGTGGTAACCGGGAGCGACTTTTTCCCCGGCCGCGGCTCGGCCGTTGTGGTTGACGCCGACGCCTTCCTGGCTGCCCAGAAGCGCATGTTCGAGCCGTACGTGATGATGGCCGTCTACCGCCTGCAGTCGGAACTGGGCGTCGTCCTCGGCGACGAGGACCCCACGACGCAACCGACGGTCGTGACGCCGGCCGAGGAATGATGCCGCCTCAGCCGGGCAGCCCGGTTTTGGACAGCGGCCGCGGTGCCGTTACAGCTTCGGCCTCGGCCTCGGTGGCGACGGCGGGCGGGACGTCGTCGGCCAGCACGGCGGTCTCGCCTTCCGTCCGGGCGATGGTCACGGCACCGACCGAATCACTGAAGATGTTCAGGGCCGTCCGGCACATGTCCAGCGGGCGGTCGAAGACAAAGAGCAGCGCCATGCCGCTGATGAGCGACACCGTGATGCCCTGCGCCGCCAGCCCCGCCTCAACCTGCCCCAGGATCACCGCGATCGCCACGAGGCTCGCCGAGGGCACCCCGGCGACGCCGACGCTCGTGAGCAGCGCCGTGATGACGATGAGGAACTGCTGTCCAAACGTAAGGTCCAGCCCGAACGCCTGGCAGATGAAGATGGCCGCGACGCACTCGTAGAGCGCCGTGCCGTCCATGTTCACCGTCGCCCCCAGCGGCAGCACGAAGCTGGCTGTCTTGTTGCTCACGCCGGCGCGTTTTTCGACGCAGTCGAGCGTCACCGGCAGCGTCGCCGAGCTGCTGGCGGTGGAGAAGGCCGTCGCCAGTGCCGGGGCCATCGCCTTGTAGTGCCGCAGCGGGTTCACGCGCGCGACGAACAGCAGAATCAGCGGCATGGTCACCAGGAAGTGCACCAGCAATGCCGCCAGCGCCACCGCAGCGAACTTGCTGATGCCCACCAGGAACTCCGCGAACCGCGCGTCCGGCCAGAGCTTGGCGAACTGCTCGGCGAAGGTCGCCGCGATGAGCGCCAGCACGCCGATGGGTGCCAGGCGCAGCACCAGGTCGGTGACGGAGAGCGTAACGGTGTAGACCGCCTCGACGAACGGCCGGACAACGCCCTGCTGCTCCTCGGGGATCTTCGCCAGGAAGAAGCCGACGAGCAGCGCCACGACAATGAGCCCCAGCAACTGCCCCTCGGCCGCGGCGGAGATGACATTCGGCGGCACCATGCTGCGGATGGTGTCCAGGAAGTCGCTGGCCTCCTT